>DUOI01000008.1 GCA_012838915.1 Clostridiales bacterium
CCCCTACAACATGCCGCTAACGGCCGAGGGAATTTACACACTTATTTGGACTTGACTAAGCTCAGGCGATCCATTATAATCAGAAATAGAATTAGAAGAGTAGCACCTTCCAGGAGTACAAAAATTATGTTATTTAGAATAAATTCCAAATATCCCATAATATAACCCCTTACATTTCTATATTCATCTTTCGGGTTTTTCTATGGTTTTTTCTGCACCTGTTTTTCTATTACCTGGGTTGCCGGTATCACAGTCAACACACAAAGATGGCTTTATATGCTACACATGTAATACTATTACCATTAATGGGACGATTAAACAGGCAGTTCAGCGGTAAATGAATTATTTAATGAGAAGTTTATATATGTTTACACTTGATGCGGGATCTACATTTTGATTATACAATATTAATGCTGTTAAAGACAATAAAAACAAGTGTTTAAAAATCAGCCGGGCAGTTTAGCACATTATGTATTGCCTTATTCGGTACTGTCAGCCCTGGATATTTGCTCCGCCAAGGTATTCCGCTCCCAGAACACCCCGTCAGTATATCCTTGTATGGATGAATCCTCATCTGCCATCTCCAGCCTCTTCTCCGCCCAAACGCAATATAATTCATTTTGTTCGATGCCAATATAGTTTCGTCCAAGCTTTTTTGCAACAACACTGGTTGTACCTGAGCCTAAGAAGGGATCCAAAACCAGATCACCCGGCTGAGAGCTTGCCAGGATTAGCTTGGCTATCAGCTTTTCCGGTTTTTGTGCAGGATGGGCTGTATTCTCCGGCATGGACCAGAAGGGAACGGAAATGTCATCCCAAAAGTTGGATGGACAGGTGTCCCTGTAATTGCCTCTCTTTGTTTCCTTCCAGTCTTTCGGCTTTCCGTTTTCCTTGTAAGGAGCAATCACCCTTCTGCGTATCATCACATCTTCCAGATTGAATGTGCATCGGTTGGACATGGTTGCATACCAGATATCTTCCAGACAGTTTTTCCAATTTGCCCTGGCGCCTCTACCCTTTTCCCGCTGCCAGGTTATCCGGTTGCGGACGATTAATCGTTCCATCAATAATTGTCCGATTATCAGACTGGATTCCCAATCGCAGCAAACATAGATGCTGCCTGTATCCTTAATCAATGGCAGCACCATATCCAGCCAGCCTGCAGTAAAGCTGCGGTATTCATCTCTTTTTTTCTTCTTGAATGTTTTACCGTGATATTGTTTTGTCAGGTTGTAAGGAGGATCAACAATCACAAGATCCACACTTTTCGGCGGCAGGCAGGGAACAACCTTAAACATGTCTCCACATATGGTTGCATTAATAATATCTTTAATTTCAACAGGCTTGTCTATTGTTTTGCATCGCTTAAGATAATGCCTGCCTTCTTCAACACATATATCTATGGTTTTATTTCTGGGTGATTTTGTTCTGCCCATAAGTCATCACTTTTTATTTAATTTATACTTTTCATCAAGCAATTGGGGATTGTAGTCAACCCTTCGATTGGGGCAATCTTCTCTGGGACAGAGCCGGCAGTTTTCAAAGCCGGATTCCGTCTGAAACACAATGCCCGACGTGGATTTTATCGGAATCATAAGACAGCTGTCGGTAAGCTCAACGCCAATCGATTCCTGTACATTACCGATAATTTTAAAAAGCTGCTTTTGCTGGCTGATCGGCCAATCCTCCAACGAACCCGGATTCATGGATTTGAATTTGCCCAGCCGGTATTCATTTTCCAAATGGTTGTAAAAATATTTAAGTGCTGCAGCAAGTGCCTGTTCCATTATTATATCAGCCCAATATTGCTCCAGCATATCATCCAGACATGCCGCCCACTCATACAGCTCCCTGCCGCAGGTAACAACATAGGGGAAAACCCGGTTGATATCTGCAAAATTCACTCGCATGACATAGCTGGACAATCTGATACCGTCTACTATCACGCCGTCTTCATCTTTGCTGTCTATTGAGGCCAGGGTATAAATTGCCTTAGGTCTGCCAATACCTTCAGCCTGTTCAATCATTGACATGAGCCGGGCTCCGTCTTCACTATTGATATCTACATGCAGCCTTTTGATAAGCTGATTCCTGTCAGGCTGAAATGGAATTCTGTCCAGTATTATCTGTTTCATTTGTTAGGTCCCCTCTCTTGACATCACACCACTGTTCCTTGTTGTAAAATCCCCAGGAATATAAGGTAATATTATCACGATTCCGTGTCAACATCAAATTTATGAAATAAAACAGTATTCCAACCAAAGAAGAAATAGCCCCTGCAAAATTTGCTGAGGCAATTATCTTCATTATTTAATACATGGCTTTCCACCCAAATCTCTAACCCAATACCACATCCAGAAACATCATAACAACAAATCCCACCATTAATGCATGAGTAGCCAGCTTGGAATGACCCCCGCTGTTCTGGCTTTCCGGTATGATTTCATGAGCAATAACAAAGAGCATGGCACCGGCAGCAAAAGAAAGGGTAAAGGGCAGCAGAGGCCGGGCAATGTTTACCAGACCGATGCCCAATAGTCCTCCAATCGGTTCTACAAGCCCGGTAGCCAGCGCAATAAGAAATGCCTTCCATTTGGGGTATCCTTCCCGGATCAGAGGCAGTGCAACCGCAAGGCCTTCCGGCATATTTTGAAGACCTATTCCAATAGCAATGGTCAACCCATTGGATATGTCACCGTCGCCAAAACCCACACCTACCGCCATTCCTTCCGGAAAATTGTGTACTGTAACAGCCAAAATAAACATCCATACCTTTCGCAGACCGGGCTGCATGCTTAACATTATGCCTCTCCTGCTGTTTTCCGGCATGGAATTCGCTGATAAATTGGTATTGGGAAAAAACTTATCCACCAAATCCAGAAATACTCCGCCGGCCAGGATTCCTATTAAAACGGTACTGGCTCCGTTCATCCCGCCGCCCGCTTTCTCCAGTGCCGGAATTATCAGGCTGAAGGAAGTGGCTGCCAGCATAATGCCGGCTGCCGCTCCCAGTAAAGCATCCAGCACCTTCTTGGGAATATTTCGGGTAAAAAAGATTGGAAGGGAACCCACTCCTGTTGCCAACCCTACTGCCATGCTTGCTATAACGCCCACCCATATGATATTGAATTGCATGAGGTATTCTACCATTCATTTCCCCCCTCACAAAATACTTGCCATATCCATCATATGGATGCCCGGTGTACATTGTGAGTATTGTTATTACCTGCATGATGTAAAACTATCTTATGCAGCGCAGGAGTGAATGAGAATAGAAGCATTTAAATTTCGGTTTAAGCTGTTTGTCCTGTGGTATACTAAGGAAGGCAAATTTTAACACCGGTGAAAAGTCATAGTCGGTATCCTGCAAGTCAATTCAATCCATGCTGATTTTTTATAAACTAACGAATGATACCAGGATAAACAATGCAGGGAGTAAACCATGAAGCTTGGTGAATTAATAGGAAATCTATCTGTTATCATTTTTTTCGCAAATATCGTATTAGCTTTTGTAATAATTTTTTTAAGCCGAAAAAACCCGGGTGCTACCTGGGCATGGGTATTGGTCCTTATGTTCATCCCAATCCTTGGTTTTTTTCTTTACCTGTTCCTCGGCCAGGATGCGCGGCACATCCAAACCTTTACCAAAAAAAATGATGAAGATGAAAAAAAACTGAAAGCCCACTGCCAAAAGCTGCTCTCCGGGCAAAGTTCGGATATCAACCACCCCGCATTGGTAAAAGACAAGGAATTAATACGGCTTCACCTTAATAACTCTTATTCAGTTTTTACACAAAACAATCGGATCCAGGTTTTAAAGGATGGGGAAAAGAAGTTCAGCGCCCTGCTTAAAGCGCTTGAATCTGCCTGTCACCATATTCATATGGAATATTATATTATCCGGGATGATGACATCGGCAGAAAAATAAGAGACATCCTGGCAGCCAAAGCCCGGGAAGGTGTGGAAGTCAGGCTGCTGTATGACGGTATGGGATGCATTGCCCTTCCCAAAGGTTATGCCAAACCAATATTGCAATCCGGCGGAGAAGTGGCAGTATTTTTTCCGCCCTTTTTCCCCCATATCAATGTCCGTGTAAATTACCGCAATCATAGAAAAATTGTTGTTATCGACGGAAAAAAAGCCTTTGTCGGCGGCCTGAATCTGGGAGACGAATATCTGGGCAAATCACCTAAATATGGTTTCTGGCGCGACACTCATCTGATGGTAGAAGGAAATGCAGTGGATTTCCTCCAGCTCCGCTTTCTCAGCGACTGGGAGTTTGCAGCCGGCACCGGTCTGCCCTTAAATGAAAAATACTTTCCTGAAAAAGAACTCATCGGAAAAAAGGGAGTCCAAATCGTATCCAGCGGTCCTGATACCAAATGGGATGCAATTCGGCAAGGCTACTTTAAAATGATAACCGGCGCTGAAAAAAGCATCTATATACAAACCGCTTATTTTGTGCCGGATGACAGCCTGACGGAAGCTTTGAAAGCTGCTGCTTTATGCGGTGTGGACGTGCGGATTATGATTCCCGGAAAACGGGATCATCCCTTTGTGCATTGGGCATCTGTTTCCTATCTGTCCGACCTTCTGGATTCGGGAGTAAAGGCATATATCTATGATTACAACAGGTTTATGCATGTAAAGGCCGTCATTGTGGACGGCCGGGTGGCTTCGGTAGGAAGTGCCAATTTTGACCTGCGCAGCTTTATTTACAACTTTGAGGTTAATGCAGTCTTATATGATACTGAATCGGCTTCCCAATTGATGCGACATTTCGAAGAGGATATGTTGAATTGTATCGAGCTGACCCGGGAAATGTATGAAAATCGCTCTTACCTGGTTCGGTTTAAGGAGTCTGTATCCAGGCTGATTTCACCCCTGCTTTAGCGGATACAAATCCTTACCGGAATCTTACCACATACTAGAACAGGCCTTTTAAAAATCCATATTCTACAAGGTAGTATACTACCAGGGCAGCCACGCCCAGCATCAAAGCTGTTCTTAATATTTTAAAAGCAATTTTCAATATGAAGTAAATGGCAACAAATGCGACAACGATTACCAATGCATCCGTCAATTGCCTTGCCTCCCGTCTTTTAAATTGAATATTCACATTTTATCATATTATCATACAAGAGGAAATTATACTATCCATATTTAACTCACCATTATTGATTCTTGTATTCAGCCTTGATTATTGCGGAGCAACAGCCTATAATAATTGAAACTTATAAAGATATTTCCTTCATTTTTATAAAAACGGCTTGCCATGTTTGAAAAGAAGTTGTAGAATAATAAGGATTGACTGAACCACTGATTAGTGGGGATGAACAGCCGTAATGTCTTTCCGGCGTTTCACGGTATCATGCTGTAATATCAAAGAAAGGAATTATAAAATGAATAATCAGAAAACGAATGGTGCAACTGATGACAAGAATCAATTGGTTGCCAATCTATATAAGTTTGCCGCAGACAACAATTACATCGACCCCTTCCTGTTTGATTATTATGATGTAAAAAGGGGACTTCGCAACAAGGACGGCACGGGCGTTCTGGTCGGGCTTACTCAAATTGGAGATGTACACGGTTATATATTTGATGAAGGCGAGAAGATTCCTGTGGAAGGCCGTCTTCGCTATAGAGGCATCAATGTAGAGGATATAGTAAATGCCTGCCAGAAAGAAAAACGCTTTGGATTTGAAGAGGTTTGCTTCCTGCTGCTTTTCGGCAAACTGCCCAACAAAGCTGAGTTGGATACATTTTGCGATATTTTGTGGAAAAGCCGTTACCTGCAGGATGGCTTTGTAGAGGATGTAATTTTAAAGGGGCCAAGTAAAAATATAATGAACAAGCTGGCCAGGTGCATTCTATCCTGCTATTCCTACGAGGAAAATCCTGATGATCTGTCCATTAACAGCGTATTAAGCCGCTGTATCGACCTGATCGCCCAGGTTCCGGTGTTCGTAGCCTATTCCTATATGGCTAAATGTCATTATATCGATAATAAAAGTTTGCACATCCATATACCGGGTGAAGATCAGAGTACAGCTGAGTGTCTTCTGCATATGATTCGTCCAAACAGTAAATTCACCAGGATGGAAGCCGAAATACTGGACCTGGCACTTATTCTTCATGCCGAGCACGGTGGGGGCAACAACTCTACCTTTGTTACCAGAGTGGCCTCATCTTCCGGCACAGATACCTATTCGGCCATCGCAGCCGGAGTCGGCGCGCTGAAAGGCCCCAAACACGGCGGAGCCAATATCAAGGTAGTGGAAATGGTGGAAGACCTTAAAGCAAATGTTACCAATTGGGAAAAGGAAGAAAATGTAAGGGAGTATTTGATAAAACTACTGAATAAGGAAGCCTTTGATCGCTCGGGATTGGTATATGGTATGGGTCACGCAGTGTACACCCTGTCCGATCCAAGGGCGGTATTGCTGAAGAAAAAGGCAAGGGAATTGGCAAAGCTAAGAAACATGGAGGACGAATTCCATTTATATGATACAATAGAGAGGATCACACCTGGATTGTTTGCCGAGCTCAAAGGCGGCAAAAACCTGTGTGCAAATATAGATCTCTATTCGGGCTTTGTTTATAAGATGCTGGATATCCCCAAAGATCTTTATACTCCCATCTTTGCCATTGCGCGGATGCCGGGCTGGTGTGCCCATTCCATGGAGGAACTGATCAGTGCAGGAAAGATTATCCGTCCCGCATATCGCACCCTCTTTCAGATTAATGATTACAAGCCCCTGATGGAGAGATGAGAAGGTTTATAAATTCGGAGGAGGTTTTGTAAATTGTGTGAACGATGTTACCCGGGTAATAATGCAGTAAAACACATACCCTATGACCAATACCTGGACAAGGTTAACTACCGGCTGAGTCATAGCGGTGTATTTCTTACCTCTCACAAAGATAAAGACAATACCATGGTCATGGGCTGGGGAGGAATTACCTGGTACTGGCGCAGGCCTATTTTCATAGTACCGGTACGAACTACCCGGTATACCTGGCATGCAATAAACGAGACCGGTGTTTTTACCGTCAGTGTCCCCCTGAACGATGAGCTCAGGGAGGCAATGGCTTTTTGCGGCAGTAAATCCGGAAGGGATTATGATAAGTTCAAGGAATGCAATCTCACCGCCCTACCCGGTAAGTTTGTCAGAGTGCCTGTCATCGGAGAATGCAACCTGCATTATGAATGCAAGGTGGTTTTTAAGCAAACTATGGAGCCCTCCTTGCTGGATGGCGGTATCAGGGAAAGGCACTATAAGGAACATGATTTTCATACCATGTTCTATGGGGAAATCGCAGCCTGCTACTTAACGGAATAACTCTCCTTTAAGTTGATAAAGTGGTTTATTTTCCGGCCGGCTAACAGCCGGCCTATTGATTTCGGATTTATTCTCTTTTCTTTTGGCGGTGGAAAATCAATACAGCATTTACCTCACCGCCCATTATTATCAGCTGAGAACTTATAAACAACCATATCATTAAACCGATGATACCGCCTATTCTGCCGTAAATCCGGGAAAGATTCCAGAAATGATTTACATACCATGCAAACAACCAGGATACGATCAACCAGCCTGCTGTAGTAAAAAATGCACCGGGAATGGCATTACGCCAACGTATTTTTATACATGGGCTGTATCGATAAATAAAAACAAAAACCAAAATCATCATCAGTACAGCAATGAAATGCCTTAATATGTCCCATCCCTGCCAGGAAAACCCGGGCAGTCCGATCCGGAGCAGATATGCTCCTATCTGTCTCCCAAATATTAAAAGGATGAAATAAAGAACAATGAGGGCGGTAATCAGTATGGTAAACAAAACAGATAAGGGAACAGCTATCCAAAATGGCCTTGTGTCCTTCTGGCACAGGGCCTTGTTGATTCCGCGCATTACTGCTCCCATTCCGCTGGCTGACGCCCAAATCATTGAAATAAAGCCGAAAGACATTAGTTTCAGATTGCGGTTATTCAGAATCTGCAAAACATTTTCTCGAACTAATTCATAGGATTCATGGGGCAGCAGAATTGCCAGGTACTCCAAAATACTCTCTTCTGATATTGGTATGTATCCGATTAAAGTTATAATAAAGATCAGGAAAGGAAAGATGGAAAGCAGAAAATAATAGGCCATTTCTGCACCATATGCAACCACTTCATCATCTATATACCTGCGATACAATTCCTTTACAAAAAAAACCACTTATCCTGCACCGCCTTTACCAGCTGTAAATAGATTCCTATATTTAATATGCCCTTTTTGTATTAAAAGCAGTATTTTCACTTGATTTCCAAAAATGAAACCGTATCACATACAGGCGGACTTGAAAAATAATAGAAACAGGCACAGTATATCCAGTCAAATATATAATATTCCTGCCAATATCACATCTCATAACATATAGCATAAGATATACTATACCGTTACAGGAGGTGTGATTTTTTATGTCAGACAGAGCTGATGCACAAGTACTCCCTACTTTCGAGAATCAGGATCGTAAGAAGCGTAAAGAACCCTGCCCGCAAAAGCCCGGTACCTTGATCAGAATATTTATCCCAGCCGGAGCAGTGATCAACCTGTTAAATATTATTGAGGTCTCATCGCCCAGCGGCATATGCCTGATTATCCGAATTCCTCTTCTTGGCGGCCTCACGGATCCGAACGGAAAATCATGGTCATTGGCAGATATCAGCGATATGATTACCAAGGTTGGGGGCAGTGTAGAAGTTTTGGAGTAAAGTCCGCCGGCTTTTAAGCCGGCTTACTTAGTGCCTTACGGAAAATAAAAAGCACGTAAGTGCATTAATCCTTTAAAAAATTTCTAAATTACGTTTATTTTTTGCAAAGCTGGTTATCATAATAGTGTAAGTTACCCAAACCCCCAAACCCCTTACATAAAGGAGCCTCAAATAATTCAGAGGCTCCTTTATGTATTGTCCTTTCCCTCAATCTTTAATTTAAAATCAGTAAGAGCCCGGTGAAAATATGTCCGAGCTCTTTATATAAAAAGGCTGGCCTTTTGCTTTATCATCCTCTTAAAGCGTGCACTGCATAAAAAGGAATTTTCAACTCCTGAACTGCCCAAGGGAATCACGCCCTTTCATGACTATAGACTTACAAGCCAATTCATTATGTTGACAAAGATTCCGTGTTGTTGATACACTTGTACCTACCGGTATATTTACCAAACCCGGTACAATGGTTAGTTGGAATCCAAGCTCTTGATTTAGCAGCTGCTGTATTATATTTATAAACATAATCCAGGCAATAAAACAAATAAAATAAAAAAATCAATGCAACAACATTATTGGAGGGCGGACATGATCAAAAAACTGGAGCCAGATAAAAACTACTTTATATTGGATATGGATGGCACCTTTTATTTGGGAAACCGATTATTGGAAGGATCACTTGAATTTCTGGAAAAGGTTAAAGCTGCCGGGAAAGAGATTCTTTTCTTCACTAATAATTCTTCCAAAAGCCGTCAGGTCTATCTAGGCAAACTGGCGGATATGAACTGTCCCATTGAAGAAAAGCAATTGCTTACCTCCGGTATGGTAACCATCCATCACATCAGGAATACCTGGCATAATCCAAAGGTATATCTGTTGGGCACACCGGCCCTGGAGGAGGATTTCGAAAATAACGGCATTGTACTGACGGATAACCATCCGGATGCCGTGGTGGTGGGGTTTGATACCACCCTGACTTATGAAAAGCTGGAAAAAGCCTGTACTTTGATTCGCAATCAGGTACCCTTTCTGGCCACTCATCCGGATTACAATTGCCCTACTGAATATGGCCCTGTCCCCGATTGTGGTTCCATATGCGCCTTTATCACCCGTTCTACCGGCATCCTGCCTAAATATTTTGGCAAGCCCCAAAAGGAAACCATGGATTACATTACTGATTACCTGGATTGCACCAAAGAAGAACTGGTTTTTGTAGGGGACAGGTTGTACACGGACATCGCCATCGGCGCAAAGCATGGAGCTGTTACCGCGCTGGTACTGACCGGTGAAACCAAAATGGAGGATTTGGCACACTCCGATGTGCAGCCTGATATTATAGTGGAAAGATTGATTGATTTGGCTGCTTATTTCTAGTGCCTTCAAAAACATACTTTACAACTTGATAGGATAGAACAGCTTACATAACAAAGGGTTTACGGGTTTGCACGCAAAAGAAAGCCGGCAGTTCACGGCTGCCGGTTTTCTTCAGTTTCCCAACTCCACCAGGCGGGATAACAATTGGTTGCTGCGCTTGACAAATTCAGCCATCTCTTCGGGCTCCAAAGGCTTATGATTCAACATAGCCAAATCATATACATGCCTGCAAATCATATCAATATCCTGCTTTCGATCCTCCCTGCCCTTCATTTCTCTCAATTTAACTATCAAATTGTTTTTCTTGTTCAACACAAGGGTCTGTTCAACCGAAAAGCTGCCCATTGAATAATTGCCAAAATGTCTGGCCATTTCCTGCATCCTTCTGGATTGCTCGGACAATAGGATAATGGCCGGTACTTCGGTTGTTTTTAGGGCTTCTACCTTAATGTTTAAATCCTTTTTGCCTAGTGACTGCCGGAATAAGCTTTCCAATGCTTTCTGCAGGTTTTTGTCTTCTTTATCGGAATCCGATTTTTCTTTCAATGCTTCAGCAATATCGGAATCTACGCTCAGGAACCGGGTACCGGTTTCCTTCATTTCCAAAAAGTTAATAAAATGATTGTCGATAATGGAATCCAGGTACAGGGCTTCCAAATCATTTTCCTTGAATAAGCGGATATACTGAGCCTGCTGCTTTTCATCCGATATATAGAAAACCTGATCCTTATGCTTGTCGCTGTTTCGGTTGAGATAATCCTTCAGCAGAGTATACTCACCATTGGTAGACTTATAAATCAGGATGTCCTTTACCCGATTATAGAATTTGTCATCCCTCATACAACCGAATTTAATAAACGGATTAATGTCATCCCAATATTTATCATAATTCTCCCTTTCGGTTTTGAACAGGCTGTGAAGCTTATCCGCCACCTTTTTGGAAATATGATCGGAAATCTTCCTGACGCTTCCGTCGTTTTGTAAAAAGCTTCTGGATACATTGAGGGGCAAATCCGGACAATCAATTACTCCTTTCAGAAGCAGGAGGAATTCCGGAATAACCTCCTTGATATTATCGGCTACAAATACCTGGTTGTTATATAGCTTAATCTGACCTTCCATGCTCTCAAGCTCGTTGCGCAGCTTGGGAAAATACAGAATACCCTTCAGGTTAAAGGGGTAATCCACATTCAGATGAATCCAGAACAAGGGTTCCTGGAAATCCATAAAAACCTTAGTGTAAAACTGCTTGTATTCCTCGTCAGTACATTCCGAAGGCCTTTTCAGCCAAAGGGGATGGGTGTCATTAATGGGTTTGGGTTGTTCCTCCTCTTCCTTGCCGTCCTTTTTATCTTTCTTGGAAGCCTCAGCAGCTGCCTTTTCCTCTTCCTCCAAATCCTTCAGATAAATTTCCACCGGTAAGAAGGCGCAATACTTGTCCAATATCTTTCGGAGTTCATATTTGTCCAGAAACTCTTTGCTGTCTTCTGCTATATGCAAAGTAACCACGGTACCCCGGGTATCGTGATTGGAAGCTGACATTTCATAAGTTGTACCGCCGTCACTGGCCCATTTTACTGCCTCTGCTCCGTCCTGCCAGGACAGAGTGTCAATTTCCACCTTATCAGAAACCATGAATGCAGAATAAAAGCCCAGACCAAAATGTCCGATAATCTGATTTGCTTCATTTTGTTCCTTATATTTTTCCAGGAACTCCTGAGCACCGGAAAATGCCACCTGATTGATGTATTTCTTAACTTCTTCAGCGGTCATACCGATGCCGTTATCAATTACCTGAATAGTTTTATTTTTTTTATCCAAAACAACATGTATTTCATACTGTCCCTCGGATGCATCATCAGCTTCCCCAAGAGAAACCAGCCTTTTCATTTTGGAAATCGCATCACTGGCATTGGATACAAGCTCCCGGAGAAAAATATCCTTGTCCGAGTACAGCCACTTTTTAATAATCGGAAAAATATCCGCGGTATTTACAGAAATGTTTCCTCTTTCGTGAATCATATTCAATCCCTCCTGTATCGCTATAATTCAATACTGTAGCTTACTCTATCTATAATTTTATTATAACTCCCTAAGTTGTCAAGCAGGCCCCGGTCTAATAGGATGCCCATTCAATAACGCCGCAGGCCAATCTCTTTCCGGCATTTCCCGCCGGCTGGCTTCGATAATCGTCCGGATACTGATGGATTATTACTGCCTTTCCCACAACTTCATTAACCCGAAATTTATTGGTAAAAAAGCTCATGTAGGCTCTTCCGCTGTTGGAAAACAAAACAGGAAAATCCCCTGCATGGTTTCCATGGGGTTGATCCGTTGGATTCCAGTGTCCACCGGCTGCCTGAAAAGGATCAGCCGGATTGCCTATCTCACAGGTTCCATTTTTGTGTAAGTGAAAGCCATGAGGGCCGATGGGTCCTTCCGTTGCAGTAGCAGGCTTGTAGTCAGGTAAACCATTTATTTGAACGGTTACAATAGTTCCGCCTAATGTATCATTGAAGAAAACAAAGCCGCTTATTTGAGGCCGCAGCGGGCCGCCTGATATATATGCCACAGCTGTCCGATTGCCGGAATCATTTTGATATAGGTTTTGCAAAATAACACCCCCAGTAGTAATTCCTGTCTTCCTTCAGTATATGCAGCCGGATATCCTTTTGGGATAGGTAAAAATCAATATGGGAGGAATCGTCAATGAAATGTAGAATATTATTATGGTTATACTATCAAGAAGCCAATTAGACTGAATTGTGTTTTCATAAATGAAAGGAGAGCATGCCATGAACCCAGAAAAAGGAAAACTAACCCATGGCTTTCGTCTACAGGAAATTACGCCAATCCAGGAGCTGAATGCTACAGCATTTCAGTTTCACCATGAAAAAAGCGGCGCACGACTGCTCTATCTGCAGAATGATGATGATAACAAGGTGTTTTCCATCACCTTTCGCACTCCGCCTCCGGACAATACGGGAGTACCCCATATTATGGAGCATTCCGTGTTATGCGGCTCCAGAAAGTTCCCTGTAAAGGAGCCTTTCGTAGAGCTGGCCAAGGGCTCTCTCAATACATTTTTGAATGCCATGACTTATCCCGATAAAACCATTTACCCCATTGCCAGCCGCAATAACAAGGACTTCCTCAACTTAATGGATGTTTATATGGATGCAGTGCTTTATCCCAATATCTATGACAAGCAGGAGACCCTGATGCAGGAAGGCTGGCATTACGAGCTGGAAAGCAGAAGAAAGCCTTTGACCTACAAAGGGGTGGTATACAACGAAATGAAGGGAGCCTTTTCCTCTCCGGAGCAGGTGCTGTTCCGAGAAATACAGGCATCCCTGTATCCGGATACTCCTTATGCAAATGAATCCGGCGGCGATCCGGATTACATACCGGTTCTGACCCAGGATGCCTTTATTGAGTTCCATAAGAAATATTACCACCCATCCAACAGCTATATCTACTTATACGGGAATGGCGATATGGATACGCATTTGAAATTTTTAAATGATGAATACCTGAAACACTTTGATAAAGTCGAAATAGACTCCGAAATACCTGGGCAAAAGCCTTTTACACAGATGCGCAGACATGAGGTGTATTATTCCATATCAACCCAGGAGGATTCGGCAGATAAAACCTATATCAGTCTGAATTATGCGGTAGGCCGATCAACGGATCCCTTTCTCTATCTTGCTTTTGACATTTTGCAATATCTATTGCTGGATAATCCTGCCGCTCCGCTGAAAAAAGCGCTTTTGGAAAGGGGAATCGGAAAAGATGTATTCGGATCCTATAGCAACTATTTACTGCAACCGTCCTTCAGCATCATCGTTAAGGACGCAAATGAAAATGATGAAAAGCCCTTTATTGAAATAGTCGAGAATACTTTGAGAGAGCTTGTAAACAAAGGAATCGATAAAAGGCTGGTCCAGGCTGCAATCAATTATCGGGAGTTCAAGCTGCGAGAAGCGGATTACGGGAGAAGTCCGAAGGGCCTTATATACGGGATTCAGTGCTTGGACAGCTGGCTTTATGAAGCTGATCCCACAATGCACCTGCGTTTCGAAAATACACTGGAGAAAATTAAAAAGGCTCTGACTGAACCTTTATTTGAGCAATTAATAGAGCAATACCTGCTGAACAATACCCACAGCAGTATGCTTATGGTAAAACCCAAAGCAGGCCTGGCGGAAGAAAAGGATCGCGAAGTCCACGAGATGCTCCAGGCTTATAAAGCGAAATTGAGCGAGGCGGAAATTGATGAAATAATTAACAATACCCGGGAACTGATGAGAAAGCAAGCTGAGCCTGATTCTCCGCAGGATCTGGCATCCATTCCTATGGTAGAACTGTCTGATATCCGGCCGGAAGCCGAATCCCTGCCGCTGACAGAGCAGGAGGTGTCCGGAGTAAAGGTGCTGCACAGCCCCTTGTTTACCAATGGCATTGCCTACCTGAACCTCTGGTTTGACAGCAGTGCTGTGCCTGTGGAGCTAATCCCCTATGCAGGGCTGCTGGTCAGTATTCTGGGAAAAATCAGCACCCGAAACCTTCATTATGAAGAGCTGGCTAAGGAAATCAATATACATACAGGCGGAATTGATTATTCCATTCAGGCCCTGGCATTAAACGGTAAGGACGGGGAGTTTATACCCAAGCTGCTGGTACGATCCAAAGCTCTTGTTGAGAAGCTGCCAAAGCTGCTGGAGCTGTTGAATGAGGTTGTAAACGGCACCGTCTTCCGGGATACCGTTCGTCTTAAGGAAATCATTCAGTAAACCCGTTCCCGCATGGAAATGATCATCAACCAATCAGGAAATATGATGGCAATGAACCGTTTAAGCTCCTACTTTTCCCCGGCAGGAAAATTTACAGAGCTGAATTCAGGAATTTCATTTTATCACTTTTTAACCGGCCTTGAACGGGATTTTGAAGCCAGAAGCGGTGAATTGGCAGCAAACCTGGAAAAGGCAGCGCAGCTGATTTTCTGTGTAAACAACCTGACTGCCGGTATTACTCTGCCTGAGCAGGATTATACGAGATTTGTCCGGCATTTTGAAGGCTTTACAGACAGCTTACCCAAAAAGAAATTCCCGGCTGCAGCCTTTGAGTTCATAGAGGCTGCAGATAATGAAGGACTGCTTACCCCCAGCAAGGTTCAATATGTAGCCAAGGGTTACAGTTTTATCAGAACAGGTCATGAGTACAGTGGAGCCCTGCAGGTGCTTCGAACCATTGCCGGCTTGGATTACCTGTGGAACCGTGTTCGTGTACAAGGAGGAGCTTATGGGGTATCGGTGGTTTTCACCCGAAGCGGGATGATGCTTTTTGCATCCTATCGGGATCCCAATCTGAAGGAAACATTGCTTGCCTACGAAGGCCTGACGGAGTATCTGGCCAATTTTACTGCCGATGAAAGGGAAATGAAAAAATATATTATCGGTACAATCAGCCGGCTGGACGCCCCGTTAACTCCGCAAATGAAAGGTGAGCAGGCCCAGACCAATTACTTTACCAGCCTGACCCAGGAGGATATTCAGAAGGAAAGGGACGAAGTGCTTTCAGCCACTGCCGGGGATATTAAGGCCTTGTCCCGTCTGGCTGCAGATGTGCTGAAAAATGATTATATATGCGTGTTGGGAAGTGAAGGGAAAATCAAACAGCATAGGGAATTGTTCAAAAACCTGGTGTCGGTATATGAGTAGAAAAATAAGAACGCTGCTCTAAAAGCAGCTTGCTATAAATCCGAAATGCTCCCCTCTAAGCAGGCAGGTGAGATTATAATCCACTGAAAAAAGAGAGGGGAGCATTATAATGCCAAAAGTCCGCGGCTTGTTATTGCTCCTGAGCAATAACGCCATTACCTTTTATTTATCTATATTTACCGGAATTGTGCCTCCTGCTGCTTATAAAAAGAATGGCAATCAGCGCAATTAGAATTATGGCCAGAGCTATAATCACAATTTTTATTACTTCAATATTAAACAATCTCTGAATTATTCCCGGTTCCTGTTCCTGTTCAACCAGGTCTGCCGTTTCAACTGCCTCTTCCTCCGGCTCCACCTCAATGACTACTACTCTTTCAGTAAATCTTTGAAGGGTATCCTCCATGGAATCATAAGTATAAAAGCCTTTATTGCCCTTGTTGTCCATGGCATAAACCAGGTAAAAACCGGTTTCTTCACCTGATTCCGGCATCCAGGCCTTAACGCTTCTGCCGTCAATTGTAACCTGGGTTTCCACATATCCCTGGGGTATTTCTACTGACTCATCCGGCTGCAGTATGACATAGGACATGTTTGTCTCTATTCTGGTATAATAATACACATCGCCCGTTTGGCTGTCATAGATGTAGTAGTCTCCATGATTCCCCTCATTATCGGTCAAATACACAAGGCTGAGCTTGCTGTTTTGGTTGACCGCAGCCTGGATCTCTTTCCCCTCATATGTTATGGTACCTCTTACAAACCCATCGGGCAGCTCCACCGTGGATAAATCCTTCCACATACGCAGGGCTTGACCACCTATATTAATATCAACGGCATCATCAATGGGCGCAGGAGTAGGTTCCGGAGTAGATTCCGGATCAGGTATGGGTGTAGCCGCAGGTGTGGGCAGTGAGCTTGGTTTGGGGGTTGGCTTTGCCGTAGGCTTTGGTGTTGGTTTTTTAGTAGGTTTGGGGGTAGCCTTTGGTTTTTCTACAACATTTATTGTTATTGCTTTTTCGGGTTTACCAAGTGAATTTCCATCTGTATCTAAAAACACTTTAGTACTTATAGTTATTTTGGACTTCCCTGGTTTAAGCGCTTTAAAAGTAAGCTCTTCTGTAATATTAGACAGGCCTTTATTAAGATCAAACACAGCTATTTTCCCATTAAGCGAACCTGTGTATTGTGGTACGGAGGAATCACTATTTTTGTATTCGGCTTCTACGCCAAATATATTAGAGCCTTTGTATGTAACCCGAACTGTAACTTTATCCCCCACGTAAACAGTAGAAGAACTGGCTTTTACGGATAAGCTGGCTGCATGGGCAGTTGTTGACATAAACTGCAAAATCATA
>DUOI01000080.1 GCA_012838915.1 Clostridiales bacterium
CAATTGCCCTGGTAGTACTCGGGTATCTTATTTTTTTCGTATCCCCTATGAATATGTTGTATATCGGCATGGCCGGTATACTGATTTTTCTGGGTGATGCCTTCATACAATTGCTGATGATGATGTTCCTGACAGATTCGGTGGAATATGGCCAATGGAAATTGGGGCGGCGCAATGAAAGCATTACTTTTTCTGTTCAGCCCTTTATCAATAAAATAGGAGGTGCCATCGGAAACGGAATAGTAGGGGTAACCCTGATCATATCCGGGATTAATTCAGCCCCGACACCGGAAGATGTAACTGATACCGGTTTGATGATCATGAAAGCGTCCATGCTCATCCTGCCATTGATTTTTATCGTGGCCGGTTATATCATATATCGTCGTTGGTTCAAAATCGATGAAAAAATGTTTGCGGATATCGTTACCGATCTCACCAAACGCGGCGATTTTAAAACAGCCGAAAGCGATTAATATAACTGACATCAAACAAAAAAAAGCTGCAGCCGACAGGCGCAGCACCGGTAAGAAATAATCGCAATATATTTGTCTAAGGAATTATTCTGACTTTGATTATCCCGTCTATAATGTCCAGTTGTTGGAACAGGCCTTCAGGGGCATCACCGTCTATATCAATCATGGTATAGGCTGCGTTGCCTTTACTTTTGTTCATCATATGGGCAATATTGATGTTACGGGACGCCAGCAGGGAAGCAATCTGCCCCAACATATTGGGAACATTCTTATGGGCAACGGTAATTCGAAGATGTTCATCAGTCTTGGGCATTTCACAATGGGGGAAGTTTACCGAATTAACGATATTCCCCGTTTCAATATATTGTTGCAGCTGATAGGAAGCCATGGAGGCACAATTCTCCTCGGATTCCGGGGTTGAAGCACCTAAATGGGGAATAGGCACAACATTTTCACAAGCCAGCAATTCTTTATTCGGGAAGTCAGTTACATAGCAGCTTACCGTACCGTTCTGCAGAGCTTCAATCAAATCTGCTGTATTAACCAGTTCTCCTCTGGCAAAATTCAACAGTCTTACACCTTTTTTCATCTTGGAAAAGGCCTGACTGTTGATGTAATCTTTAGTATCGGGAAGGAGAGGTATATGGATGGAAATATAGTCCGATTCTGCCAGCAGGCTTTCCAGGCTTTCCGCCCTGTGAACCGCTCGGGACAGGCTCCAGGCTGCTTTAACTGAAATAAAGGGATCATAACCGGTAACGTCCATTCCAAGGGCATGAGCTCCATTGGCCACCATTGCACCGATGGCGCCTAATCCGATAACCCCGAGTTTTTTGCCGGAGATTTCCGGGCCTGTGAATCTGGATTTCTCTTTTTCGATTAGCTTTGGAACATCATATTCCTTACCCTTAAGGGATTTAACCCAGGCAATTCCGTCGTAGATTTTTCGTGATGAAAGGAACAATGCGGACAGAACAAGTTCTTTTACTGCATTTGCATTGGCTCCCGGTGTATTGAAAACAACAATTCCCCTTTCAGTGCATTCTTTGAGCGGAATGTTGTTGACCCCTGCACCTGCTCGTGAGATACCCAGCAAGCATGACGGAAGTTCCATTTCATGCATGTTTGCGCTTCTAACCAGAACGCCGTGGGCTTCCTCAAGATTTTCAGTTATCTGATACTTGTCCTGGGGAAGATTGGTATAAATAATGTCGGATATATTGTTAAAAATCTTTATTTTGTACATTTTGCTATCTCCTCTATTACTCGTGTTATTAGTTTTCAAGCTCAAACTTTTCCATAAAGCGTACCAATGCCTTAACCCCTTCCATAGGCATAGCGTTGTAGATACTGGCTCGCATACCGCCTACGGAACGATGCCCTGCCAGGTTAACCAGGCCGGCTTCCGCGGCTTCCCTGATAAATTTTTTGTTCAGTTCTTCGGTGGGAAGAACGAAGGGTACATTCATCAGGGAACGATCCTTGGGTACGACGGTACCTTTGAATAACTTGGAATTGTCAAGGTAGTCATACAGCAGGCTTGCTTTTTCAATATTATATTTTTCTATTTCAGGCACTCCGCCTAAGTCCTTCAGCCAACGGAAGACCAGCATGGCCACATATATTGCGAAGGTGGGAGGCGTATTGTACATGGAGCCGCTGTTTGCATGAGTTTCATAGTTAAGCATGGTTGGTGTAAAGTCCATTGCATTTCCGATCAGATCTTCGCGGATGATCACAATGGTTAGACCTGCCGGGCCTATGTTTTTTTGTGCTCCGGCGTAGATCAGTCCGAATTTGGTAACAGGATACACCTGGGATAAAATACATGAAGATGCATCGGTTACCAGGGGAATGTCGCCCGTATCAGGCAGCTTGGAAAATCGAGTGCCGTAAATGGTATTATTCAAAGTAATATGAAAATAATCAGCATCCGGGGAGAACTTGGATTCATCCAGCTCGGGAATATAGTTAAAAGTAGTATCCTCCGAGGAAGCTACTATATTCACCTCACCATATTTCTTTGCTTCTGAAACGGCTTTCTTTGACCAGACGCCGGTATTTACATAGTCTGCTTTTTTGGTATTGCAGAACAGATTTAAAGGAACCATGGCAAATTGGGTGGATGCTCCTCCCTGAAGGAACAAAACCTTATAATTGTCGGGTATGTCCATCAATTCTCTTAAAAGCTTTTCGGCTTCTTCAATGATGTCCGTGAACATGCCGGAGCGATGACTCATTTCCATGACTGACATCCCATGGCCATTGGCATTGAGAAGCTCTTTTTGAGCCTTCTCCAACACAGGTAGCGGCAATACAGACGGGCCTGCGGAAAAATTATATACTCTTTTCAATTGAAAATCCTCCTTAACAAGTATTAAAAATAAAAGGAAAGGGCAACATTGACTAAAATTAACAAATACTACTCCAGCTTTAAAATTTACTTGCTGAGTATTATACAATATTTATTTAGCCAATTAAAGTACCAGAGCATTAAAAATGTAAAAAATTATACTTAATTTACTTCTTTATGTTATAATATACAACAAATTTTATTTCAAGTTAAAGAATGAAGAAATATAAAGGAGCAGCTCTTGAAGTTCAGAGAAGCAATTATCGTAGAGGGTATCTATGATAAGATGAAGCTGGAGCAGTTTTTGGATGCAGTCATTATTCCTGTCAACGGTTTTGCCCTGTTTCGGGACAGGAATCGCATGAAAATGATTCGAAAACTTGCCCAAAAAAACGGTATTATTATCCTTACGGATTCCGACAGGGCCGGATTTTTAATTCGCAGGTATATTCAATCCTGTATTCCTGCAGAGCAGATTAAGCATGCTTATATACCGGAAATTCCCGGCAAGGAAAAGAGAAAGCGCATACCGGCAAAGGAAGGACTGCTGGGTGTAGAGGGAGTGTCCGAGGAGATTATTTTACAGGCACTGAAGAATGCCGAATGCAGGTCTGTTGAAGATGAAAGCAGGAGAATCACTAAACAGGATCTGTTTCGGGACGGCTTATCCGGAAAACATAACAGCAGACGCCTGCGGGAAGAGCTGTTGAAGGAGCTGCAGCTTCCGTCCCGCTTGTCTGCCAATAGTCTGCTGGATATGTTGAATGCCCTGTTTACCTACGAAGAATACAGGGAATTCCTGTCCGATTTTTTGAAGCGTCATGAAGCAGCATTCTGAAATCGTTATTTCATAAAAGTTCAGTCAATATACAAGTCAGCCGATGGAAATCTTGGATCACATGTAACGTTAATGCCCAGTTTATGCAGTACCGAATCATCTGTAGAAGATAAGATATTAGTGGAATGCATCTCGCATCCGGACAAATTCTTCAGGTTGGACAAGGCTAATTGGGCCGTGGGATTGGTGGTAGCGCTTATACTCAATGAAATCAGGGTTTCCTCCAGGTTAAGGCGAATATTTTTTTCATTTAGAGTGCCCTTCTTTAAGCTCTGAATGGATTCAATTACGTTGGGAGACAGCAAATGAATATTATCCGGGATGCCGGACACAATTTTTATGGCATTTAATATTACGCTGGAGGTAGCATTCATCAATACCGACCGCTTACCGGTTGCTATTTCTCCGTTATGCAGTTCAATGGCTGCACCGCATTTGTTGTCCTTGCCGTTTTTAGGCTTGGAATTCATAACTTCTCTTGCCGCTACAACCACTCGCCGATGTTCCGGAACCAGTTTGAAGTCTTCCATAAGCAATTCTACCCGGGAAAAGCTGTCCTTGTCCTGCAAGCCTTTAATATATTCAGTTTTATACCAGAAGTATCGCCGGATGATTTCCTGTTTGGACGCTTCACGAACAACTTCATCGTCAATTATGCTAAACCCGGCTCGATTAACTCCCATATCAGTGGGAGACTTGTAAATGGAGTCCCCCGTGGAAACTCTCTCCAGGATTCTTTTCAGCACAGGGAAGATCTCCACATCCCGATTATAATTAACCGATGTCTCCCCATAGGCTTCCAAATGGAAGGGATCAATAACGTTAAGGTCCTTCAGGTCCGCCGTAGCTGCTTCATATGCTACATTGACCGGATGCTTCAAGGGAAGATTCCAGATGGGGAAGGTTTCAAATTTGGCATACCCGCTTTTAATTCCCCTTTTACTGTCATGATAAAGCTGGGAAAGACAGGTTGCCAATTTGCCGCTGCCGGGACCGGGGCCGGTAACAATAACCAGGGGTTTTGTTGTTCGGATATATTCGTTTGACCCAAACCCTTCCTCGCTCAAAAGAGCATTTATATCGGTAGGATAGCCGGGAGTAGGTCTGTGTATGTAAGCCTTGATGTTTCGAAGTTCCAGCGTATTTTTGAACATTCGTGCGGCAGGTTGATCATTATAACGGGTAATAACCACTCCTGCGATATCAAGATCCCAGGAGCGAAGATTATCGATAAGCTTCAATGCATCCATTTCATAAGTAATACCAAAATCTGCCCGCATTTTCCGCCTTTCGATATCCCCCGCATAAATGCAGAGTATAATTTCCGCTTGATCCTTCAGCTTTTGCAGCAGTCTGATTTTCGCGTTGGGATCATAACCAGGCAGCACTCTTGATGCATGATAATCAAAAAAAAGCTTCCCGCCGAATTCCAGGTAGAGCTTTTGATTGAAAAATTCCACACGTTTCAAAATCTCCTGTGTCTGTTCTTCGAGGTATTTTTCATTGTCAAAACCGGGGCGAAGCACTATTAGTTACCTCCCTAAAATAAATATAAGCAAAAAATATATAAAATTTAAAATGAATTTGAAACGAAAGTTAAATAAATTTAACTCTGATATACAATACCATATTACACAAATTTTTTCACGGGTTTTATAAAATTATTTAAACTTTCAAGAGATAGTGAATATGGAGGAGCAGGACCTGAATGTCCTGCTCCTCCATTTGAAAATCCATTTAATTTTTATTTTCTGCCTTACTCCTCTGTACCGAACAGCCTTCCTCCTCCAAAGCTGGGGAACAAGATAACCAACAGCAGGAAGAAGAACAGAAGCTCGTCTTGGTTTTTTCCGAAGCCGCCGCTTCCGAACAGGATAACCAGAAGCAGGAAGAAGAACAGCAAAGTGTCATTGCCGCCTTTGCCGCCATGTCCAAAACCCATGGAATCACCTCGCTTCATGAAATTGGTTTGTATTCATTGTCTGATATATAAATATGTAGCCGTATTGTAAAAAGTGAATTGTTACCGTGTCCTTTCAACAATTTCAAGTCGTCGGCATATGCTGGTATTCTGAAATGTGAAAGGAGCATCGGCTATGCAGAAAAATCAACTGGAATCGGAAATCGAAAAATTACTGGAACAATACAGGCATGTTCCCTTTGTGCATAATGGAAGAACCCTGGAAGGATTGGACTGTCTTGGTTTTGTAGTGCATTTCTACCAAAACTTCGGCATTTTCTTACCGGACAATGACGGGAAGGAGATCGATAAGCACTGGTATAAAACCGATCCCCATAGGTATATACGAAGTATACGAAAGCTGAATAGTATTCAGGTATCTTTAGATGATCTGCAACCTCTGGATCTGGTCTACTTTGCCATTGCAAAAGATATCATTACCCATACCGGTATCATGATAAATCACAGGGAATTTGCACATATGTCGCCTAAGAGAAATTTTATGATCAGTAAAATGGAGCGACATTGGAAGGCGCGCTGCAGAGGGGCTGTTCGCTTTATTTCCTTCAATTGACATCGTATAAGCTAGTTTGTATAATACTACTTAATGATTGCAAAGAAATCGAAAGCAAAAAATTCAAGATATGCTTTTTACCAAAACCGTTTACGAAGGAGTGTTTTTCAAATTGAAGGCCAACGAACTAAGGGATAAATTCCTTTCATTTTTCAGGGAAAAGGGACATGCTGTTATACCCAGCGCTTCCATCATACCGGAAAATGATCCGACTGTATTGTTTACTACGGCAGGCATGCATCCGCTGGTGCCTTATTTACTGGGGGCAAAGCATCCGGAGGGGAAACGCCTGGCTAATGTACAAAAATGTATCAGAACGGGTGACATCGATGAGGTAGGGGATTCAACCCATTGTACTTTTTTTGAAATGCTGGGAAATTGGTCCCTGGGAGATTATTTTAAAGAAGAAGCCATTGCCTGGAGCTGGGAATTTCTGACTTCGGAAAAGTGGCTTAATATACCCAAAGAAAGACTGTATTTCAGCGTATTTGCCGGGGATGAGGATGCACCGCGGGACATGGAATCCTATAACTACTGGCTTTCCCATGGGGTAGAGAAGGATCATATTTTCTTTCTGCCCAAGAAAAACAATTGGTGGGGGCCTGCAGGAGCAACCGGTCCCTGCGGTCCTGACACGGAAATGTTTTATGATACAGGCAAGGAAAAATGCAGCCCCGACTGCAGTCCGGCCTGCAATTGCGGAAAATTTGTGGAAATCTGGAACGATGTATTCATGGAATACAACAAGACGGCAGATGGCAAGTATGAGCCTTTAGCACAGAAGAACGTGGATACCGGTATGGGCTTGGATCGTACAATTGCCGTTTTACAGGGTGTGGATTCGGTATATGACACTGATCTATACAGAGATATCATGAATAAGATCAGGCGGATTGCAGATAAGGAATACGGGCAGGATGAGGAAACCACCCGGGCATATCGGATTGTAGCAGATCATATCCGCACATCAGTATTCATATTAGGAGATCAAAAAGGGGTAACCCCTTCCAATGTGGATCAGGGTTATGTATTGAGAAGGCTGATTCGCCGTGCCATCCGGTTTGGTCTGCAGATCGGAATTCCCGAAGGCAGCACACCGGAAATTGCACAGGCTGTAATCGATCAATACAAAGGTGTGTATCCGGAACTGGCAAAAAATGCGGCTTTCATAAAGCAGGAGCTGTCATTGGAGGAGGAGCGTTTTCAGAGAACCATTAAACAGGGTCTTAGGGAATTCGGCAAACTCATTAACAGACTGGGCAAGGATGTAAAGGTTATTGACGGGCCCAGTGCATTCCGCCTGTATGATACCTTTGGATTTCCCCTTGAATTCACCCAGGAACTGGCCTCGGAAAACGGATATACCGTAGATGTGGAAGGCTTTGAAAAAAGCTTCCGTCATCATCAGGAAATCTCACAGGCCGGTGCTGCCCAGAGATTTAAAGGGGGTCTGGCTGATCATTCAGAAGAAACCACAAAGCTTCATACCGCAACTCATCTTCTCCATGCTGCCCTGAGAAAGGTTCTGGGAGAAGAAGTGGCCCAAAAAGGAAGCAATATTACGGCAGAAAGACTTCGTTTTGATTTTTCCTTTTCACGAAAGGTAAATAAAGAAGAATTGAAGGAGATAGAAAACTTGGTGAATGAATTCATTGAAAAGGACGCTGAAGTTATCTGCGAAGAAATGCCTTTGGAGAAGGCAAAGGAGTCCGGTGCCATTGGATTATTTGAATCCAAATACGGCAATATGGTTAAGGTCTATACCATTGGGGATTTCTCAAAAGAGCTGTGCGGCGGACCCCATGTAGCCAGAACAGGCGAGCTGGGCCGGTTTAAAATCAAGAAGGAAGAAAGTTCTTCTGCCGGTGTCAGAAGAATCAAGGCGGTTCTAACGGAATAACAAAAGTGCACTACTTTTTAGTCATCCGTCAATATCTTCTTCGCCTTTTTGCAGCAAATGGGTGCTGAACAGCCAAATTAAATATTCCATAAACTTTGAGACGGCCGTATCCTGTAATAAGGTGAGGCTGTCTTTTTGTTATTCAAGTGCTGCTTATTGGAATTTATACTGCATGACCGGAGCATCCTTCGTCATTATTTTTGTTTGAAACTGCATTATATTACGGTATACTATTATTAATGGAAAACAGGCTGCAGCTTTAAGAAAGGAGCATTTATTTGTCACGACAGATTATAGTAGCAGAAAACGCAGGTTTTTGCTTTGGTGTAAAGCGGGCAGTTGATATGACCGTTGAATATAATAAGAAAAAGGAATCCAGGGTATACACCCTGGGTCCCCTAATACACAATGATGATGTGGTGAAGAGCCTGGAAGAGGAGTGCATATTTCGGATAGACAACATTGAGGATATTGCAAAACTAAAACCGGGAGATACAATAGTTATCCGTTCACATGGAACCACACCTGACATCATTGAGCGGCTTAAGCAGACCGGTGCAAAATTGATGGATGCCACCTGTCCTTATGTGTCCAGTATTCAGAGAAAAGCCAGAAAGTATTATGGTGAAGGATATCAGATTGTGATTGTAGGTGATCCGAATCACCCGGAAGTTGTCGGTATAAACGGATGGTGCAACAATACCGCCCTGGTTACCAGGGATGGCAGTGAGCTGAAGGAATTACCGCAGAAGGTATGCGTACTTTCCCAGACCACGGAAAAACAATCCTACTATGAAAAAACTTTGGAGGCAGTCTCCCGGCTGGCTGAGGATGTTCTGGCCTTTAATACCATTTGCAGTGCAACCGGCGAAAGGCAGGGCAGTGCCGATGAGGTATCAAAAAGAGTTGATCTGATGATTGTAATCGGAGGAAAGCAAAGCTCCAATACCAGGAAGTTGTATGAAATCTGCAGTGCAAACTGCAAAAATACATTATTGGTGGAAAATGTAAACGAGCTGCCGGAATGGATTGTAACAAATCCGGATTTTAAAGTTATTGGTGTGACAGCAGGAGCTTCCACCCCGGACTGGGTTATAGCCGAAGTAATAAATAAGCTGAAAAGCGGGAATGCAGAATGAACAGAAAGAAAACCAGAAAAATACAGGTCGGAAGCATAGCAATAGGCGGGGATGCTCCCATTACCGTTCAATCCATGACCAATACCGACACCAGGGATGTGGAAGCCACCGTTAATCAGATTCACAGGCTGGAGGAAGCGGGATGCGATATTATACGATGCACCGTGCCTGATAAGCAGGCAGCGGATGCATTACCCGAGATCATATCCCGCATACACATACCGTTGACAGCGGATATTCACTTTGACTACAGGCTTGCGCTGAAATCCATCCGGAATGGAGCAGCCAAGCTGCGCATCAATCCGGGTAATATTGGAAGCAAGGACAGAGTAAAGGCAGTGGTACAGGCTGCCCGGGACAAGGGCATTCCCATTCGGATCGGAGTCAATTCCGGTTCCTTGCAACGGGACATCTTGCAGCAATATGGAGGGGTATGCCCGGAGGCATTGGTGGATAGTGCCCTTCGGCATGTGGAAATCCTGGAGGAGTTGAATTTTTATGATATTGCCATTTCCGTCAAATCCTCCGATGTGCGGGAAATGATAGAGTCCTACCGTTTACTGTCTAAAAAGGTGGACTATCCTCTCCATATAGGAGTGACGGAATCCGGTACACCTAGGAAAGGTACCATTAAATCCAGCGTGGGTATCGGAGCACTTCTTTCGGAAGGGATCGGCGATACCATCCGTGTGTCTTTAACCGGTGATCCGGTAGAAGAAATCCTGGTAGGGAGAGAAATTCTCAAGGCCCTCGGTATAGTGAAGGAGGGAATTGAGTTGATCTCCTGTCCTACCTGCGGTCGGACTCAATTGAATTTACTCCGTATTGCCCAAGAAGTGGAAGAACGGCTTTCTTATGTAAAAAAGCATATTAAAATAGCCGTAATGGGCTGTGCAGTGAACGGCCCAGGTGAAGCGAGAAGAGCAGACATCGGTATTGCCGGGGGCAACGGGGAAGGCTTGATTTTCCGCAGGGGAGAAATAATCCGCAAGGTAAGAGAAGAGGATCTGGTGAAAGAGTTGATGAAGGAAGTTGATCAGATACTGCAAAGCGATCAGGCCAACAAAAATTAATAGGGGGGTGCTCTATGAAACAGTATATCCTGTCCTTGAACTGCGGCAGTTCATCACTGAAGTTCAATTTGTTTGAAAAGAGGGAAGGAAACAAACTGTCTTCCTATCTCAGCGGAATTGTACAGGAAGTTGGGAACAGGGAAAAAAGTCTGCTGAAATATGATGTTAATGGCAGCAGATATCAACAATGTATTCCGGTGGGTTCACACCAGGAAGCACTGGTTTTGCTGTTTCGTGATTTGGAAAGAAATAACATTCCCATCAAGTCCATTGGCGGAGTAGGGCACAGGGTGGTACATGGGGGAGACAAGTATATTAACAGTGTATTGATTGATGATAATGTTATTAAAACCATCCGGGATTTGATACCCCTTGCACCTTTGCATAATGCTCCAAATCTTATCGGAATAGAAGAAGCCATGAAGCTTTTACCGGAAGTACCTCATGTAGCCGTTTTTGATACCGCATTTCATGGTACAATACCGGAGCATGCATATCGTTATGCCATACCGGAGAATTGGTACCGAGACTATGGTGTGCGCAGATATGGATTTCATGGAACTTCGCATCTTTATGTAGCAAAGAGAGCTGCAAGATTTCTTGACATACCCTATCATGAATTTAATGGCATAACCGTTCATTTAGGCAATGGTTGCAGTATTACCAAGGTACGGGAAGGCAAATCCATAGATACCAGTATGGGCTTTACTCCTTTGGAAGGGCTGGTTATGGGCACCCGCAGCGGGGATATCGATCCGGCTTTGATATCCCATGTAGCCGACAGACTGGCAAAAGACAAGGGGCTGTCAACAGCCGAAGCCTATAAGAGGGTAATGCATGCCCTGAACAAGGAGAGCGGTTTGAAGGCATTGACGGGAGTGTCCATGATGCAGGATATCCGCAAAAGGGCAAATGAGGGTGATGCTGCTGCAGATACGGCTTTATCGATATTTGCCTATCGGGCAGCCAAATACATCGGCGCTTATTGGGCTACCCTGCCGAAAACCCATGCCATAGTTTTTACGGCGGGAATAGGAGAAAATGAAGCATTTATAAGAGCAGAAGTATTGTCTTTTTTGGAAGGCCTGTCCTTTGAAATTAAAGAAGAAAACTGGATGCATAAACAGGAAATGGAGATTGCCAGAAGCACCAAGGCAGGAGAAAAACCCTTATCCGTGCTTGTGATTCCTACCGATGAGGAAATAGTAATCGCTTATGATACGCTGTTTATCGGGCAATTGAAGCTGGGAGTGCCTGAGAAATATCCATTTGAAATGTCCTCAACAGAGTAGTTGTGTGTGGGTCTTGTTTCCATATTATTTAAAGTATGCTATAATGTTAACGTTGTTTTTGGATTAATACGGATATGCATACCAAGAGATAAAGAATCCATTAAGGATGTGGGTAAAATGAGAAAACGAGTCATTGTTCTTGCTTTTATACTGGCACTGGCAATAATTGTATTCGGGACGCCAAAACTCCAGCAGCTTATTGCAGGCTCCAACAACCCTTCTGTACAATCGGATGATCCATCGGAGCCAAATACAGGTCAAAATATAGATACAAAGGGAAATACATCTCATGACAATTCTGATAAAACAATTAAAAATAACGAAAATAATATACCTGCAGAAAGTCCGGTTCCTTCTGAGTCGGACGAGAGGCCAAGGGATGAAGAACCGGTGGAGGAGGAACCGGTGGAGATTCGTATTTCCTTCGCAGGAGACTGCACCATAGGCACGGATGAAACTTTTACATATGTTAATTCATTCCCGGATCGTTATGATAAGATCGGCAGGGACGATTCATATTTCTTCAAGGGAGTGGAATCTGTTTTCCACAATGATGATCTGACTCTGGTAAACCTGGAAACTACATTTACCACGGCAAAGAAAAAGGCAGATAAAACTTTCCGCTTCAAGGGTGATCCTTCCTATGTAAATATCCTGACAGAAGGCAGCATAGAGATGGTAAACATATCCAACAACCATATATATGATTATCTGGAGCAGGGATTTCAAGATACCCTTGAAACCTTGGAACAGGCAGGCATCTATTATTCGGGAGAAGGCCATATTGCCTATTATGAAACAAAGGGTATTACCATAGCAAGTATCGGTTATGTTGCCTGGAGCACGGACATACAGGATTCCCTGAAAAAAGATATAGCAGAAGCCAGGGAAAATGCAGATCTGGTAATAGTCTCCTTTCATTGGGGCAAAGAGAGATCTAATTATCCCAATTCCGTTCAGACCCAATTAGGCCGGTTTAGTATTGATGAAGGGGCAGATATAGTAGTAGGCCATCATCCCCATGTGATTCAGGGAATTGACAAGTATAAGGGCAAATATATTGTCTACAGCCTGGCGAATTTCTGTTTTGGAGGAAACCGCAATCCAGCCGACAAGGACACTTTTATTTTTCAAGGTCTCTTCACTTTTCAAAACGGTGAATTGATCGAAAATGATGGCACAATATATGCATGCAGAGTTTCCTCGGTTAATAATGTGAACGATTATCAGCCCACCCTTCTCAAAGGCGAAGATCGGGAAAGGGTAATTAATAGAATCCTGAAGTATAGTGAGAAGCTGAATTACGGTATAACGATGGAAGATGTAAATTTCAGCGAATAACCGATCCAAACGCCTTGTATATACGACAGCTTCAGCCTGTTTCCGGATTGGTTGTTTTCGGTTGAATTTCGAAGTATCCTGCTGTTATAATGAAGGGCAGGAGGTGTCCTCGTTGCTAGACACAATATTGTTTGATCTGGACGGTACCTTGCTGCCGCTGGATATGGACAAATTTATAAAGCATTACTTTAAGGAAGTATCTAACTATTTTCAGGATATGATAGAAGCGGATAGGCTGATCAGCCATGTATGGACCGGTACAAAGGCTATGGTAACAAACCTGGAGAAAAAAACCAATGAACAGGTATTCATGAATACCTTTAAAAATCTTATTGAGGGAGATCTTGCGGTATATCAGGAAAGATTTGATCGGTTTTATGATGATGGATTTCTGAAGCTGCGTGACTGCACTAAGGCATCTCCCTTAATAAGGGAGGCAGTAAAGGTCTTAAAAAAGAAGGGATACACCATGGCTGTTGCAACAAATCCACTGTTTCCCTTAAAGGCGGTTTTACATCGGATTGAATGGGCTGAATTAAACCCGGATGACTTCAATTACATCTCCAGCTATGAACAAAACCATTATTGCAAGCCACATCCCGAGTTTTATCAGGAAGTATTGGACAGTTTGGGTAAGCAGCCTCATCAATGCATGATGGTAGGCAATGATGTAAGGGATGATTTAGCTGCCTCCGGATTGGGCATTAAAACCTATCTGATCACCAACCATCTGTTTAACCGTTATAATCTTCCCATTGAATGTGATCATCAGGGGACCTATGAGGATTTTTACAGATTCGTCTGCGATTTACCCAAGGTGGGATGATTGTTTTGTGCTTTTTAAAATCCAGTAGCCGCCTTTCTTGTTAATAACCTCACAGTTACAAAATACGGACATCAATTTTTCTGCGGCAGATTTAGCTCCCTGTTTTTTTTGTATGACCAGATAAAGACTGGCATCCGGCAGAAGGTAATTTATACTTTGTTCAAACAATGGATATATAACTTTCTTCCCTGCCCGTATTGGCGGGTTACTGACAATAGCATGAAATTGATTGTTTATATTTTGAAAACCGTCACTGACATAGGCAGCGGCGTTTTTAATGTGGTTTCTTTCCAAATTTCGTATAGCCAGATCCACTGCACGTTGATTGATATCCACCATGGTAACCTGCGCTTCCGGGTTCAACTTTGCAATACTCAAGCCGATTACTCCATAACCACAGCCCAGATCCAAAATATTTCCTGACAATGCAGGCAGGGTCCGGATCATGGTTTCACTTCCGTAATCAACCTTGTCTTTGGAAAACACCCCGGCATCGGTAAAAAACTCCAGCTGCACACCCCTTATTGTAAAGGATATGCTTTTGACATCGCGGGGTGACTGTGGATTTTCTGTATAGTAATGTTCCATTTCAATTAAGGCTCCTTATGAAAGAATTCGAACTTTAATTTGGTGCATGGTTTTCGCACCATTTTCTTTATTGATTGCATCATTATACCATATGTGCAGGGATCGTGATACAATTTAACTTAAAGCTGTCTGTAAATTCCCTCTTAATATTTTATTATTTGCTTAAGTGCAAATAGTTAATACGAAGTCAAGTGTAAATATAAAGTACAAAATACATGCGGTATAATGTAAAATAGTAATAGTGCCGCATACAGCAAACAAAGGAGGTTCTTTTTTGAATACGAACAGATTAATCAAATTTTTGGATACTCTTGAGGGGCTTGGTATTCCAGGGTGTGACTGTGTTGTGTATCAAAATCATAAGCCGGTATTTCGGCATATGACCGGTTATGCAGATAAAGGAAGGACAAAACCCATCTCCAATAAAACAGTTTATTGGATATATTCCGTATCCAAGCTGATTACCTGTACGGCAGTTATGCAATTGGTGGAGGGAGGCAGCCTTGCCCTTGATGATCCTGTATACAAGTATCTTCCGGAATATAAGGATATGAAGGTAAAGCTGAAACTGGGAGTGAAGCCTGCCCTGAACACCATGACAATAAGACATCTTCTATCCATGCAAAGCGGGTTGAATTACAATTTAAGCGCACCGTCTATTTTAAAGACATTGAAAGATACCAATGGAAAAGCTACCACACGGGAACTGGTTAGCGCCTTGGCTCAGGAGCCATTGGATTTCGAGCCCGGTACCCGCTTCCAGTACAGCTTCAGTCATGACGTTCTTGGTGCAGTAATAGAAGTTGTGTCCGGTATGCCCTTCGATCTCTACGTGGAGGAACATATTCTGATACCATTGGGTATGGAAAACACCGGCTTTGAGTTAACACCTGAGAGGCGGGCTGTAATGTCCGATCAGTTTTCATATAACGTATTGTCACGAACTGCCAAGTCCATTTCTTTAGAAAATGAATATGTGTTATCACCGAATTATAAAAGCGGAGGAGCAGGCTTGATTTCTACGGCAGACGACATTATATTATTCCTGGATGCCATGAGCAATGGAGGAGTCGGTGCCAATGGATATAGAATTCTCACCCAAGAGACCATTGATTTGATGCGTACAGATCAATTAAACGATATGTCCAGGCAGGATTATTACATGATGGATAGATACAGACTCGGTTACAGTTATGGCCTTGGAGTACGCATGCTGATTGATAAGGAAATTTCCGGTGCAAAAAGCCCGCTGGGGGAATTCGGCTGGGATGGCGCCGCAGGTGCTCATGCCCTGATTGATACAAAAAACAAATTGGCAATATTTTATGTCCAGCATGTAAAGGCTTGTGAATATGCCTATGAAACGGTGCATCCGAAGATCAGAGATCTGGTTTATGAGATGCTGCAGTTGGACTCCTGATTGTCCGTTTGTAACAGAAGGCTTGTTTGTATCTTTGATTCCGGGTTATAATAACTCTAATTTCATAAGTCAATTGGGAAAGGTTTGAAAATATGATTAACATATCAGAAAAAAGCAAAAGGACTTTATCAGTAGGCGGAAAAGAATATGTATATTATGATATTACATCTTTGGATGAGTTTGGATGGGATGTATTGAGTCTGCCTTACTCATTAAGAGTTCTTTTGGAAGGCGCATTAAGAAACCATGATGATAAATTAGTTACTGAAGAACATATAAAGAGAATTGCTACCTGGGACGGAAAAGGCTCGAACAAAGAGATTCCCTTTATACCCTCACGTATTGTCCTTCAGGATTTTACAGGGGTTCCGGTTGTAGTGGACCTGGCAGCCATGCGCACCAAAATGAACGAGATGGGCGGCGATCCAGGAAGGATTAATCCCCTTGTACCGGTGGATTTGGTCATAGATCATTCCGTTATCATCGATTCCTTTGGTTCAAAAGATTCTTTCAAAATCAATGTTGAAAAGGAGTTTGAAAGAAACGGTGAGCGATATGAACTGCTGAAATGGGCTCAGAACAGCTTTTCAAATTTCCGTGTCTTTCCGCCTTCAGTAGGTATCATACATCAGGTGAATTTGGAGTACCTGGCAACGGTTGCCTCTATCAGGCAGATAAAGGGAGAAACCGTCCTTATTCCGGATACACTGGTAGGTACGGATTCCCATACAACCATGATCAATGGAATCGGTGTATTGGGATGGGGCGTGGGCGGAATTGAGGCGGAAGCCTGTATGCTGGGCCAGCCTTATTATTTCCTGCTTCCTGATGTAATCGGCTTTGAGCTGACCGGAAGTCTGCCCGCAGGCACCACTGCTACCGATCTTGTGCTTACCATAACCCAGATATTGAGGAAAACCGGTGTAGTAGGCAAATTCGTAGAATTCTACGGGGAAGGTGTCAGCAATATCAGCGTTGAGGACAGAGCTACCATAGCCAACATGTGCCCGGAATACGGTGCCACAGCAGCCTACTTCCCTGTAGATGATAAAACATTGGAGTATCTGAAGGCAACAGGTCGCAGCGAAGAACAGGCTGCTTTGGTGGAGAAGTATTACAAGGCACAGTGCATGTTCCGCACCGAATTGTCGGAGAAACCTGTATTTACAGCAGAGCTCCGTCTTGACCTGGGCACGGTAGAGCCCAGCCTGGCCGGGCCGAAGCGTCCCCAGGACCGGATACCGTTAAAGGAGATGAAACAAAAGGTTATCTCCCTGGAAAAGACTCCTGTTGAAGACGGAGGTTATGGACTGGATGAAAGCAGGGTAAATCAGACAGCAGAAATTAAATACAAGGATGGAAAGACTGAGCAGCTGAAAACAGGCGCTGTTGTCATATCTTCCATCACCAGTTGCACCAATACTTCCAATCCTGTGGTGATTATAGGTGCGGGTCTTCTGGCTAAGAAAGCGGTGGAACAGGGTTTAACCAAGCCCAGGTACGTGAAGAGCAGCCTGGCTCCCGGTTCCCTGATAGTTACTGATTATCTGAAGAAGGCGGGATTGCTGCCTTACCTGGAAAAACTGGGCTACAATGTTGTGGGTTATGGATGTGCTACTTGTATCGGTAACAGCGGACCTCTTGCAGAAGAGGTAACAAATGCAATAAAAGAGAATGATATGACGGTTGCATCGGTTCTCAGCGGTAATCGCAATTTTGAAGGCAGGATTCATCCCCTGACCAGGATGAACTTTCTGGCTTCACCTATCCTGGTTGTTGCCTATGGCCTGGCCGGGACGGTGCACATTGATTTTCATTCCGATCCCATAGGATTCAATCCTCAGGGTAAGCCCGTTTATCTTAAGGATATCTGGCCGGATCCCCGGGAAATTTATGATACCATACATTCAGTGATTACCCCGGAGATGTATAAGAATAAATATGAAAACATAATGGAGGAAAACCAGCTCTGGAACAGTCTGCCTGCTGCAGGAGAGAAAATATATAAATGGCA
>DUOI01000081.1 GCA_012838915.1 Clostridiales bacterium
TGCACCCAGAGTACCAGACCCTGGAAAACCGGAAGGCCTGTCTTAAGTCCTTAAAGGAAATCGGATTTCAGACCGGCACCGGTTTCATGGTGGGCTCACCCTGGCAGACCAATGAAAACCTGGCGGAAGATCTGCTGTATATACGGGAATTGTCCCCGGCCATGGTGGGAATAGGGCCATTCATCCCCCACAGCGACACAATCTTTGCCGACAGGCAGCAGGGCTCACTGGATACAACCCTGTTTCTGATTTCCCTGCTGCGGTTGATGATGCCCAATGTCCTGCTTCCCGCTACTACCGCCCTGGGAACCATCCATCCCGAGGGGCGTGAACTGGGCATTCTGGCCGGGGCTAATGTGGTAATGCCCAATCTTTCACCGGTTGGCGTGAGGGATAAATATTTGCTGTATGACAATAAGATTTGTACCGGTGATGAAGCTGCTGAATGCATTGAATGCATGAAGCGGCGTATGGCTGGTATAGGATACGAAATCGTGACCGACCGGGGTGATTATAAACCTGAAGGGAGTCTTTTAAGTGTATGATTTAAAGTCGAAGAAAGCAGAGGAATTTATCAGCCATGAGGAGATTATGGAATCCCTCAGCTGGGCTCATGATAATAAGGATAATTATGAGCTTATCAGCAGTATTATAGAAAAGGCCAGGGCCATGAAGGGAATATCCCATCGGGAAGGGGCGCTGCTGCTGGAGTGCGAAATCGAAGAGCTTAACCAGGAAATGTACAGTCTGGCCAGGGAAATAAAGCAGAAGCTGTATGGAAACCGGATAGTCATGTTTGCCCCCCTCTATCTGTCCAATTACTGCATCAACGGCTGTGTTTACTGTCCCTATCACTACCAGAACAGGAACATCTGCCGAAAGAAGCTTACTCAGGAAGACATCAGAAGGGAAGTTACGGCCCTCCAGGATATGGGGCATAAGCGCCTGGCCCTGGAAGCCGGGGAAGACCCTGTAAACAATCCATTGGAGTATATATTGAAAAGCATTGAAACCATCTATTCCATTAAGCACAAAAACGGCGCCATCCGCCGTGTCAATGTCAATATTGCAGCCACCACGGTGGAAGATTACCGGAAGCTGAAGGAAGCCGGTATCGGCACCTATATCCTGTTTCAGGAAACCTATCATAAGGAGAACTATGAGAAACTGCATCCCAAGGGACCCAAGCACAACTATGCCTGGCACACCGAGGCAATGGATCGTGCCATGGAAGGCGGCATAGACGATGTAGGCCTGGGGGTATTGTTTGGACTGAACCTTTACCGTTATGATTTTGTCGGCCTTTTAATGCATGCGGAGCATCTGGAGGCAGCCTTCGGGGTTGGCCCCCATACCATAAGCGTTCCCAGAATCAGACCGGCCGATGATATAGACGTCAACAATTTCTCCAATGCAATATCAGACAGGATTTTTGAAAAAATTGTAGCAGTGCTGCGAATAGCCGTTCCCTATACCGGCATGATTATATCCACCCGGGAATCTCAGCAAACCAGGGAAAGGGTATTGGAGCTGGGTGTGACCCAAATCAGCGGCGGCTCCAGAACCAGCGTGGGCGGCTATGCAGAGGAAGAACCGGAGGATGAAAAATCCGATCAATTTGATGTGGAGGACAGGCGAACCCTGGATGAGGTTGTCAATTGGCTGCTGAAGCTGGGCTATATACCGAGCTTTTGCACTGCCTGCTACCGGGAAGGGCGAACCGGCGACCGATTCATGTCCCTGGTCAAGTCCGGCCAGATCGCCAATTGCTGTCAGCCCAATGCCCTGCTGACCCTCAAGGAATACCTGGAAGACTATGCGTCCCCCGAAACCAGGCTGAACGGAGAAAAGCTTATACAAAAGGAAATGAAGCGCATCCCCCATGATAAGGTGCGAAAGCTGACAGCTGATTATCTGATAAAGATAACAGAAGGGGAGCGGGATTTCAGATTTTAATGCCTGTGAAATTTTGAACATTTCAGCAGATGCAGCTTATATCTGCGATTTCTGACAGGTACAGGAAGAGAGTGATTTTATGTCATTGCAGGCTACACCCCGGGCGGATCGGGTTCATATAGCAGTATTCGGGCTTAGAAACAGCGGGAAATCCTCATTGGTGAACGGGATAACCGGGCAGAATATCTCAATAGTATCTGATGTTCCAGGCACCACCACCGACCCGGTCTATAAATCCATGGAAATTCACGGAATCGGTCCTTGTGTCTTTATCGATACCGCAGGTTTTGATGATGTAGGCGGTATAGGCAAACTCCGCATAGGGCAGACACAAAAAATTGTTGATAAAACCGATATAGGTATTCTGGTATTTGACGGAACTCTTCTTATGTCCCGTTCCAACCTGTTGGCTGATCCGTTATCCGAGCAGGAAAATCATTGGTTGAATGCCTTGAAGAAGAAAAGAATACCCGTTATAGGTGTACTCAATAAAACAGATTTGTATCACAGTAAAGCTGCACAGGTTGCCGGTGCCATAGAAAAAGCCTGTAATATTCCGGTTATTCCTGTCAGCACCATTACCCGTCAGGGTATTGATTCCCTTCGGGAACAGCTGATCCGTTCCCTGCCTGAGGATTTTGAAAGCGACAGCATAACAGAAAATCTAGTCAAAGAAGGGGATGTGGTGCTGCTGGTTATGCCCCAGGACATACAGGCCCCAAAGGGAAGGCTTATTCTGCCCCAGGTGCAGGTAATAAGAGAATTGCTGGATAAAAAATGCATTGTCCAATGCGTTACCGCGGATAAACTGGAGGACGGCCTGGCAGCCCTGGCTCACCCGCCCAAATTGATTATAACCGATTCCCAGGTGTTTCGAAGGGTATATGATAATAAACCTGCGGAAAGCATGCTGACCTCCTTCTCCGTCCTGCTTGCCGGATACAAGGGAGACCTGAAGTACTTTGCGGAAAGCGCCTGTGCCATTGAAAGGCTGACGGAAAACTCCAGGGTACTGATTGCGGAAGCATGTACCCATGCGCCTTTGGAGGAAGACGTGGGGCGGGTTAAAATTCCGGCCATGCTGCGAAAACGAGTGGGGCAGGGCCTTAAGGTGGATATCGTTGCCGGAGCGGATTTTCCGGCTGATTTATCCGGTTATGATTTAATCATTCATTGCGGGGCCTGCATGTTCAACAGAAAACATGTATTGTCCAGGGTGGAAAAAGCCCGGGCAGCCGGGGTGCCCATGACGAATTATGGGGTAACCATTGCCTATCTTTCCGGCATACTGGACAAAATTTCCATGACGGTATAACAGGGTTATGTCTTTTTGCTGCCTCCTACCCTCCTGAACCCATATGTCAGCGGGAGTATCAGCTTCTGAGGAACTGGGCTTGATACCCCCTTCTACCCTTAAACATATGTGTCAGCGGGAGAGAAACTCGCATAATATGGTATGAGAATATATCTCTGTAAAGGAGGCAATAATCTATGGCATACTATAGCTATCCGTATATACACAATGTGCCTGCACATGGGTATATGGACTATTGGAATGGATACAACCCTTACAA
>DUOI01000149.1 GCA_012838915.1 Clostridiales bacterium
ATGGAAAGTGGTATCAGTTTAACCGTTCATATATAGATTATTTAGAGGCAGAAGCAGATAGAATTCCACATGAATATTTAGAAGAAGATGATTTTTCAGTTACAGATTATAAATCTTATATAATAGAGAATGGACTTGATGAAAGAGTTATGTATAAAGAAAAATATTTTAATTCTACAAAGGAAAATAAAGGATATTTGAATTTCGATAGGGATTTTGAACTTATAAGACAAAAATATAATATTGAAAAAATGGATTTATATAAAGATAATGTATTATATTTTGTAAAAATTGGAACTCCACAAAAACTTGGATACGTAATTGACCAGTGCATGAGCACTGTTAATGTCTTAAAAGATAAGGAAACGGAAATTATAATTAACTCTAAACGTATTAAACCACAAGGAGTTTGTTTATGGCTAGTAATGGATAGAAAAAATAAGATAGACAAATTGAGTGAAATTGAATCACTGATATTCTTAATGAAATTAGTTGAATGGAAAAAACAAGTTGTAAATGCGGGATTGGATTATAAAGTTAAAATCAATTATGTTAAAGATTGAGTTATAAATATGTTAGTTTTTTCTAATTTATCATAAACTCTAGTATGCAGTTTAAAAATAGGTAAAAAAGATTTAATAGTAATATTAAGTGTAAAAAATCACTCTTATAAATTGATTTTCAAGGTAATGTTTATATAATACCTCTAAATCAAAACTGAATGGAGTGATTTTTTATGAAAGGTGTAACGATTTTTAAAAATTTTACTTAATTAGAAACTTTTGTATTAATCGGTGTGCAAGTTGATAAAGGCTTTGATGAGCGGCTTGATATATTTTACAGAGTAAATCTTTGTATTGAAAAATGTGAAGATGATACTAATGATACATTTATTGAATGTCAACATAGAAATATTACTGATTTGAATGAATACCTGAAGTTATGTTGACCAAATTAATCTTGGACATTTTAGATAGATAAAACTTTTTGCTCTCAGTTTAACTACACCTATCTTATACAATATGTAAAACAGAGATATAGGTTATTGATTAATTGGATATTTTAAAAATGTAAGATGGCTTATTAATAAAACTGTTATATAATAGATATGGTTAGGCATCTAAATTTTAGGGGGGTGATTAGGTTGCATAATTATATATTACCAAGAATAAAACATTCTGAGAGATTTGAAAAGTTGAATGAAAACTCAATTTTGAGTACTGATGTTAACTATATTGGAAATTTAGAGTCAATATTATCATTACATAGGACATGTGTTGTAGCAGAGCCTGGATATGGAAAAACTAGATTGCTTTTTGAAATATATGAGTTATGTATTAAACAAGGAAAGAAATGTGCAATAATTGACTTGAAGAAAGTAGATAGAAGGCTTGAGGAATTCTTACAAAATGAAAATATCTTGAAATCAAAAATTAGTTTCGAAGTAGAGGGTTTAAGTAAATCTGATAATTTTAAATTAAATAATTCAGAAGACGTTATTATTTGCTTAGATGCCTTAGATGAAGTAAAAAATTCAAGATTTAATGAAATGGTAAATTGGATATTAGAATTTTCACGGTGTTATGGCAACATTAGATTGATTGTGTCTTGTAGAACTACTTTTATTGTAAGTAAACATATCTTGTTCGAGAATGCTGCTTTTCACTTTCTTTCTATAGAAAAATTTTCGGAAAAGGAAGTCAAGCAATATTTTAAACAAAATAACATTGATGATGAAGTAGTTAGTAAAATTCTGAGATTGTTGCACTCTGATAATGATATGTGCATTAAAGTACCTAGATATCTTACGATGACAGTAGAATTAGTACTGAACGATAAGATAGATATTGCTAATCTGACTAAGAGTGATTTGTTTGAGAAATTCATATATAAAAAATTAGAAAAAGAAGATGAAACACTTGGGCAAGAGCAAAGGGACATAACAAAGAGACTTTTGGAACAGTTGGCTTTAGTAATGGGAATATATCAAAATAACTCAATTACAAAAGATGAGTTGATGACTTTTTTTAATGATATAGAATCAGACTTAAAGTATTATTTTTTAGAGCATATCGAACTTAATGAACTATATGAAAGGTCTTTATTAAAGAATAATAATACTTCGATAGAGTTTGAAAATACAGAATTTCGAGAATATCTTGCAGCAAAGGAAATTACACGATTAGGTAATGTTGAACAGGTAATCTTCGATTTAGCCGTTAATGCTAACTTGAGGGATATATACCCCTCTTGGTATAATACAATTAAATTTGTTATAGATTTTCAGCCCTCTTTGTTAGCAGAAGTGATTCAATTTGGGAAAATTAAAACTGGAGAAATTAAATCACATGACTACTTTAGGTTTTTAGTTAATGTTCAGTCAGATAAGATTTCCACTAATGATAAAAAGGAAATATTTACTACTGTTTTTAAATATTATCAAGCGCAAGCATATCCTATTGATTATGATATATTAAGTGCATTAACTAATTATTTTAGTAGACCACTTGAGCCTATTCTTAAAAAATATATTGAAGAGAATGAAGACTTTACTGATAGTTATTATGTTAGAGTTGGTAATGTCATAATGCTTATACATGAATTGTTGGAAAAAGGTATTACTGAAATAGACATCGATTATTGGAAATATACGATTATTGAATTAACTAAAGTTGATAATGATGTTGTAAAAAGAACATCAGTTAGAATTTTAGGGTTTTTTAAAGATATTAGTTTACTTCAGAAAGTGTTTGATAATGTAAAAGATAATTCTAGAATGGTTTGGGAGAATATAATTGATACTTGTACAATGATAAATCCAAATGACCCTTTTACTATAGAATGTATTGTTACTGGAGTCAGAAGAGGGTATTGGTTTGTTAGGGATAATTTATCATTGATTACAGAATCAAATGCTATTAAGTACTTATTAACATGCTTTATAAATGATGATAATTTCATGATTAAATTTATTGAAGATGAAGGAACTGAAGGGAAGCAGGATTCAATTATTATAAATAATATTAAAGGGAATTGGGATACTGAAATTGCAAATTTATCTAAGCAACTAGTAGACAAGGCACTTGCTAATAAATATATATCTGCAGGAAGGTCAAAATTTATAACGGAGTTAGCAGAAATATTAAATGAAACAACAGAAGATTACTTAATGAAACTCTTATATAAGAGTAAAGATAGTAACTTTTTTTGGATAGACTTGTGCTATTTATGTGCACAAATAATAAAAGTGAATCAAGTAAATGATTTCATTGTAAAAGCCAAAGAAATTGATAAGACATGGCTTGCATTTCAAGTTCTTCAAGTAAGTCGCTTTTTTCAAAA
>DUOI01000082.1 GCA_012838915.1 Clostridiales bacterium
AAGAAAACGTAAACTGAAATCATCTCACGAGACTATCGGCACCATCACTATTTTGAACATTGGTAAAAAGACTTGGGCAACCGAATTTCTTAAATCGATTAGGGATGCCTGAGTTGTACATAAACAGAGGAGTACTATTTTTATTAAAACCCATAGTATCTTGACGCTATCTTGCATAGCACAGGCAATTGACAATTTCTGTCCTGAGTGGTATTATTGAAAAAATGGTGGCGGCTGGCGGTGAACAGCCGTTTTATTATGAATATAATAATGTTATTATAGGTTTAACATTCCAGGCTGATTTTTGCATATCCTAATCCCAGGCACATATCTTTGGAACAGGAGGAACTGCATTGAAAAAGTACAACATTGCCATCGTGGGAGTCACCGGTATGGTTGGTCGAAAATTTCTTCAGGTGCTGGAGGAAAGGCAGCTGCCGGTGGAAAATTATTATCTCTTTGCCTCGGCTCGCTCTGCCGGTAAAAAAATACCCTTTATGGGCAGGGAATACACGGTAGAAGAACTCAATGAAAATTGTTTTGACGGAAAGGACATCCACATTGCCCTGTTCTCCGCAGGCGGTGAAGTAAGTAAAAAATTTGCTCCCATTGCCGCTTCCAAAGGCATTGTAGTCATCGACAACAGCAGCGCCTGGAGAATGGATCCTAAGGTGCCTTTGGTGGTTCCGGAAGTCAATCCGCAGGACATTTTAAAACACAATGGAATAATTGCCAATCCCAATTGTTCTACTATCCAGGCAGTAGTTGCCCTTAAGCCTTTGCATGATCGCTATGGCATCAAGAGAATTGTCTATTCCACTTATCAGGCAGTCTCGGGAGCCGGTATGGGCGGTTACTCCGATCTGGAGAGAGGCATAAGGGGTTATGCCCCCGAGAAATTCCCCCACCCTATTTTCGGAAACTGCCTGCCGCATATAGATGTCTTTTTGGACAACGGATATACTAAGGAAGAAATTAAAATGATTGAGGAAACCAAAAAGATAATTGGAGATCAATCATTGCGAATAACTGCCACAACGGTACGGGTTCCGGTCTTCCATGGCCACAGCGAATCAATAAATGTGGAATTGAAAAAGGAATTTGATTTATCCGAGCTGAAACAGGTATTGGCTGATGCACCGGGGGTGATCCTGGCAGACGATCCTGCCAGCAACCTCTATCCTATGCCCATTGAAGCCCAGGATAAGGATGATGTATTTGTGGGCCGGATCAGGCGGGACGAAAGTGTGGAAAACGGAGTTAACCTCTGGGTGGTAGCGGACAATATCCGAAAAGGTGCAGCTACCAATACCGTACAGATTGCACAACGCTTGATTTACTATTGGGAAAATGAATAATAAAGGAAGGTGACGTGTGTATGAGCCTTTTTACTGGATCCTGTGTTGCCATGGTGACTCCTTTTACGGAAAACGGAGTGAATTTTGAGGCACTTGAAAAAACCATTGATTTCCAGATAGAACAGGGAACTGATGCGCTGCTGGCTTGTGGTACTACGGGAGAGCCTTCCACCATGACACAGCAGGAGAAAAGAGATGTCATTCGGTTTACTGTGGAAAAAGCAGGCAAGAGGCTGCCGGTATATGCCGGTGTAGGGGGCAACAATACCGCAGAAGTGGTGAGAGCCTCTATAGAAGCAGAAAAGCTTGGTGCAGACGGTTTGCTGGCAGTTAATCCCTACTATAATAAAACCAATGCCAGGGGCCTGATTGCACATTACCGCGCAATTTCCGATGCAGTATCCATTCCTATTATAGTATATAATGTTCCCGGTCGAACCAACTACAACATTACTCCGGAAGCACTGCTGGAGTTGTCAAAAGTAAAGAATATTAAAGCTGTAAAGGAAGCAAGCGGTAATATCGCTCAAGTATTGGAAATGTTTCGTCTCTGCGGGGACGTAATAGACTTTTACTCCGGAAATGACGATATGGTGGTACCGCTTCTCGCAGCCGGCGGAAAGGGTGTCATATCCGTAGTGGCGAATATTGCCCCGGCGGATACCCATAAGATGGTGGAAGCTTTTCTCAACGGTAATATGAAGGAAAGCCTGGATCTGCAAATTAAGCTGCTGCCCCTCATAGATGCATTATTCTGCGAGGTAAATCCCATCCCGGTAAAGACCGCCATGAATCTGATGGGCTTTAATATGGGGCCGCTGCGCCTCCCCCTGGCGGATATGGAGGATAGAAACCTTGAGATATTAAAGCAACGCATGAAGGAATATGGATTGATATAATTCGTGTTTTAATCAAAATTCCTGTAGGAATACGACTTGTATTAAAGGAATATAATACTCAGGAACATGACGGATGTATTGGAATGGAGTGAGTATCACTGATGATAAAGCTGATTCTGCATGGCTGTAATGGAAAAATGGGCCAAGTAGTAGCATCTGCAGCGGCGGCAGATGATGAGATAGAAATTGTAGCAGGCGTAGACCCTTATCCCAATTCCGCCAACAACCCTTTTCCGGTTTACCAAGGGCTTTCTCATGTAAAAGAGAAGGCTGATGTGATATTGGATTTCTCGGTTCCCGGCGCTCTTCCCCTGCTGTTGGATTTTGCCGATCAGACTTCCACCCCGCTGGTTATTGCAACTACCGGTTTTTCCGCGCAGGACTTGGAAGCAATTGAAATGCAATCCAAGAAAACTGCTGTTTTCAGAGCAGCCAATATGTCAGTAGGGATCAACCTGATGTGTGAACTGATAAAAAGGGCAGCTTCGGTCTTCGGTGACAGTTTTGACATTGAGATAGTGGAAAAACACCATAACCAGAAAAAAGATTCCCCCAGCGGTACGGCATATACCCTGGCGGAAGCTGTAAATGAAGTGTTTATTGGTTCCAAGCACTATACATACGGAAGACACTCAAAAATCGACAAACGCTCTAAAAATGAAATCGGAATTCATGCAGTACGCGGCGGTACCATTGCCGGAGAGCATACTGTGATATTCGCCGGGCAGGATGAAATACTAGAGATTACCCACTCTGCTATTTCCAGGCAAATTTTTGCACTGGGTGCATTAAATGCAGTGAAATATATGGCCGGGAAGAAAACGGGTTTGTACGATATGTCCGATGTTCTGCTGGATCAGAATACGGTAACCAATTTATACACCAATAATCAACAGGTCATGGTCACTGTCAATCAACTTCCTGATGAACCTGCCATTATTGCCGGCATTTTTGATAACCTGGCCAAACAGGGAATAAATGTGGATATGATCAGCCAAACTGCACCGGTTAACGGCCATATTAATCTCTCCTTTACCCTGCCCCGGGAAAACCTGGAGCAAGCCGTCGGCACAATAGATGAGGTTCAAAAAACCAATCAGGAAATTCGTACCGATATATTTAAGGAAATTACACAAATAACAGTGGAAGGCCCGGGAATGGAGCGGCAATCCGGAGTAGCTGCCCGTGTATTTGAAGCCTTGGCCAAACAGGATATAAGAATCAAGCTGATCACCACCTCCGAAACCAAGATCTCCCTTGTAATTGCCCGAAGAGATGAGAAAGCAGCATCGGAAGCCATTATTACAGCCTTTGGCTTATAGAACCGGCAATAACATTTGAGAAGCAGGTATAATAATGCAAGAAGCATCATATAAAACTAAAAACAAAACAAACGCCTTGGTCCGCACTCGACCAAGGCGTTTTCCTGTATAAAGATTCGATAATTATATAATCGCCATCAATACAAAGTTAAGAATGAACAGCAGTGTGGATACCCAAAGAACGGGATTGATATCCTTGGATTCACCCTTAACCAGCTTTACAATGCAATAGAAGATAAAGCCTGTAGCGATGCCATAGGAAATGCTGTAGACCAAGGCCATGAAGATTCCGGCAAAGAAGGCAGGAATGGCAACGGACAAGTCCTTCCAGTTAATATCACTGAAAGAAGACAGCATCATAATGCCAACAATAATGAGAGCGGGAGCGGTAGCCGCACCGGGAATTGCACTGATGACCGGCGCAAAAAATGCACTGAGAGCAAAGAGAACAGCCACTACCACACTGGTCAGGCCGGTCCGTCCCCCTGCGCCGATTCCGGCCGCACTCTCAACGTAGGTTGTGGTGTTGGAGGTACCGAATATTGCGCCTATGGAAGTGGCAATTGCATCAGCAAAGAGAGCCTTGTCCATTTTGGACTTGAAGCCGCTGCTTGTTTCCATGGCCTTGATATCCTTATCGGAAAAGATTCCGGATTGGCGGCCGGTTCCGATGAATGTACCGATGGTATCAAAGGTGTCGGACAGGCTGAAAGAAAAGATGGTGATCAATACAAGGGGCAGCTTACTGATATCATTGAAAAGAGACAAGAGTCCGGGGTTTCCAAAGGCCGCCAAAAAGGTAGTGGGCAGCTGGGAAAGGGCTTCAGAAAAGCTTACAGGGTCACCTATAGCAGTTACCCCAAAAGGAATACCTGCCAGGGCAGTGATTATGATTCCAAGTAAGATTGCGCCTCTGACCTTGAGGATTAAAAGTACAACGGTAAGAATCAGTCCGAAAATAGCAAGAAGTACAGCAGGTGTGTTGAGTGCAGCCAGTCCGGGTACCGCAGCAGAGCTGGCGATAACCGTTCCGCCTTCACCCAATTGCTGATAAGTTCCGGGGTCGGATGTAAAGGTTAACAGGCCGGCGCTTTTAATTCCGATATAAGCAATAAATATGCCAATACCGCCGCCAATGGCATTTTGCAGGCTTTCCGGAATGGCTTTAATGATGAGCTTGCGGATTTTTGTGACGGTAATCAAAATGTTGATCACACCGCAAAGGAAAACCATCGCCAATGCTTCCTGCCATTTAAAGCCCAGGGCAAAAACAACAGTAAATACAAAGAACGCATTCAGACCCATGCCCGGTGCCTGGGCGTAGGGAACATTGGCTACCAAGCCCATAACCAGTGTTCCAATGATAGATGCAATAATGGTAGCAAGAAAAACTGCACCCCAGGGCATGCCGGACTGCTCAAGCATGCTGGGATTTACCATGATGATGTAGGCCATTGCAAAGAAAGTGGTTAAACCGGCAAGGACTTCAGTACGGACATTGGTGCCATTTTCCTTGAGCTTAAAAAAGTTTTCCATGAATAATTCCTCCTATTATGATTTGATATGATTACTTTTGC
>DUOI01000083.1 GCA_012838915.1 Clostridiales bacterium
AGGATCGAGTCCATTCCGCCAAGTGACGACTGGCTGCTTTACTGCTCTGCCACCGTTTCCTACAGCCTGGATCTCTGGCTGTTTGAAGTGGAGGGCTCCGTCACCGCCTCCTTTGATGAGGTAATTTAATCTCATCTAAAACAGAACTACAAAGCCGTAGACAGGATAGAATTAATATGCCTTTATTCTACAATGGCAAGATACAGGAAGCATATTTATTCCATGTAAAGGTTTAGATAACATAATCCAAAAATGTTTATTAGGTTCAGTTTATATTTTTTGGGATGCTTGCAATGGAGTTTTTCCATTTTATGCAGGGTTTTTTAAGTTCCGGTACGCTCGGTTTTCATTGGTACCAGAAACAAGAGTATCTTCTTTTCTGTGGTTTATGTGGTACTTTACCAAATTACATATTACCGCAAAGGAGATACTCTTATCTTTTATTTTTGGACTTTACCCAAAGTAATTACACAGACTTCCTGACTGTTGGCTTTCTTTTCTATTATTTCCATGCTCTTTGTTTAATGCTATAATGACTGCAATGAGGAAGGTGAGCTGTTTGTCTAAATTGAAAATCACGGAAAATACTGATTTGTTCAAATGCCCCATATGCAGCAGTAAAATGAATATTGTCGATGAGAAAAGCCTGATATGTCTGAATAATCATTGCTTTGATCTTGCCAGAAGCGGATATGTAAACTTTTTAACCAGGCCTGTTAAAACTGATTATGATAAGGCCATGTTTAATTCCAGAAGTACCATAAGCAAATACGGTTTTTTTGACCCGATGATTGATGCAATTACCGATATAATAGGTAATGTAATACATAATCCGAGCTCTGGCAGAATGGTGGTACTTGATGCCGGCTGCGGGGAGGGTTCTCATCTACATCAAATAACAGAAAAACTATATTCAACAACCCGGAATAAGTTTACAGGAGCAGGAATGGACATTTCAAAGGAAGGGATACAAATTGCTTCCAGGCAGTATCCTGATTGTATTTGGTGTGTTGGAGACTTGACCAACAGCCCGTTTATGGACAAAAAATTTGATATAATACTTAACATTTTGTCACCTTCCAATTACGCAGAGTTTAACAGGCTTATAACAAGTGATGGGGTACTTATTAAGGTCGTACCTGGAAGAGATTATCTTAAGGAATTGAGAAAGCTACTATATCATCAGACAGACAAGCAGAGCTTTTCAAATGAAAAGGTATTAAAGCACTTTAATGATAACTTTAATTTAATTGACAGCCGACAGATATATTACAATAAAACCATGGATGCAGATATACTGGCTCATCTTATTAAAATGACCCCTTTATCATGGAGTGCTGCAGAGAAGGAGATCAACCGGGCTGTTAGCTCTATCAACAGCATAACAGTGGATTTCACTGTTCTTTACGGGAACAGAAAAACATCGTAAATCAAGTAAAGCAATATCAACACGGTTGTACTTTGCATATGGGGTTTAATGGAGTTTATCATATGCAGTACAACCTTTTTTCATATGACTATATATAAAAAAATACCAATAACAGCTAAAATAGGTTATACTATTTAGTGGAGGCGATGAAAAATGTTAGATTGGATGAAAACCAGAAGGAGTATCCGGAAGTATCAGGACAGGCAGATTGAACAGGAAAAACTTGATGCCATATTAAAAGGCGGATTAATGGCTCCATCCTCCAGAGGGCGAAAACCATGGGAATTAATCGTTGTGGATGATAAAGAAAAGATTCAGAAATTATCATATTGCCGGGGAAATACATCCGGATTCATGTCAGGAGCTCCCCTGGCTATTGTGGTTGCTGCCAATGGGGAAATCGGGGATATTTGGGTGGAGGATGCTTCCATCGCAGCATCCTACATGCAGCTGGTGATCCATTCATTGGGTCTGGGCTCCTGTTGGATTCATGTGCGGGAAAGGTTTCACAATGATATCCAAACCGCAGAGGATTATGTCAGAGAAATATTGAATATACCGGCTCATATCAGAGTTTTATGCATTCTGTCAATTGGATACCCGGCTGAGAATAAGCCTGCTCATGAGGAGCAGGATTTATTGTATGACAAAATTCATTATAACATATTTTGATTTTCTATGCGGTTAGCTGCCCGATAAAGGGTTATTAAAAATTGCAGGGAAAGATATTTGGGAGGAATTGTAATGATAGTCACTACAACGCCAAGCGTGGAAGGAAGACGAATAAAGGAATATAAGGGGATAGTATTTGGAGAAGTGGTTTCCGGCGTGGACTTTATCAAGGACATAGCTGCCGGATTCACCAACTTTTTTGGCGGCAGATCCCATTCCTATGAAGGAGAGCTGATTGAAGCGCGGGAAGGGGCAATCCGTGAAATGGCCTCCCGTGCCGGTGCCTTGGGCGCCAATGCCGTTGTGGGGGTGGATGTTGATTATGAGGTATTGGGTCAGGGCAATAATATGTTAATGGTCACTGCTTCAGGAACTGCAGTGGTTATTGAATAAGAAATATTCAGATATTTTTATAGTACCATGGAGGCGATTTTGTGAAAGACATTATTATCGTTGGGGGAGGCCTGGCCGGCTTGACTGCCGGAATGTATTCAAAACGGGCAGGGCTGGATACCCTTTTATTTGAGAAAATGTTTACCGGAGGTCAGGCTTCCACAACTAATATGATTGAAAATTACCCGGGGTTTGACGATCCCATCAGCGGCCCTGATTTTGCCATGAAAATAGAAAATCATGCGCGAAAATTCGGCCTTGAAATACAATACGATGAAATTATCAGTCTGGAACTGGAAGGTGATATAAAGAAGGTTTTTATCGAAAATAAGGAATACCAGGCTAAGGCAGTTATTCTTGCCATGGGAGCCGAGCCTAAAAAACTGGGGCTGGACAGGGAAGACGAATTCCGCGGCAGGGGAGTTTCCTACTGTGCCACCTGTGACGGCGCTTTTTACAGAGATAAGGATGTGGCAGTTATCGGCGGAGGAGATACAGCTGCAGAGGATGCCATGTTTCTGGCCCAATATGCAAATAAGGTATATCTTGTTCACAGACGTGATACTCTGCGGGCAACGAGAATCCTTGCTGACAGGGTTGTTGCGAGTAAAAAAATTGAAAAAGTATGGGATTCCACTGTAGAAGCAATCCTGGGGGAGGATCATGTTACAGGCATTCGTGTAGTAAATGTGAAAACCGGTGAAAAACGGGTGATAAATCTGGATGGTATTTTTATCGCTATTGGTGTACGCCCAAACAGTGAATTAATCAAAGGGATAATAACCATGAGTGAAGCCGGTTATGTATTAACAAATGATTCCATGGAAACCAATATACCTGGTGTGTTTGCTGCCGGTGACCTCAGGCAGAAGCCGCTGTTGCAATTGATCACTGCTGCCGCTGACGGTGCCATTGCAGCTTATTCAGCACAAAAATATATTATCGAAGCCTTTGGCGAATAGAAGGGTGTGTTCAGATGGGACGTCTTTTTGGAACGGATGGTGTGAGGGGGCTTGCCAATTCGGAATTGACCTGTAAGATGGCATTTGAATTGGGGCAGGCCGGAGCCTATGTATTAACCATGGCAAAGCATAAACCCAGGATTTTAATCGGCCGGGATACCCGCATATCCGGTGACATGCTGGAGGCGGCCTTGACAGCCGGAATTTGCTCCGTAGGAGCTGAGGCGATTGTGGCGGGAGTAATACCCACCCCTGCTGTTGCATATCTTACCAGGCACTATGGAGCGGATGCCGGTGTCGTAATATCGGCTTCTCACAATACCATGGAATACAATGGGATCAAGTTCTTTGACAGCCGTGGCTATAAGCTGCCGGATGAACTGGAGGATCGCATAGAAGGCATTGTACTGGATGGAAAGGAAACAATGCCGGTACCCACAGGTATTGAGGTGGGGCGAAGGGTGCGAATACGGAATGCGGTCAAAGATTATGTAAAATTCTTAAGAGGTACAATGGATACGGAATTGAATGGCTTGAAAATTGTTTTGGATTGTGCCAATGGGGCTTCCTATGAAGCTGCTCCCATGGTGTTTGAGTCTCTTGGGGCAGAAGTGATCATCACCTACCATACACCGGATGGAACCAATATCAATGATTATTGCGGTTCCACCCATCCGGAAAAGCTGCAGAGCCTTGTATTGGAAACCGGTGCAGATGCAGGCCTTGCATTTGACGGTGATGCCGACAGGCTGATTGCTGTAAGCGAACACGGTAACCTGGTGGATGGCGATCAGATTATGCTGATTTGCGGTTTGGACATGAAAAATCGCGGGTTGCTCAAACAAAACACGGTAGTTGGTACCGTCATGAGCAATCTTGGATTGGAAAATGCTCTGAAAAGTGCCGGTTGCAGGCTGGAAAAAACAAGGGTAGGAGATCGTTATGTTCTGGAAAAAATGCTGGAGGAGGGCTATAATTTTGGCGGCGAACAATCCGGCCATGTTATTTTTCTGGATTACAATACCACCGGGGACGGCATTTTAACAGCATTACAGCTGCTGGGCGTAATGAAGCGAAGCGGCAGACCACTGTCCGAGCTGGCTTCGGATATGAGAAAATATCCTCAGGTACTAGTAAATGCCAGGGTGTCGGAACAGAAGAAAAACAATTATCAGGATGACGAGATAATACAGGAAGAAATCCGAAAAATAGAAGAGCGTTTTCAGGATGAAGGCAGGGTACTTATCCGGCCATCAGGTACCGAGCCTGTTGTACGTGTCATGATCGAGGGTACTGATCAAAGGGAAATTGAAGAGCAGGCGGTAGGCCTGGCTAAACTGATAGAGAGCAGGCTGGGCTGAAGAAAAATAAAATGGCTGTCTTAATTGTATTACTGCGGGTTTCAGGTAGCGGAACCCGCTTTTGCCATGCAATTAAAACAGATACCTTTGTAGTATACATTCTTTTCCAGGATACGGAAGCCTTCCAGACTGCCCGGGTTTAGCAGAGCAGGGTCAATATCAAATTCATAAATAAAGTGACATTTCCCGCATTTGAAGTGGCCGTGGTTGGTAACATCTACATCATAGCGCAATTCGTTTCCGTCTATAGTAACCGAGCGAACAATATTGGAACGAATAAACAAGTCAAGAGCATTATAGACAGTTGTTTTGGACAGGGTAGGAATTTCCTCTACAAGGGCTTTATGTATGTCATCCACTGTAGGATGGGTTGGACGGGAAGCAAGATATTCGAATATCTTGAGCCGGGGAAAGGAAGGCTTGATTCCGTTTTTAATCAGATAATTCTTAATCTCGTTTATCGAAATCGACATAGTATCGCAATCCTTTCCATAATTCGATTCCAAAATATGTTAATTAACTAATTGTATTATACTATACTCTAAGGATTTTTCAAGCAACGTTTTCGACAAATCATAGGTAGTACACTATAAGATAACAGCATTAGAATCAACAAAGGGAGTATAATGTAGGCCAAGGGGCGTTTCGCAATTTTTACCAGGTTAAAAAAACGAAGGTTACGGAAGAGATTATTATTGTAACCTTCGTTATGCAATATAGGGGGTTTAATTCTATTATGTCCGACTATCCTAAAATCTTATACAGGGTTTGAACATTTTTTATTTGACAAAAGGAATTTTTACCGGAATCCGTTGTCTGAATCCTCCTGTCTTAAGGAGTGAAGACCTGCTTGGTTAAAATAGGAACAATATCCCTGTAATACTTTAGCAATCCTTTAACATATTAAGTCCTTGAATTTAATCAAAAATGATGGATTTAATTACTGATTATTCAAAAATAGTTCTGTTTATAATTGATTTCTTCGACATATGCCCGAAAAATCAAGGAAACATTGTAGATAATCTGTCAAAAACTAACTGGCCAAGAAAAAACATTGCATAAAAAATATCTATTATTGCAAATGTCTGTAAATTCTGATACCATAAAAGTGGGCAGAGAACAAGTTCCAAATTGGGAGGGATGCTTCTTATGATCAGAATCGCTTTTTATGCAATCGTCACCTTGGCAACTGCTGCATTGGCAGTATTGTTTATATATCGCAACAAATCCTACCATAATTTTATGATACGTCAATGCAATATGCAGGATGAGGAATATGATCGCATCTATAGTAATTAAAGGGGAATAAGTAATAAAAATGCAAATAAGTAAAAATGTCTTAGGTCTGAATATGTCATAGGCATATAATTTGATGTCTGTGACATATTTTTTATTTATTGTATCACCCTTCCATATTTATATTAGACAATTGTATGCAAAGATTAGTATAATAAAGGCAACAAGAAACCGGCAGGCGAAATCTGCCTGTCCAGGATAAGGAGGACTGAGTTATGGGTTTTTTGGACGTTGCCAAAAAGAGGTGTTCTGTGCGGAGTTTTCTTTCCAAAGAAGTAGATAAGGAAAAGCTGCTGCAAGTATTGGAAGCTGCAAGAATTGCTCCTTCTGCCTGTAACCTGCAGCCCTGGAAAATCATAGTGGTAGAGAATACCCAAACGAAAATGAAGCTATATGAATCCTATCCCAGAGACTGGTTTGCGGAAGCTCCTATTATTCTGGTAGTGTGTGCTGATCGCAGACAATCCTGGAAACGCCGTGATGGAAAGGATTACGGGGATGTAGATGTTGCAATTGCTGTCGACCATATGACACTTGCGGCTGCTGATCTCGGTCTGGGCACCTGTTGGATTGGAGCATTTGATGATGCTAAATGCCGCAGGGTTTTACAGCTCCCCCAGCATTTGGAACCCATTGCAATGCTGCCGTTGGGGTACCCGGCAAAGGTCGAATCTCCGGAACGGCATGTAACCAGGAGGAAAAGCCTAGATGAAATTGTTCAATGGGATTAATAGGTGATTGCTCAACCTATGTCTTTAAAAAAGTGACAAATGAAACAAAACAACAAAATATCGGGAGTGAAACAAATGCTGATTGAACAAGCAAGCAAACATAAATGGCACTTGGCTGCGTTGGGCGAGCTGTTGATTGACTTCACCCCAATGGGAATATCTGAACAGGGTGGGGTTTTATTTGAAAGAAACCCGGGAGGGGCACCCGCCAATGTACTGGCTGTTATCAGTAAACTGGGGCTTTCCGGTGTGTTCATTGGCAAAGTTGGACAGGATGCCTTTGGTGAATTTCTAAGAGATACTCTGAAACAGCAGGGGATCGACACCAGGGGCCTGATTATGAGTAAAGAGGCCAACACTACCCTGGCTTTTGTCCACCTGGGTGAGAGCGGGGAGCGCTCCTTCAGTTTTTATCGAAACCCGGGCGCTGATATGCTGTTAAATGAAAATGAGCTGGATGACGAAATTTTGAAGAATTCTGCCGTTTTTCACTTTGGCTCGGTTTCCATGACCAAGGAGCCTGCTCGAAGGGCAACTCTGAAGGCTGCAGAAAGAGCCAAGGCATTGGGTAAAACTATTTCCTATGATCCCAATTTAAGGCCGCCCCTTTGGGACAGCCTGGAGGAAGCCAGGAAAATTATGAGCCAGGGTTTGCCATATGCGGATATTCTGAAAATATCGGAAGAAGAGCTTGAGTTTTTAACCGATCATAAAGATCCTGAAACAGGCTCCCGGCTTTTATATGATAAATATAACACTCCGGTTATCTTGGTTACACTGGGTGCCGATGGATGTTTCTATCGCAGCGGAGAAAATTCCGGGCACTCTCCCGGATTCAAGATGAACCCGGTGGATACAACCGGAGCCGGGGATGCATTCCTGGGAGGATTCCTTTATAAATTCATCAAATCCGGTAAGCCGGCATCTGAACTGGATGAAAAAGAACTGAGCAAAGCAGTTCAATTTGCCAATGCTATGGGAGCCTTGACAACAACAAAAAGGGGCGCTATACCGGCTGTTCCTACCATGGATGAGGCAAAGAAATTGGTTGAAACACAACGATAAATCGAATAGAATATAGTTATTATACATATTCTGATATAAGGGGGTATATTATGCTTGACAAGCAACAAATTACAGATATGGGAAAATGGGCTGGCTTTGTAGGAATATTTACTTTGATAGGCGGAATACTCAGCTGCATATCTATTGTTGGAATCATACCTGGTGTTATTGCTATTATCCTTGGCCTGAAGCTCAGAAACGTCAAACAATATGCGGAGGAAGCAGCAGCCGGATTCGATGAAGAGTCCCAGATTAACAGGCTCAACTTTATGGTATCAGACCTGGCCGGTTACTTCAAAATACAGGGAATACTGATGATTATCGGCATAGCCCTGGCCGTTGTCGGGATTGTCATTATGATTGCAGTATTTGCCTTTTCATTCATGAACGCTTTTGATCCCAGTTACCGGTTTTAGGCCGGCAGGTAATTTTGCTGCCTAAAATGTATATGCCTGCTGGAAGGCCGAAGGGCCTTCTTTTCATTTGTTTCACATATCCAGCCTTGAGGCTGAAAAATCTACATGCTAGAATAAGAATTGAAACCTGTGGGAAATATTCAAGCCAATCACCTATCCTGCTGCTTGTAGGAGGTCAGGGATTTATAAAACAAATGATTGCATGAGGAGGCACCATGATGGATTCAGCCATTAGAAACAGGGAACTGGCACCTGATGGAAAAGCCAGGATCAATTGGGTGAAGCAGTATATGCCGCTGCTTAACACTTTGGAAAAAGAGTTTAAGACCGAAAAACCTTTTGCAGGAAAACGAATTACCGTATCGGTGCATTTGGAGGCTAAGACAGCCTACCTCTCACTTGTACTGGCAGCAGGTGGTGCAGAGGTTGCGGTTACCGGAAGCAATCCATTATCCACCCAGGATTCCGTAGCTGCTGCATTGGTGGAGGAGGGCTTGAGGGTATATGCCTGGCATGGTGCTACGGAGGAGGAATACCGGATGCATCTGAATCAAGCTTTGGATTTCGGTCCCCATATCATTATCGACGATGGAGGCGATTTGGTTCAGATGCTGCATACCGGCCGTTCTGACTTGAAGAAGGGTGTAATTGGCGGCTGTGAAGAAACCACTACCGGTGTACTGCGGCTGCGGGCCCGGGAGAGGGAAGGCAAGCTGGCTTTTCCAATGGTGTCGGTGAATGATGCTTTCTGCAAATATCTGTTTGATAATCGCTATGGTACAGGGCAATCGGTGTGGGATGGAATCATGCGTACCACAAATCTTATTGTTGCCGGAAAGAATGTAGTAATAGCCGGTTACGGCTGGTGCGGCAAAGGTGTGGCCATGAAGGCCAAGGGGCTGGGTGCCAATGTAATCGTAACCGAGGTAGATCCCGTTAAAGCCATAGAAGCTGTTATGGATGGTTTTCGGGTTATGACTATGGAGGAGGCATCTTGCATAGGCGATATATTTATCACTGTAACCGGATGCCTGAAGGTTATCCGAAAGGAGCACTTCCGGAGGATGAAGGATGGTGTGCTCCTTGCCAATGCAGGTCACTTTGATGTTGAAATTTGGAAACCCGGATTGGAGGAGCTCTGCATTGAGAAAAAGCCCATGCGTAAAAATATTATGGGCTATGTAATGAAGGACGGCAGAATTCTGAACCTGCTGGCAGAAGGAAGGTTGGTCAACCTGGCATCCGGGGACGGGCATCCGGCTGAAATCATGGATATGAGCTTTGCCCTGCAGGCATTATGTGCCCGATACATATTGGAAAACCAAGGTAAGCTGGAGAGACGTGTATATGCTGTCCCTGATGAGATTGATAAACGGGTTGCCCATATGAAACTGTCTGCCATGGGGATCCGGATTGACACCCTAACAGAAGAACAGGCTGATTATCTCAATGCCTATTAATCCAAAACAGCAGCCCTTCCTCTGACAGCTGAGTAAAGTGTGACAGAGGGAAGGTGTAATCCGAAGGAAAAAAATCAGCATTAAAAAAATCGGAGGCGGCATGAAAACATTAATTAAAAATATTGACATCATAGCAATGGATGCACAGAACCATCGTTACGAGGGCGGTGTAATACTGTATGATGATGACACTATTGAGTATGTGGGTGTTCTTTCAGAAATAATCGATTCCGGCAAGGTTGATTTGAAGCAGGTAAAGGTGATTGACGGCAAAGGGATGCTGGCCTTGCCAGGTTTCATTAATGCCCATACCCATATTGCCATGACCGCCTTTAGGGGTTACGCCGATAACATGCCTCTTTGGGAATGGCTGTCTGAGAGAATCTGGCCTATGGAAGATCGCCTGAAGCCGGAGGATGCCTACTGGCTTTCCTTGCTTGGAGCAGCGGAAATGATATCAGCAGGTGTTACCACCTTTTCTGACATGTATATGTTTACCAACAATATTGCCCAGGCTGTTTCCGACTCCGGTATGAGGGCTGTATTAAGCAGGGGAATGATCGGCCCTAATGAGCAGATGTGGCAAAGATTCAGAGATATAGAAGAGCTGGCGGAATGGCAGAATCGTGCAGAGGGCAGGATAAGCATGATGATAGGCCCCCATTCGGTATATACCTGTTCCCCTGAGTTTCTTAAAACCTGCAGGCAGTTGGCAGAAAAATATGAAACAGGAATTCATATACACTTGTCCGAGACAGCCAGGGAGACAGCCGACTGTGTCAGGGAATATGGATATACTCCTGTAAAACACCTGTATGAACTTGGCTTTTTTGATTTTCCGGTTACCGCTGCCCATTGCGTTCATGTGACCTGTGATGATATGGATTTGATGGCAAAACACAATGTAACAGCGGTGCATTGTCCATCCAGCAATATGAAGCTGGCAAGCGGCTTTGCGCCGGTGGATGAAATGTTGGAACGGGGAATAACCGTTTCGCTGGGTACAGACGGAGCTGCCAGCAACAACAATCTCAGCATATTAAAGGAGATGTCATTGGCTGCTCTCATAGCAAAGGGATATACGGGAAACCCAAAGGCATTGCCTGCCCAAACAGCCGTGAAAATGGCAACTAACATGAGTGCTAAAGCTGTTATGCTGGAAGATAAAATCGGAAGCCTGGAGGCGGGTAAAAAAGCCGACATACAATTGATTGATATCAGCTGCCCCCATTATTACCCTAAAGCAGATCCTTTGGTTCATTTGGTATACAGTGGTTACTCCGGCGATGTTAACACTGTAATCATCAATGGCAGGGTTGTGATGCAGGACAGAATGTTGACTACCATCGATTTGAATCAAGTATATCGGGAAGTAGACAGAATTATAAAAAGAATTCGATATTGATAAGAATTGGATATGGCTTTCTCCTCATTGAATCAAAATGAAGTTATTACAACCCCGTTATGCAGTTATAGTTACTATGTAATGGGGTTTTAATATTTTAACAAATAAGTGTAAAACTTTTGAAATATTTACTGGGTATAATAACAGCAAGCAGATAAGGAAGAGGAGGAAAGCGCAATGGGTATATTTTTCAAATCGGAAATTGGCCGAGGGATAACAGTCGCATTGATTTCAACCGGCATTACCATTTTAGCTTTATTGCCGTTGTTCCTCATGGAATTCCTGCATTCATTATAATTATTGAATACAAAAGCAAATTGTCAGAAAACCGTATCCAACAGCAGAGGGGTGCGGTTTCCATATTTCACAAAAGATAACAGCCGGAAGAATACCCGGCTGTTAATCTATCATTTTAAGGAACAAATACATGGTTTCCGATCACCCTTGCGGCATCTGCGGATATCCTTTTATGCATCCATCGGGAGGTTGCTGTTTTAGGATTCATGTAATACAGACAACCATTTGTCGGATCGTTTCCCAATATGGCATCGGCTACAGCCAGGTAAGCATCCAGATCGGGCTTTAAATTTATCTGGCCGTCAGTTACACAGGTAAATGCTCCCGGCTGATATATTACTTCCTTAATAGTATTGGGAAACAGAGGCGATTTGATTCTGTTCAGTATAACAGCAGCTACAGCTACTTTGCCGATATGGGCTTCTCCTCTGGCTTCACCGTAGACGGTGTGTGCCATCATGTGGATATCACGTGCATTTCAATTGGTGATGAGGGAAAGTTCATGAACCAATTGTGCTACAGCCTTTTCTTGATTGGTTTCACAATCCGCAAGGGCGAATCCCGGCAGCAATCCGCAAATTAAAATCAGACAGACAGCTAATATGCCTTTCACATTCATCCCTCCTTAAAATTTATTATTATCAAAAATTAAATTGATATGATTGACAATTTTTTATAAAAAAAGAAGGGCTTTCACAGCCCTTCATCTTCGATTATGTCCACTTTATCAATTTTCCCCAAATAAGCGGAATCCGCCTTTTCCACCAAATAGGAACATTATCAGAAACAGTATGATAATTATTGTGAGGATATTTCCACTGCCAGACGATTCACCGCTGCCAAAGCCTTTTACATCATCCATGTAACCACGCACCTCGATTCCCGCAGATTTTTGCATACTTTGTTGCACTATTAATAAGATTCATATTCGATTACCATTCCATACTATGATGATTTACAGGTTATGGTGCACGATTAAAGGGTTATTGCAACAATGCGTTGCCTATTTCATAAATGTTTCCTGCCCCCATGGTAATTATCAGATCGCCGGGCTTCGCATGTTCCCGGACATAATCTGTAATCAGGCTGAATTTTGAAATATAGGTGCAATTCTGGTCTTTTCGGGCAATGGCTTCTGCCAGCATTTCCGAGCTGATATCTCCGGTGAATTTTTCCCTGGCAGCATATATGTCAGCCAGAATCAAAAAATCAACTCCATGAAAGGCTTC
>DUOI01000084.1 GCA_012838915.1 Clostridiales bacterium
AAACCGAACAGGGGAGACCAGTTCATGAAGTTCCACACCTTCATGCAGGGCTTCTTCAATTTCAGTATCGTATGCAGGCATAAATTCACGGGTTCTGCGATAGAGCAGCATGACTTTCTTTGCACCCAGCCGTACTGCCGTACGGGCAGAATCGATGGCTGTATTTCCGCCTCCAATCACTGCTACTACCTTATTGTTCAGGTCTACGCTATTGTACAGCTTGACATCTTTCAGGAAGTTGATTCCCGGCAATACGCCTTTCAGGTTTTCTCCCGGAATGTTGATTTTCTGAGGGATCTGAGTGCCTGTAGCTACATAGATGGCATCATACATGGCCTGCAGCTCTTTGAACCCTATATCCCTGCCAACCTCGGTAGAGGCGTGAATATTGACTCCGCAGCGGCAAATCAAATCTATTTCATGCTGCAATATATCACTCGGCAGACGGTATTCGGGTATGCCAAAGGCAAGTACTCCGCCTGCAATCGGTTCTTTTTCATATACATCAACTTCATAGCCGGTCCGAGCCAGATAGTAAGCGCAGGTCAGCCCTGACGCTCCGGCACCGATTATGGCAACTTTTTGTCCGTTTTTCGAGTATACAATATCATGGACAAAATTTTTTTCGTTTTTCATAGCGTAATCGGAAACAAATCGCTTCAGGTTGCAAATTGCCACCGCTTCATCTACGGTGCTTCGACGGCATCTGTTTTCACATGGATGGGTACAGATCCTGCCGCACACAGCAGGAAAAGGATTTTCCTGGCGAATCAGGTTGTATGCATCTATAAAGCGGCCGGAAGCAATCAGTGAAATATAGCCGGGTATATTTACATTAGCAGGACATGAATTCTCACAGGGAGAAATGAAAAGCTCGCTGCATACTCCTGCACGACAATATTTGTTTTTAATATGCTCCTGATACTCTTCACGGAAATACTTAATGGTACTCAGTACCGGATTGGGAGCAGTCTGACCCAGGCCGCACATGGCGGTATCCTTTATAACATTGCCTAATTCCTCCAGCAATTCAATATCGCCTTCCTGGCCTTGACCCCGGGTAATGAGTTCAAGAATTTCCAGCATTCTTTTGGTTCCAATACGACAAGCCGTACACATACCGCAGCTTTCATCCCTGATAAATTCCATAAAATATCGAGCGGTATCTACCATGCATGTGTCTTCATTCATAACAATCAGTCCGCCGGATCCCATAATAGCTCCCAACATAGCCAGGGATTCGTAATCAGACTGTACATTGAGATTATCCTGGGTGACACATCCTCCGGAAGGGCCGCCGATTTGAGCTGCCTTGAACTGCTTCCTGTCAGGTATACCACCGCCAATCCTATAAATAATTTCACCCAGCGGCATACCAATGGGTACCTCTATAATGCCGGTATTGATAATATCTCCGGCCAGAGCAAATACCTTTGTTCCCGGGGCTTTTTCCAAACCATATTGGTTATACCATTTTCCGCCCATTTCTATAATCTTAGGAACGCTTGCCAGAGTTTCCACATTGTTAATCACAGTAGGTTTGCCGAAAAGGCCTTTCTCAGTGGGATATGGCGGTTTTTGCTTTGGCTCTCCCCGGTTGCCTTCTATGGAAGCCATCAAAGAGGTTTCTTCACCACAGACAAATGCTCCTGCTCCAATCCGGATTTCCAGATCAAAGGAAAATCCGCTTTTAAAAATGTCATTGCCTAACAGACAATATTCCCGTGCCTTGTCGATTGCATCAGCCAGCCGTTTGACTGCCAGAGGATATTCTGCACGCACATAAATATAACCTTTGTTTGCACCGATTGCATATCCTCCGATCAGCATTCCTTCAATTAAAGAATGGGGATCTCCTTCAATGATGCTGCGGTCCATAAAAGCACCCGGATCGCCCTCATCCGCATTACAGACTATATATTTTTCGTTGCTTTGAGAACGTCGTCCAAAATCCCATTTCAGCCCGGTCGGGAATCCCGCTCCGCCGCGACCGCGCAGCCCGGATAGCTTAATTTCCCGGATAACCTCTTCGCCGGTCATTTGGGTAAGGGCTTTCGCAGCTGCAAAATAACCGTTTGATGCTATATAGGCATCTATGCTGCTGTGATCCAGGATTCCGCAGTTCCGAAGTGCAATGCGAACCTGTTCCCTGAAAAAGCTGATGTCATCAATTACCGGAATATGCTTTTGAAGTGCATGATCAAAGAAAGTATGCTCTGTGGGAATTGTTTTATCTATGATATGGGATTTTACAATATATCTTGCTGTTTCCGGTGTCAGATTGGTATAAAAAATGCGCTCCGGTAAAATCAGCATGACCGGCCCTACAGAGCAGGTTCCAATGCAACCGGTTTCGTAGACTTTCACTTTGTTTTCCAGGGAAAGAGCCTTTATTTCTTCAATAATCCCGTTCTTAACCGATTCGCAGCCGGAGGAAATACAACCGGCCCCGGCACATACCAATATCCGGTATTGGAACTCAGAAATATTTCTGTTGTATTCATCTCTTATAAGCTCCAGATTCTCTATACTGGTTACAGGTTTTCTCATATTATCATCACCCCCCTAATACTAAAACTTTGACAATAATTCATTTATCTTTGTCGGACTCATCTGTTTGTAAACTATATCATCAATCATGATGGCAGGTGCCAAACCACATGCACCTATGCACCGGGCTACTTCAAAAGTGAATTTACCATCAGCTGTTGTTTCGCCCGGTTTCACATCCAGGGTTTTCATAAGGTGCTCCACTATCTTTTTACCACCGCGCACATAACAGGCAGTACCCAGACAAACCCGGATTGTGTGCAGACCCCTGGGCTGTATGGAGAAAAAGGAGTAGAAAGAAATGACTCCAGATACCCTGGATAAAGGTATATCCAGCTTTTGGGCTATTATCTGCTGAAGGTCAAGGGGAAGACATCCGTAGATATTCTGTGCAGCATGAAGGATCTGTATAAGGCTGCCCTCTTTATCCTTATACAAGTCAATAATATTATTAAGTGCGCTGTACTTGCTTTCATTGATGACACAGCCATTATGGGAATGCATATGTTCAATCCTCCTCTCTTTAATAATGCTCATAATTTAGTAATACAGCGGTTTAGTATGCTTAAATTGATAATACATTAACAATGTTAGGATTGAGTGAAAATTCAAATAATTTATTATACAAAAATGTTTGAAATTTCTGTACAGAAGGTGAAATACCGCGTTTTGCTTAACAATAAGTTAACAATTACATTAATGCAGGCTTCCTTCTCCAAATAAATCCTGATAAAGCATGATCATGGCACCTGCTGTAGTTTTTTGACACAGAGGAAGATTGCATTTTGTGATAAGGTAATAACACTGCTCATCATTGGAAACGGATTTGAATCTTTTATGTATCTTAAGCGCTACTCTGGCATTAAACCTGATATACTCTTCTATGGTATCCAATAAATATGCATCCTTCTCTGCCCGAAATTCATGGACATACTGATAGGAACGTTTGACAAAGGTTTCATATTGTTTATGATTATCCAACAGGCGGATGTTGGCATGTTGTGGTATGCTCATGTCTTGGATGAGATGTACTGCCGCACCAAAATAAAACAGGGATTTGCTGAAATCCCCGGATTTCCATAAATCCAAGGTGCGGGCGTAATATTGTACAGCCAAATCCAGTGCATTTTTTCTTCCGTACAAGCCCTTTTTCTTATAGGGGTGATAAAAGTGATGGGTGCTCTTGAAGTCCTGATCAGCCCATACCGCACCTTCGTTTATATCCAGGATACAACTCAGGAAAAAGTTGTACTCCTTTTCCCGCTTGTCATTGCGAAGGATTTGCAATGCCTGAATATTGATAAATTTGTGAACCTGACAATGGGTTCGTATGATAGATTTTTTTATGGGATTGGTGATTCCGAATACAAACTTCAGGAAATAATCATAGGACTTTTCTACAAATTTCATGGCGAACTCTCCCATATTGTATGAGGATGAGAACCTGTCATAATTATAATGTGCCTGTTGGAAAAAGTTTATCCATAATAATTCGTTTATATATATTTAAAACACTTTTTTCTATTTTGGTATTTACTTTAGCACGCTAATGTGATAACATGCTAGATAAATGAATTACAGAAAAGGAAAAGAGGGGTATCAATGAAAATAAGAGCTATAACTATTTTAACAGTACTAATGGCATTATTAATTTTAGCAGGCTGTGCCTCTTCCAAGGGAGCAGCAGGGCTAACCGTAACTAAAGGCAAGTTTACAGTCGGGTTTGACCAGAACTTCCCACCGATGGGTTTTGTAGGTGATGACGGTGAATTTACCGGCTTTGATTTGGAACTGGCAGCGGAAACAGCCAAACGGCTGAATCTGGAGCTTGAGCTGCAACCCATTGCATGGGATGCAAAGGATGAGGAATTATCTACAAAAAACATTGACTGTATTTGGAACGGCTTTACCATGAATGGCAGGGAAGACGGATATACATGGACAGAACCATATATGGCCAATACACAGGTGTTCGTTGTTCGCGCCGATTCAGACATAGCCACATTAGGTGATTTGGCAGGAAAAGTTGTATCTGTTCAGGTGGATTCCAGTGCAGAAGCCGCCTTGGAAGATAATCCGGAACTATTGGAGTCCTTCGGTGAATATGTAACAGCAGCTGATTACAACAATGCTTTGATGGATTTGGAGGCAGGCGGTGTAGATGCGGTAGCTATGGATGAAGTAGTTGCTAATTACCGAATCCAAAAGACAGGGGCCAAATTTAGGATTCTCGAAGAAACGCTTCAGGAAGAGGAATACGGCGTTGGTTTTCTAAAGGGGAATGAAGCCCTGCGGGATAAAGTGCAGGAAGTCTTGGAAGAGATGGCAGAAGATGGTACAATGAAAGAAATCTCAGAAAAATGGTTTGGAAAAGATGTTACCATCATCGGAAAATGAACTTTGTAAACTAAAAACTGTAACATGGTGATGAAACGGAGTGTCCTGATGTGGAATTGACTGTTATTTTAGCAAAGCTGGGCGAGGGAATGCTGGTATCTATTGAAATATTCGTATTAACATTGCTTTTATCCCTGCCCCTGGGTTTGATTGTGGCATTCGGGCGAATGTCCAGACACTTTCTGCTGCGCTCTTTCATTAAATTCTATATTTCCATAATGAGAGGCACTCCACTTATGCTGCAACTCATGGTTGTTTATTTTGGACCCTATTATCTATTTGATGTCAGACTGCCCAGAGGATATCGATTTGTTGCTGTTATTATCGGGTTTGTGCTGAATTATGCCGCCTATTTTGCTGAAATTTACCGTGGCGGAATTGAATCCATGCCGGTAGGGCAATATGAAGCTGCAAAGGTATTGGGATACAGTAAATCTCAGACATTTCTGAGGATTATTCTGCCACAGGTGATTAAACGCATTTTGCCCTCTGTCACTAATGAGACCATAACTTTGGTAAAAGATACTGCACTGGCCCATGTTATTTCAGTATCAGAAATGTTTGTAGCAGCTAAGGCTATCGCATCCAAGGAGCAGTCCATAATTCCCTTTCTTGCAGCAGGGTTGTTCTATTATATTTTTAACTACATAGTAGCATTCGGCATGGAATGGCTGGAAAAGAAACTTGGTTACTACAGGTAGGAGGAAGCAATGAAGATATTGGAAGTTCAATCCCTTAGAAAAAACTTTGGAAGCTTGGAGGTTATTAATGATATTTCCCTTGAAGTAAATCAGGGAGAGGTGGTAGGCATTATCGGGCCTTCCGGGTCGGGTAAATCCACTTTGCTTCGCTGTCTTACTTTGCTGGAGACCATGGACTCAGGTGAACTGACCTACCTTGGCCAGAAGGCAGCCTATATGAATTCATCGGGAAAGGCAGTTTATGCACCTCCGGATGAGCTTCGGAAGATCAGGGGCTATTTTGGACTTGTATTCCAGAACTTCAATCTGTTTCCCCACTTTTCAGTTATAAAAAATATCGTAGATGCACCAATTACGGTTAAAAAAAGAAACAGGGAAGAAGCATACCGGGAAGGCAGGGAATTGCTGGCAAAAGTTGGCTTGTCCGATAAGGAGAATGCATATCCTTACCAATTGTCGGGCGGCCAGCAGCAAAGAGTATCCATAGCGAGAGCCCTGGCACTTAACCCAAAAATACTGTTCTTTGATGAACCCACCTCTGCCTTGGATCCGGAGTTGACGGGAGAGATTCTTAAAGTTATTCGGGATCTGGCTGCTGAAAAAATGACAATGGTTGTGGTAACCCATGAAATGAGTTTTGCAAGGGATGTTGCGGATCGGGTTATTTTCATGGATGACGGGGTGATTGTGGAACAAGGATCAGCCGAACAGGTAATCAATCATCCGAGACAGGAGCGTACCAAGGCGTTTCTCAATAGATTTGAAAACTAAATGGGATTTGATTCCGGTATGTCTGTTACATTTTAAAATTATATAAAATCCTACACAAGCTGATTTATACAGGAGAGTGTAGCTCTGATTGCAAAAGATTAAATATTCAAAAAAGATAATATTTATTACCATTGACTATTGACAGCTAAAAATACGTATAGTAAATTAATGATAATATTTTCTTATAGGAGGTAATTATGAAAAGAGTATTTTTATTGTTGACTGCAATATTGGTTATTATGTCTGTATTTGTTGGTTGCTCACTGACTGCCGGCAATTCCAATACAATTAAACTAGGCGTTAACTACGAATTAAGCGGTGCAGTAGCCACATACGGCAGAAGCTCAGTAGAAGGTATTGAGCTTGCAATCGAGGAAATCAATTCAGCAGGTGGCATTGACGGTAAGGAAATTGAGCTTATCAAGTATGACAACAAGTCGGACGTGGCAGAAGCCACTACCTTGACCACCAAGTTGATGACTCAGGACAAAGTTCTTGCGGTTATGGGCCCTGCTACTTCTGGTGCCTTCATGGGCACCCTTCCGGTAGCCGAGCAGAATAAAATTCCCGCAGTATCCGGTTCTGCTACAGCTGATGAGGTAACTGCAGACGAAAACGGCGTTAAGGAATATGCTTTTCGTATATGCTTCAGCGATTCATATCAGGGTACAGGCATGGCCAATTATGCTCTGAATAATCTGAATAAGAGCAAGGCTGTGATTGTTATGGACAGCTCAAGCGATTATGGTAAAGGTCTTGCAGAGAACTTCATTAAAACTTTTGAAGCAGGCGGCGGTGTCATCGTTGCACAGGAAGCCTATATGGCAGGGGATACCGATTTTAATTCTATAATTACCAAGGTGAAGGGAGAAGATTTTGACGTTATCTTTAAACCCGGCTACTATGAGGAAGCAGGTCTTATTATCAAACAGGCAAGAGAACAGGGCATAGATGTTCCCATCCTTGGGGCAGATGGGTTTGACTCTCCTGAGCTGGTAAACTTAGCGGGCAAAGAAGCCTTGAACAATGTGTACTTCTCCAACCATTATTCTTCTCTTGACCAGGATCCCGTTGTACAGAACTTTATAAAAGCATTTGAAAAAAAATATGATAAACAACCCGATGCCTTCCATGCCCTGGGTTACGACTTGGCAAGATTTGTAGTAGAAGGGATCAAACATGCAGAAAAGCTGGATGGACAGTCTGTAAAGGCAGCCTTAGAAGCAACCACAAACTTTAACGGTGTTACGGGAAATTTTAGTGTTGATGAAAATCACAATGCTATCAAAGCCTTGGTAGTAATTGAGTTAAAGGATGGGGCTCAATATTCCAGTGAAAGGTTGAGTATGGACTGATAGCTACCCAACATGCATTTGTAATGATATGCAAATTGTAATATAATATAGAAAGCGTATGAGTGAGGAGCAAATGCCCTCACTTATACGTATTTCTTGAGTGATGTGCAGAAAGTAGGGGAGATGTTTGGAACAGCTTATACAACAAATAATCAATGGAGTTTCATTGGGCAGCATTTATGCATTGATAGCCTTGGGTTACACTATGGTATATGGTATAATCCGGCTGATTAATTTTGCTCATGGAGAAATTTACATGCTGGGTGCATATATCGGATATTTTTGCATGACCACATTTAAGCTGGGCTTTCTGCCATCCCTGCTCATTGCTATGGTGTTATGTACCTTGATAGGTATGGCTATTGAAAAAGTTGCATACAGGCCGTTGAGAAACGCTGTCCGTATTGCTGTATTAATAACAGCCATCGGGGTCTCCCTGTTTATCCAATATGGGACCATGTTCTTTGTGGGTGCAGGCGTTCGCACCTACCCGCCTGTGACCGGAATCATGGACAAACGTTTTCAGGTAGGCAGTACGGTAATAAGTATGCAGCAGATAATTATTGTTGCTACTACTATTTTATTAATGACAGCTCTTCAATTTATCGTTAAAAAGACTCGAATCGGCAAGGCTATGCGTGCCGTTTCACTGGATAAGGATGCCGCCCAGCTGATGGGAATCAATGTCGATACCACCATATCATTTACATTTGTCCTGGGTTCTGCTTTAGCAGGTGCAGCCGGCATTTTGGTCGGTGTTTACTATAACTCTATAAACCCCCTCATGGGCACCATGCCCGGCTTAAAGGCATTTATAGCTGCTGTATTCGGAGGTATCGGAATCATCCCCGGTGCCATGATCGGAGGGTATCTTATTGGAATAATCGAGGTATTGGTATCTGGTTATATAAACTCCATGTACAGGGATGCAGTGGTGTTTGCCATTCTGATACTAATTCTTATTGTGAAGCCTACCGGGATACTGGGTAAAAACATCAGGGAGAAGGTGTAAATATGAAAAAGCGGATGACGGGGTTAACGCCATTGCGGAAGTGGCTGGTATTGATTTTCACCTTCGCCATTGTACAATTGCTTATTCAGCTTAATATTATCAATGATTATTTGCAGGCAACCATCGCCACTATTTTCATCAATATCATTCTGGCAGTCAGCCTTAACCTGATTACCGGGTTTACGGGACAGTTTTCACTGGGACACGCCGGGTTTATGTCTATTGGTGCCTATGTATGCGGATTGACTCTATTACGCATTCCTACTATAGGGGGGTTTCTGGCAGGATTATTGACCGGGGCTGTACTGGCTGCAATAGTTGGATTTCTGGTCGGGTTGCCCACACTACGCCTAAGGGGAGATTATCTGGCAATCGCCACCCTGGGTATGTCGGAAATCATTCGGATTGTATTCATAAATTTGGAAATTACAAACGGTGCCGCAGGATTAAGCGGTATTCCCAGATTTACAAACTGGGCTTTTCTATATATTTTTGCGGTTGGAACAATCCTTCTGATATCCAATTTTCTTAAGTCTACTCATGGCAGAGCCTGTATCTCCATCCGGGAGGATGAAATTGCGGCTGAGGCAATGGGTATAAATACAACGAAATATAAAGTAACTGCCTTTACTATCGGTGCTTTCTGTGCCGGAATTGCCGGTGCCTTATATGCATCCTATTTCTATTACCTTAATCCCAACACATTCGGCTTTCTTAAGTCTATAGATGTACTGGTTATCGTAGTGCTTGGGGGCATGGGAAGCTTGTCAGGGTCCGTACTGGCAGCTATTCTGCTTGCAATAATTTCCACTATATTGCAGGACTTTTCCGATTTAAGGATGGTTATATATGCATTCCTGTTGATAATTATCATGATTTTCCGTCCTCAGGGGCTGATGGGCTCCAAGGAAATCACTTTTAAGGTATTCCGAAACCTGGGCGGCTTATTATCAGCCCGGAAGGGAGGGAAATAAATGGCGATCCTCAGCGTAAAAAAATTAACCAAGTCCTTTGGCGGCCTTACTGCAGTTGCTAATTTAAACCTGGAGCTGAACCAGGGAGAGCTGGTAGGACTGATTGGGCCCAATGGTGCAGGCAAAACCACGGTATTCAACCTTCTTACCGGTGTATATGAACCCTCCAGCGGTACCATAGTGCTGGAAACAGAAGATCGAAGGAGGGAGCTGCAAGGCCAAAAACCTTATAATATCTGTAAAGCTGGATTAGCCCGAACCTTCCAGAATATCAGGTTGTTCAGGGATCTGACCGTTCTGGATAATGTTCGTATCGCCATGCATCAAAATGCAAACTACGGTTTGTTATCCGGGCTTTTGCACCTTCCTTCCTACAGAAAAGAAGAAGAACGGCTGAAAAAAGAAAGCTATGAGTTCCTGCGTATTACAAAGCTGGACAGCAAAGCGAATGAATTAGCCAAAAATTTGTCCTATGGGGAACAGCGGCATTTGGAAATTGCAAGAGCATTGGCAACTAAGCCGGTTCTGCTGTTACTGGATGAACCTGCTGCCGGTATGAATCCTGCTGAAACGGCACAATTGACCCAATTAATCAAATGGATTCGGAAAGAGTTTCACTTAACCATATTGTTAATAGAACATGATATGTCGTTGGTCATGAAAATATGTGAACGGATTTATGTATTGGATTACGGCATGCTGATAGCGGAGGGGACTCCAGAGGAAATCAAATCAAATAAGCGGGTTATTAAGGCTTATTTAGGGGAGGATGTCAGCAATGCTGGAGATTAAGAATCTGAATGTTCACTTCGGAGTTATTCATGCATTAAAGGGAATCTCTTTGACTGTAGTTGATGGGGAAATTGTCACCTTGATCGGTGCCAATGGTGCAGGTAAGACTACAACACTGCGTACCATATCCGGATTGGAGAAGCCTACCAGCGGAGAAATCCTGTTAGATGGAAAGGATTTAATCCACACATCTGCCCAGGAACGAGTGAAACTAGGCATTTCCCATGCACCTGAAGGACGCCGGGTCTTTCCTACCATGACGGTATTGGAAAACCTGGAACTGGGCGCTTATCTCAGGCGGGACAAGGAAAGCATAGCCAATGATATAAAAATGGTGTATGAGCATTTCCCGATTCTATATGATCGTAAAAAACAGGCAGCAGGAACCTTGTCGGGTGGTGAGCAGCAAATGCTTGCCATCGGCAGGGCATTGATGAGCCGGCCGAAAATTCTCTTCCTGGATGAACCTTCCATGGGGTTAGCACCCTTGCTGGTTCAGGAAATATTTCGTATAATAAAAGAGATCAACAAGGCCGGAACAACCATCCTGCTGGTTGAGCAAAATGCCAGCATGGCCTTGCAGATAGCTCATAGGGCATATGTCCTGGAAACCGGGTCTATCGTTCTTTCCGGGGCAGGTTCCGATTTGTTGCAAAGCGATGATATCAGAAAAGCATATTTAGGAGGTTAGTTTATGTTTGTCAAAACCAAGATGACTACCAACCCATTTACTGTCTCTCCGGATCAGACGATTCCTGAAGCCCACGAAATCATGACACAGCATAATGTTAAACGCCTTCCTGTTATGCATAAGGGGAAATTGGTAGGTGTTGTATCCAAAGAGGATATCGATCGCTACACTCCGTCCAAAGCAACAAGTCTCAGCATGGGTGAGATAACATACTTGCTTACAAATACCAAAATAAAGAAGATAATGAGCAAAGAATTAATTACAATTTCTCCAGACGCCCTTTTGGAAGAGGCTGCTACGCTGATGAGGGACAACAAGGTAAGTTTTCTGCCTGTTATCGATAATAAAGACAGAATGGTAGGAATTATCACTGAAAGCGATATCTTTGATTCCTTTATTGAATTGCTGGGTTTCCGGGAGCCAGGTACCAGGCTCACCATTGAAGCAATTGATGAGCCGGGTATAATGTCCAATCTGACAAGCATTATCGGACAATATGGCGCAAACATCACCCGTGTGGCGATATACAGGGGGGAAAGCGGGAAAAGCGCTATAGTAGTCGGAATTAATTCCTTCAATACCGCTGAAATTGAAAAGGCCATAGAGAACCATGGATTCACGATCCTGCACAAGTTAAAAAATGGGGAAGCTGAATAAGTGAATGTGTTTTTACAAATATTAGAATTCTGACACAAAGTTGCATTCAATATATGATGCAGAAGGAGATTCACCTTAAATCACAAGAATTTTCTTAGAAAATTCTTTTTCTTTTTTTGTAATGAGTTCAGTCATCTTATAATAATGATTTCAATGTATATAACCCTATGGGATTGTTTTGGAATTGTATTGACAAACAATGCGTCGGGAACTTTAATATAAATAGTAATTACATAAAATTTACTAATAAGAAGAAAATACGACAGCTTAACATTTGGAGGACAATATGCTACAAGAATTTTCCGAGGCTTTTCTGCTGGTTTTTGTCGCTGAGATGGGTGATAAAAGCCAACTGCTGGCAATGGCTTTTGCTACACGGTATCCGATCAGTAAGGTGCTGCCGGGAATGCTGATCGGTGCTCTTCTCAATGACGGTTTGGCAGTTCTACTGGGAAGCCTTGTTTCAGTTTTTTTACCTCTGAAAGCAATACAGATTGCTGCCGGCTTTGCCTTCATTGCCTTTGCCTTATGGACATTGAAGCCGGAAGCGGAAGAAAAGGAAGAGAGTGAACCTAGACTGAAATTTGGGCCTTTACTTACGGTAGCCATTGCTTATTTTCTCGGTGAATTTGGGGACAAAACTCAATTAACTGCAATCACTCTGGCTTCTCAGGCCGCTTTCCCTGTAATGATACTTGCGGGCACCGTTTTGGGAATGTTTACAACCGGCGGGATAGGGATTTTGATTGGCAGAAGGTTGGGTGAAAGATTACCGGAAACCGCTATCCGCTTGATTTCAGCCGCAGTTTTTTTATTTTTTGGAATAACAAGGCTGGCAGAAAATCTTCCGCAGAAATACCTGACCCCTCTTAATATAGTGCTATTTTTGACTGTTCTTTCTACAGTGATTATATTGTTGATCAGATCTATGATTCGAACCAGCCGACTAGGTAAGCAAACAGCGTTGATTCGCAAATCAAAAGAACTACATGAGTATTATAAGCGAATAAAACAGGACTTTGACAGTATTTGCCTGGGAACGGAAAAGTGCAAAATGTGCCAGGGCAATAAGTGCATAGTAGGATATACCAAGACTCTAATTCAACATGGATTGAACAATGAGTTTTCAAAGCATTATGGACATGTAAAAAGCTATGTCAACAGCCAAAACAAACCTTTCAGTCGCCAGCAGGCAATGGACAGCCTGCTGGCTACGTTAAAAATTTTAAAACACTATCCTCCTGATGAGAATTTAGTGCTTGTCAATGAAATCAGAAGGAACCTGGAAGTTATTCTATTCGGAAGAAGCATAGAGGAAATAAGCGATTGGCAGGAGTATGAAAGCCAGCTTCTTGATATAAATGAATCCATAGCAGCCAGTTTAATTAATGATTTGAAATAGGTTTCCACAAACAGAACCAAACAAAAACTTCAATAAATTTTCAAGAGCATGATATTCAGTTGTTAAATACCCATATTAATGGGTATTTATATTTTTAGTTAGTAATGAAAATATATACAACACTACCTTGTTAGGGTAAATGGAATCCGTGCCAAGAAATTTAAGCTGTCCAGGGAAAAATATAAACCAAGTAATTGTTTAGTATTGTAGATTATATTATAATGTTGACGTTTTTAATCTACATATATTTCTTTATGGAGAGGAAAAAATGAAGAAACTACTATCACTGGTACTGGTAACTATTTTGGTAATTGTATTCGCCGGATGCGGTGGAGCCGACAATAATACGCCTTCACCCGCTCCTGACCAGAGTAATGAGAGCAGCAGTACAGAGGGAATTGTGAAGCTGGGCCTGGGCCAACAAGTGTCCATTGCTAAATCTAAAAGCGTTGAAGGCGATAAAGAGGCTGTAGCTCAGGTTGATACTGTCATGGCTGCAGTAGGTTTTGACAAGGATGGCAAGATTGCATCCATTACCATAGATACTGCTCAGACCAGGGTCAACTTTGACAAGAATGGGAATTTGACTTCGGATCCTGCCGCTGAGCAGAAGACAAAGGTTGAGCTGGGTGATGGATATGGCATGAAGAAAAGTTCTGAAATAGGCAAGGAATGGTACGAGCAAATTTCTGAATTGGAAAAATGGATGCTTGGTAAAACTGTTGATGAGATAAAGAATATGAAAACGAAGGATAATGCCGTACCGGATGATCCGGAGCTTACGTCACTG
>DUOI01000085.1 GCA_012838915.1 Clostridiales bacterium
CCATAACCAGTGTTCCAATGATAGATGCAATAATGGTAGCAAGAAAAACTGCACCCCAGGGCATGCCGGACTGCTCAAGTATGCTGGGATTTACCATGATGATGTAGGCCATAGCAAAGAAAGTGGTAAAACCGGCAAGGATTTCAGTACGGACATTGGTGCCATTCTCCTTGAGCTTAAAAAAGTTTTCCATGTACAATTCCTCCTATTATGATTTGATATGATTACTTTTGCTTTATGTAAAAGGGAATAACCCTAAAGCAAACAATAAAAGGCAGCCGATTAAGTGTTCAACCGGCTGCCTGATTCACAGCAGTAGATTCTTTAACAGAAACTGCAGAATAGCATAGCGAACACTCATAGCGTAGGCAATTAGGTTGCCACGTAGAGACTCCTGCACCAAATTTGCAGGCTTATATGAGTGCAATCGACATTTTCATTCAATTTATACAATAATAATGTATACCAGCAGTAACAGAAAGTCAAGCAATTTAAATGATATGCCGATTATTTTTGCACTATTTTTCAATGCCTATTCTGGCGGGCACGCCTTCATCCATGTAATGTCGTACAGCCTTCATTTCAGTGATCAAATCAGCCCTTTCGGCAATCTCTTCGGGTAGATCTCTGCCGGTCATAACGAGCTCCATGTTCCCGGGTTTGGAGTCCATTATATTCAATACATCCTGTATCGATACCAAGCCTGCCTGTATACAGCCCAGTATTTCATCAAGAATCAGAATGTCACAGCAGTTATCCTCGAATATTTGATTAATATCCTTTAATTCCTCCTTAATCTGACAAGCCAAAGCCTTTTTCTCTTCTTCATTCATTAAGAACACAAATTTTTTTGTTTCACCAAAACGCCGGATTTCAAAGTCAGGCTCCAGTTTTTGTATGGATTTCAGTTCGCCTGTATGCATACCCTTCATGAATTGAATCATTATAACCTTCAAACCATGCCCCACAGCTCTCAGACCCAGACCCAAAGCTGCCGTGGTTTTTCCTTTCCCGTTGCCGGTATAAATCTGTATATAGCCTTTTTCCATTTTTCAGCCCCCTGTCAGTGAATAAACGGATAGAATTCAGGAAAAGTGCCAAACTAATCCTAAAGGTTAATATCGATACGGTTTGGAGGTGAAACACATGAAGCCAGACCATTATGAAGAGGATTTTCTGGTAATAGACGGGGCACTGGATGCATCCATCTTCCCTCCCGGAATCTCTCATGGCCTTAATGTCCTTTCACCGGAGGATCATGATAGCTTTTCAATAGACGCTCTTGAAGATTATCCGGAAATTGACTTTAATGAGTTCCGGAACCATATCTGATGCAGGGAGCTCTTGCTCCCTTTTTATCTTGTGCGCCGGCGGGCTCCCTATCGACAATTATTATTGTATAACTTGTAAGCATGTTTCTTATCTTTTGCCGATATCTCTGCGAAAATGCATTCCTTCAAAATAAATTGAATCAATTTGATCATACGCTTTATCGAGGGCTTCCTTCAAACTGCTTCCCAGGGCAGTTACGCCCAGAACCCTGCCGCCGCTGGTAACCAGACCTTGCGGTGTCCTTTTTGTACCACTATGAAACAAAAGGCATTCGGATTTTGTCCTTATTTCAATGGGAAACCCACTGTCATAACTGCCGGGATAACCTCCTGAAGCCAGAACAACACAGGCTGCTGCCTTATCATTCCAGCTGATCTTAATCTGATCCAGCCGCTGATCAATTATTGCCTCCATGATTTCCAGCAAATCGGTTTCTAATCTGGGCAATACTACCTGGGTCTCCGGATCGCCAAAGCGTGCATTATATTCCAGCACCTTGGGGCCGGAATCAGTCAGAATCAGTCCGAAATACAGGACACCCTGAAAGAGCCTGTCCTCTTTTCTCATTGCATGGATTGTAGGTTTTATTATCTTCTGTTCCACATATTCAGCAATCTCAGGAGTATAGTGAGGGCTGGGAGAAAAAGCGCCCATACCGCCTGTATTTGGCCCCTCATCATTATCACAGGCTCTTTTATGATCCTGTGAGCTTACCATAGGTGCAAAGGTAATGCCGTCGGTAAAGACCAATATAGATACCTCTTGACCGGTTAAGAACTCTTCTATCAAAATTCGATGCCCTGCTTTTCCGAATTTGTTGTCCAGCAGCATGGCTTTTACAGCTTCTTCTGCCTCTTTCCTGCAGGAGGCTATTATAACGCCTTTACCCAATGCCAAGCCGTCGGCTTTGATCACAACGGGGAAGTCAACTTGATCCAAGTATCTGACAGCAGCATCATATTCATCAAAAAATTGATAATGAGCAGTAGCAATCCCGTATTTGTTCATCAATTCCTTGGCAAATAGCTTGCTGGATTCAATTTCAGCCGCCCTCTGTCTGGGGCCGAATGCACGCAGTCCGTTTGCTTCCAGCATGTCTACCATTCCCATTGCCAACGGGTCATCCGGCGCCACCACCGTCAAATCAATCTGCTCATCCTTTGCAAAATTTACGATACCCTCCGGATCCGTTGCCGGGATATCAACACATTCAGCCAGGGAAGCGATCCCGCCATTCCCTGGAGCACAGTATAACTTTGATATACGGGGGCTTTGATTTAATTTCCATACAATAGCATGCTCCCTGCCCCCTCCGCCTACCACCAGTACCTTCATATTTTATCTGCCTCATTCTGTTTTAGTGTTTGAAATGTCTCATTCCGGTAAATACCATAGCAATACCATGGCGATTGCATGCATCAACGGACAATTGATCCTTAATTGAGCCGCCGGGTTGAATAATAGCTGTAATACCGGCTTTAGCTGCTGCCTCTACGCAATCATCGAAGGGAAAGAATGCATCCGAAGCCAGCACCGCGCCTTCTACTTCCTTGCCGCTTCTTTCAATTGCCTGCTTTACCGCCCAGATGCGGTTAACCTGCCCGGGCCCGATCCCCAAAGACCCGCCGTTCTTCCCAATGGCGATTCCATTTGATTTTACATGCTTCACAATCTTCCAGGCAAACTTCAAATCCTCTAATTCCCTTTGTGTTGGCTTTCTATTGGTTACTACCTGCCATGGCTTATCATCCTGAAAGAGTTTGGTGTCTGCCTCCTGAACCAATACTCCTCCCAGAACTTTTTTTATATCCCATGTATTAGGCGGTAAAGCAGCTTGTATCTCCTCTAATTCCAGAATTCTTATATTCTTTTTCTGTTTGAGAATTTCCAAAGCCTCCTTGGTGTATCCAGGTGCAACTACTATCTCAATGAAAATCTTGTTTATTTCCCGGGCTGTGTCCCGGTCAATCTCACGATTGGCAGCAACAATACCGCCAAATATGGATACCGGATCAGCTTTATATGCTTTCTGATAGGCTTCAAAAATATTATCAGCCGTACCCACACCGCAGGGATTGGCATGTTTGACCGCTACCACTGTCGGCTGCTCAAATTCCCGGAGCAAATCCAAGGCACCATTGGTATCATTGATATTGTTAAAGGACAATTCCTTTCCGTGAAGCTGCCGGGCAGTTGGCAGGCTGCCTGCAACCGGGCGGATTTCCCTGTAGAAAACCGCCTGTTGGTGTGGATTCTCTCCATAGCGCAGCTCCTGCTGTTTTTGATAAGTCATAGTCAGCAATTGCGGAAATTCAGCACGGCCAGATTGTTCTCTCAAATATTGGGCAATCAATGCATCATAGTGGGCAGTCAGCTCAAAAACTTTGGCAGCCAGATAAAACTTGGTATCCTGGCTGACTGTCCCTTGCTTCAATTCCTCCAAAACAAGCGGGTAGTCGGCAGGGTCCACAACTACAGCAACATCCCTGTAATTCTTAGCTGCTGCCCGCAGCATGGCGGGACCGCCGATATCGATGTTTTCTATGGCCTCTTCCAAGGTGGCATCTTCTTTAAGAATAGTTTGACGGAAGGGGTATAGATTGATGACTACCAGGTCAACGGTATCAATACCCAACTCCTTTAGCTGTTGCATATGATCCGGATTGTCTCTGACTGCCAGAATTCCTCCGTGTACCTTTGGGTGCAGGGTTTTTACCCGGCCATCCAAACACTCGGGAAAGCCTGTTACTTCACTGATATTGATTACAGGAATCCCCGCTTCAGTTAAAATCCTTGCTGTGCCTCCGGTAGAAACAATTTCAAAGGAAAGCTGCACCAGCTCCTTAGCCAGCTCCGTTATACCGGCCTTGTCTGACACACTGATTAATGCACGTTTTTTCATTGCTTCAACCCCTTGTTAAATATGACTGCAGCCGGTGTTCCCGGCAATAATTTTAAGTCAGCTGTTTGACATCATGCCGCTGCTCTTCAGGATTACTTTTCGTCCTGACACCTTGAGTCTGTCTTGTACCAGCAGGGCAACTGCCTTCGGAAGAAGCTCATGCTCTACCGCCAGTACACGCCTGGACAGAGTTTCAACCGTATCATCGGGCAATACTTCCACTGCTTTTTGGAAAATAATCGGCCCGGTATCCGTTCCTTCATCTACAAAGTGTACAGTTGCACCGGTCAGCTTTACGCCATAATCCAGTACAGCCTGATGCACCTTATCCCCGTAATAGCCCTTGCCGCAAAAGGCAGGAATTAAAGAAGGATGGATATTGATTATTTTGTTTCGATAGCATTCCACCAGCTTTGGGGATAAGATGCTGAGATACCCGGCCAGCACAATATATTCCACATGATGAGCGGTCAACTTTTCCAATATGGCTTCATTAAAGGAGCCGGCATCCTTGAATTTTTTCCGGTTGATACAATATGCCGGTATACCCCTTTTTTCTGCCCTGATCAGGCCGTATGCATCGGGCCTGTCAGACAGCACCAGATTAATATCTGCAGCGATGTTGCCATGCTCTATAGTGTCTATAATTGCCTGCAGGTTGGTGCCTCCTCCGGAAAGCAAAACACCAATGCCCTTCATCGCAGCACCACGCCTTCCTGTCCCTCAATAATGCTGCCAATCTGATAAGCCTGATAACCGGTATCTCTCAGGCAGGCAATAATTTCATGCTCCTGTACGGATTCACAGGCAAGCACCATACCTATCCCCATATTGAATGTATTATACATGTCATGCTCCGTTATATTTCCTGCTTTTTGAATCAGTGAGAATACAGGAAGCACAGGCCAGCTGTCCCTGAGAATTTCTGCTGACAAACCCTCGGGAAGCATTCTTGGAATATTCTCATAAAAGCCGCCGCCGGTAATATGGGATACTCCTTTGATTGAAAAATGCTGCAGCAGTTCCAATATACCCTTTACATAAATTCGGGTAGGCTTAAGCAGCTCCTCTCCTATAGTAATGCCCAGGTTTTCGTCATATTCCTGCAACCGGTTTGTTTTTTCCACTAGAATTCTTCGGATTAGGGAGAATCCATTGCTGTGCACCCCGCTGGATGCAATACCTATCAATGCATCCCCTGGTCTGATGTTTGAGCCGTCTATCAACTTTTTTCGATCCGCAAGGCCTACGGCAAAACCGGCTACATCATACTCACCTGTCCGGTAAAACCCCGGCATCTCGGCGGTTTCGCCTCCTATTAAGGCACAGCCGCTTTCAATGCAGCCTTTGGACATACCCTTCACAATTTGAGCAACCTTATCAGGAAAGAGCTTTCCCACAGCAATATAATCCAGAAAGAAGAGCGGTCTTGCGCCCTGGCATACCAGGTCATTTACGCACATGGCAACACAATCAATGCCTATGGTATCATGACTATCCATTAAAAAAGCAATCTTTAGTTTGGTTCCTACTCCGTCGGTACCGGCTACCAGTACAGGCTGCTCCACACCCGAGGTATTCAGTGAAAACATTCCGCCAAAACCGCCAAGCCCTCCGATGACATTTGGAGTATGCGTTTCTTCAACATATTGCTTCATTTGCCGTACTGCTTCATATCCTGCTTCCACATCTACTCCGGCATCCTTGTAATTGATTCCCATATCCAGTCCTCCGTTAATGAATTAATAATACTGCGTCATCTTACAGCAGGAAGTAATGCGCTTCCGGTTTTTCAAAGCCGAATACACCTATTGTTTATTGCTTATGCCGTATTTCAATGGGATACTCAGCATTAAAACAACCCCTGCAGAAGCCGCAACCGCTTCCTTCCACGGTTTTGATCAGCCCTTCCTGGCTTAGGTAACCCAAAGAATCGGCACCGATTATTCTGCATATTTCATCAACATCGTTGGAATGACCAATCAATTGATCGGAGGTATCAATATCGACTCCGTAGTAACAGGGGAACCGGACCGGGGGAGAACTGATTCGCATATGAACCTCCTTTGCCCCTGCCAGGCGCAGCATTTCCACAATCTTTTTACTGGTTGTGCCCCGTACAATGGAATCATCAATCACCACAATCCGTTTGCCCTTTACAATTCGTCTTAGTGCATTGAGCTTGATTCTCACTCCCTGCTCCCTTATATGTTGACTGGATCGAATAAAGGTTCTGCCAACGTATCGGTTCTTAATAAACCCTTCTCCATAGGGGATACCTGATGCTTCTGCATAGCCGATGGCAGCGGTTGTCCCGGAATCGGGCACACCTATGACCAGATCAGCCTCTACCGGATGCTCTGCAGCCAGTTTTGCACCGGCCTGTTTTCTGGCCATATAAACGCTGATTCCGTCAATTGTACTGTCAGTACGGGCATAATATACAAATTCAAATATGCAAAGGGATGAATGTAAGGGAACCGGAGTTTGAACAGAAGTTAGACCGTTCTCATCGATGATTATAATCTCTCCCGGCTTAACATCCCTGATATATTCCGCTCCTATGGTATCAAAGGCACATGTTTCCGAAGCAATTACATAGGAGTCCTCCAGTCTGCCCAAAGCCAGGGGCCGGATTCCCAGGGGATCTCTTATGGCTATCAGTTTATCTTCCGTCATAATCAGCAGACTGTAAGCGCCCTGCACCATACCCATCAGTTTTTTCAGGGCTTCTTCCAGCCCCGGATCAATGTTTTTTGCAATAAGGTTAGCAATTACTTCAATGTCCAGGTTGGTTTGAAAAATGGCACCGTCTTCCTCCAATTGCTTTCTTATACAGCCTGCATTGACCAGCCTCCCGTCATGGGTCAGAGCCATGGAACCTTTCTTATACTTGGTAACAAGGGGTTGGGCATTGGCATACATTCTGTCGCCGGCGGTTGCATAACGCACATGCCCTATGGCTGCCTTTCCGCCTGCCAGACGAGCTAATGCCTGTTCATCGAACACTTCCGCAACCAGGCCCATACCTTTGTGATAGGATATACTATTGCCATCGGTAACGGCAATTCCGGCGCTTTCCTGTCCACGGTGCTGAAGCGCATACAAACCGTAAAAAACTATTTCCTGTAATTGCAGCTCATTTTGATTGTATATGCCTATCACAATACATTCCCCGTTTCTGTGCTACGTTTTCTTTCAATTGGCTGATTTATCTTTATATTATTTGCCCAATTCTCAAATTAACTCAGCTTCCTTTTTTATTGCACTGTCTTTTTCCATAACTTCCTCTGCCATCTGTTTTCTGTATGTTTTCAAAGCTTCCCTTAATTCCGGCTGTGCAATTGAAAGTATTTGTACTGCCAGCAAAGCCGCATTTTCAGCACCGTTTATGGCTACGGTGGCTACCGGTACCCCTTTGGGCATTTGTACCATGGAAAGCAGTGAATCCAGCCCATCCATTGTGGAGGATTTGATGGGAAGTCCGATTACCGGTATTACAGTATATGCTGCAAGAACTCCGGCCAGATGGGCTGCTTTCCCTGCAGCAGCAATAATAACACCAATACCTTCTGATTCGGCATTTCTTGCAAACTCTTCTGCCCGGTAAGGGGTTCGATGGGCAGATATAACATGAACTTCCGTTTCAATATGAAATCCCTTCAGGGTTTGGATGCATTTCTTAAGAATAGGAAAATCCGAATCGCTGCCCATAACTACGGCAACCTTAAGTTTGCTTGGCATGTTTTTTTACCTCCGTAAAAAATAAGCGCATGATTCCGGAACAAGGTGAATCATGCGCTCACTATCAAATAGAAAATAGACCGGGTAAAACCGGCCCCCTTCCCAAATACCCACAAATGGGGAGAAAGCCTGCTAAACCGGCAAGCTGCAAAAATTCACTCATAGTCAGGCAGTTTACGGCTGCCCGGTAGAGACTCCCGAACCAATTATCAGGATTATATGAGTAATATACTGTTTTACACTACCAATATATCAGAGACAGTAAATATTGTCAATATATTTACGAACATTTTACTTCAAAGCGATGTTAATGTTCGGATATTGGTTGCCCGGCTGTATCAACCCTTACTCTTCATTCTGTCTTTTCTTCTTCATCAACAGGTGTTTCGACAGATGCCTCCTCATCCACATCTTCCTCTTCAGCTTCTGCTGCAGGTGCGGACAAGGTGCACACCACTTTGTCCAATTCAGTTAATACTTCCACATTATCCATTTTTGCTACATCAGCGTCGCGGACATATTTAGGTGTATCAAAGTCCATATCCCTTACGTCTATTTCAGCTGATTGCGGGATATCTGTCGGAAGACATTCCACCTCAATTTCATCTGTCAATTGCATCAGTATGGAAGGTTGAAGCCTAATATTGTCTCTGTTAAGCAATACAATGGGTATGTTTACTTTGATCTTTTCTTCCAGATCCAGTTTTAAAAAGTCCACATGAAGAAAATCCAGCTCCTTAACCGGGTTAGTCTGTACTTCCCGAATTAATACCGGAATATTTTCATCGTCCAGATTCAGGTATATTACTTTTGAACTTCCCGCTTCCCTGTATACTTTATAAAAATCAGCAGGATCTACGCTTATATGCCTTGCATCCTTCCCCTTTGTGTATATCACACCGGGGATTTTGTTATCTGCCCGTAGTTTTTTTGCTTGATTAGTACCTATCTTGTTTCTATTTTGAACTTTTAATTCAATCTTCATTTGCTGTTCCTCCTGTATAAAAATCGTATATTCATCTTATCATACAGGTAAATTTTCTGCAAATTCGCACAAAAATAATACTCCATTTTTTAACTGTTCAATCCCAGAACTATTGGCGTAGACTTATAACCGATGCCCATGCGATCAATACCCATGTCGATGAGCTGAAGGAAATGTTCTCTTGTACGAATGCCACCGGCTCCCTTTACCTTAATCTTTCCTTCAGCAGCATCCATCATGATTTTGACAACTTCAGGTGAGGCACCGATATTTGATGCGCCTGTAAAAAAACCGGTAGAATTTTTTATAAAATCGGCTCCGCCGCTTATAGCACATTTTGTCCCTGCGACAATCTGTTCTTTCGTCAGGGCGTCTGTTTCAATTATCACTTTTACTGCCGTACCATAATTATGGCAAATATCAACAACGGCTTTGATTTCAGCGGTAACCGCATCATATTTCCCGCTTCTGATCAGGCCGTAATTTGCAACAAGGTCTAACTCATAAATTTTGTAATTCCTGCAATATTCTTCTGCCTGCATCATTTTGGATTTGGTCGTTGACAGGCCGAAGGGAAAATCACAAACCACACAAATCCGGGTATAGCTGCCCTTACACATCTCCGATGCAATATCCAGCGAAGAAGGATTTATACACACAGTAGCACAACCATAGTCAATCCCCTCCTGAATGTATTTACGAATCTCATCTTCAGTAAATTCCGGTTTTAATACTGACTGGTCTATATATGCTGCCAATTCTTTTACTGTCATTTCACTTGCTTTCTTTACAGGTTTCAATTTTTTGACCTCCTTTTGAATCCTTTTATATTATTTATAGTATCATATATATATAAAATTTAGAATGACATGCGCAAAATGCAGCAATCAGCCCGCCCTGCCAGGCCAGGCGGTTTGGTTGTTTGACTCGGATGAAGTGAAATACAAAATAATTATTGACAAACAATAATTTACCATTATAATGAAGATAACATGAATTATCGTAAAACAATAATTTGGGGGTTCCATTATGAGACGAAAGCTTACAATCATACTTTTGGTTGAGGCCCTTGCCCTCTTTTTACTTTCTGTCTACAGGCCATATCGCGAAAACTTTTTCACCACTCTCATGGCCTTCCCCTTGGAACAGCTTGGCTTGGGATTGCGGAAAATCTCACTCTCCGGTACGATAGGAAATTTCATATCAATAATCATTTACTGTGCAACCTGTCTGTCTCCCGGCGTATACCTTGCCTTTCGTTTATACAGGCCCAGGGCACATGTGGAGGACGGGCTTCTTGCTGTATTAAGCCTTATACTGTTTTGGGTTATTTATATGATGATCAACCCTGCTGATATAGCACAGCACTTTGGATCCTTTGACCTTATAGATATAAATAAGGCATTCCTTGGTATTGTTGTATATTCCATTGCAGCAGGATATCTCATCTTGCGCATGATTCGAGCCTTAAAGGACATTAAAACCAGCTCCATTCTGAAATATTTGAAAATTTTATTGAGCATTATCTGTATTGCACTTGTATACGGAATAGTTGGTTCAGGTTTAATGGATCTTTCATCTGCTTTTCAGCAATTATCTGCCGGAAACACAGGTGCAGAACAAAATCTTGGTCTTAGTTATGCTTTTTTGGTGCTGCAGTATTTAGTAAGCGTTTTGCCCCTTGCACTGGAAATAATCATACTCTATGCAGGGCTGGAGCTTATCGATGCATTCAAAAGGGACCCCTATGGACAGGATGTCGTTACTTCATCACAAAAAATTACCCGGATTTGCAGGTGGACGGTGGCTGCAATTATGCTGTCACAAATCAGCGTAAATATACTGCAGCTTATATTGGGCTCTTCCGTTCACTCCACACATTACACTCTTTCAATTCCACTTTTATCGATTGTATTTGTTCTCATCACCATGCTGCTGGCCGGCTATTTCGAGCAGGCACGGCAGCTCAAGAAAGACAGCGAGATGTTCATATGAGGGTGGAATTATATGGCTATTAAGGTTCATCTGGAAGAAATATTGAAGCAACGGGGAATAACATCGAAGGAGCTCAGTGCATTGATCGGGATTACAGAGGCTAATCTATCCATATTGCGCAGCGGAAAGGCAAAGGGCGTTCGTTTCTCGACAATCAACAAAATATGCTATTATCTGAATTGCGATGTAGGAGATATTTTGAAATTTGACGGCAAACTGGAGGAGAGTGAAGATGAATAGAAAATTCCTCACGCTATGCTGCATTTTATTGATTTTGATTTCGCTATGTTCTTGCCGGCTTGCACGGGAAAACGGCCTGGACGTGCAAAAGGACAGGCTTGTAGGTGCTTTCATCACTCAAGAACATGTTGACTTGTTCGATTACGAAAGTTATATAAGGGATAACTTGCACACTATTGGAAAAAACGGTGAGATTTCGGTTGCAGACAATGAGCAGTATGGAGGCCGTAAATATGCTGAGCTAAAAAGCGTTACCCATAAAAATGAGGAAACCGGTGAAGAAATTGAAACTTGTGAATATGTATTTGAAGGGCTTGACGGAATACCATTTTTCACCTTTGAAGTCAAACAACCGGACGGCGAGAGCTATTTAAGCAGCTCATCTGACAGCGCGATAAGCGATGGACATATAACTGTCGGAGATAACACCACACTGGAAGGCACGATATACTTCTCACCAAATAAGCAAAGTGTGATGTACATTAACCCGGTCTTCCAAGGCAGCGACGGACGTGTATACTTAACATCGGGAAGCGGTTTCTCTTTTTCGGGCGATACCGGAGAAGGAGCCGCTTACACAACAACCCTAGAAGAGAAGTATACCGTCACGGAAAACGGTGAAGCGACCGAGGAAAGCTTCAGAATAACCATAAACATCGCTGCAAAGGCTCCACCTGATAATATTACCATCATCCAGATGAGCTCGGATAATACCCCGATTTTACAGGAAGAGTACACAGCTGCCGGCTTGCCGAAAAATGTAGCCATCAACCCGAAAGCGGAATATGTGATTGTAGAGACTCAGTCAAATTATTCTGACGGGAAAATAAATCGGGAAATATATAGTTCAGAAGACGAGTATTTTGTCAGCTACACTGCCCGCGATGATGGAATCTGTGAAGCAAAATTTGTCGGTTTGTTGTGGAAATAACCATTATCACAACAATGAACCCCACGCAAAACGGCTGCCCAAGTCATGATGAAGGCAGTTAAAAGCGGCGGAATCCATAATGGATTCCGCCTGTTGTGTATTGTCGTTTATTTTATACTTTATATTGCTCTTTTGCCAAATGCAATAACCCGATCTGTTCCAG
>DUOI01000086.1 GCA_012838915.1 Clostridiales bacterium
GAATTTTCATCCGGAATGGGATGCCCTGCTTCATAGATTCGGATATTGGGCAGTTCTCCCTTTGAATGGTCATACTTTGTTATTACAACACCGTCATCGATTTTATCACCCAGCATATCGGCTGCTGCTTTCGCCATGGACCATGCTGCTTTACCGATGGATACCAGAAATAATCTTCCGCCTGAGAAATCCAGCCCCTGCAATGCTTTCTTTACGGCAGTATCGGGAAGCGCTGCATTTATGGCAGAGTCGATGATTTTATAAGCATCGTTTTTCAGACTCAAAGAAATCACACCTTCCTATGTTTAACATTCCCTTATCCATTATTTTTACAAAAGCGCCAAAGCATATGCCTTGGCGCTGTTTATCTATTATATCAAATTATCCTAAGGTTGAGAACATCTTCTACTTACATAGTTTTTGTTAGAAGAAGATAATTATTTAATGCTACCTGATGAAGAAATACAGGATATATACATTAATAAGTGACGCAATACCAACGATGAGGGTGCCCAGGGTTTGTGTTTTGTAACCGTCTTCCACCCTCATATTGCCGAAGTTGGTGACTACCCAGAAATAGCTGTCATTAGCGTGTGAAACGGTCATAGCACCAGCACCGATTGCAATTACAGTCAGTGCGATCAATGCTGGAGTTGCCAGGCCGATTGATGTGAGCATTGGTGCTATAATTCCGGCAGTAGTTGTAATTGCAACGGTGGATGAGCCTTGTGCTGTTTTAAGAATAGCAGAAAGCAGGAAGGGGAACATCAAACCCATTGCCGCCAGAGCAGAAGAATTCTCCTTGATATAATCTACCATGGTGGTGTTTGCTATTACATTACCAAGAACACCGCCGGCCGCCGTGATGAACAGGATGGGGCCTGCAACCTTTAATGTTTCATTGGTAAGCTCATAAAAGTCTCCAGTACGTTTTTGTACTACCAGCAGGTAAAGGGCTATCAAAACACCAACGGCAATGGCTATAATGGGTGTTCCAAGGAAGGTGATAACGGGTACTGACAAATCTGCCATTTTAAAAGCTGAAGAGAGGCTCATGAGAATAATCGGAACAACGATGGGAGCAAAAGAGAGCCAGGCATTGGGCAGTTTACCATAACTTGCAACCAGCTCTTCATATGTTTGAACAATTTCTTCTTTGTCGCTTTCGCCTAATTCTTCCCTATCTTTTACCTTTTTGCCAATTGATATTGCGAAGATATAACTGGCTATGAGAGGCAAAATAGAAGCGAGGGCGCCGAATACTATTACTAATAAAAGATTTACATTCTGTGCAGCTCCTTCATATAAGGTATTTGCTGCAGCAATAGGCCCGGGTGTTGGGGGAATGAAGCAGTGAGAAATGTAGAGCCCCATGGAGAGTGCAATGGTGCTTGCTACGGAAGATCTCATTGTACGCTTAACCAGGGCTTTTCGAATGGGGTTGAGAATAACAAAGCCACTGTCACAAAATACCGGAATGGACACAATCCAGCCCATAATCAGCATAGCCAGCTCGGGTTTCTTCTTTCCTACCGCGCGCACTACTACATCTGCCATTTTTAGCGCGGCACCCGTTTTCTCCAGCAAAGTACCAATGAGTGCGCCGAGGATAATGACGATACCTATGCTCTTAAAGGTATTGCTGAAACCGGTTCCGATAACGTCGGGAATATCTGTCAGCGGAATACCTGCTATAATAGCAAAGATCAAGGAAATCGCCATAATGGATAGGAATGGATGAATCTTTAGTTTGGAAATAGCGAAAATCATGAGTGCAATAGCAATAACAAAGGCAATAATAAGAGGAATACCAGACATGAATGAATACCTCCTTATTAATATTTTGATAATTCATTAACAATTATGAATTATCACAAAATTGCATCTATATATAATATAATTCATAAATAGGACAAAGTCAATTGAATTATATTGATTTGCAAAGGGTATTAGTAGCAATTAAGGAGTAAACAGGGAAATAAAATTTCATAATGAAAGCCTCCCTGTTACAGGAAGGCTTTCATTCATGTTAAATCTGATGGCCAGACCGGTGTTAGATCAGGAATATTGCCACGATTGTTGTAACCACCAAACCGATCACAACCGGTTTCATATTCCGCCTGACCAGCTCGAAGGGGCTGACTCCGCAAATTGCAGCCGCGGGGATAACAGCCCAGGGTATGATGGTTCCGCCGCCTACCCAAATTGCTGCAACCTGACCGAGAGCTGTCAATGTTGCAATACCTCCGCCCAGAGCGGTAGAGAACAGTCTGGCTACCGAACCGGCCAGGGGTATCCCTGAAAATCCTGAACCGTCAAGGCCGGTAATTGCTCCGACAACCGTGGAAGTAACAGCACCTATAGTATTGTTTAAGGGAACGGTATTGGCCAAAGCAACTCCCAGGTCATTGACTAATCCATTAGAGCCCGCAGGCAATATATCACCAAACAGATTGGTAATTGCCAGGTCACCCAGGTAAAAGAAGGCTGCAATGGGAATTACCGGTCCGAAAATCTCGAAACCGAATTTAAATCCCTCAATTAGATTTGATGTAATTTTTTCCAATCCCTTGGTTTTATATGCAAACATGGATAATAGTATCAAGATAATAAGGGATGTACCTCCGATGAGGGCGGTTGCATCTCCTCCCTGCAGCTTAAGCAGCGACATTATCACCAGATCTATCGCAAACAGAACCGGTATCAAAATCGCAAAAGCTTTCCTAACAGTCATTGGCAGGGCAACTTGATCATCCTCATCCTTGCCGGTCTGTGAATTCTGATTTTTAACTACATATGACTCGGATTCCAAGGGGATGCTGCCGTTTTTCATATCACGGCGCAAAAATAAAAAGGCTGTAATTGTTGTTACCACACCCATAACGATAACCAAAGGGACGCTGGCCGAGATAACATCACCTACCGGAATTCCCGCACCATCTGCGGTCAGTTTGGGTGCACCCTGAATGATAAAGTCGCCGGAAAGCGCTATCCCGTGGCCAAATAAATTCATTGCCATGGCTGCTCCGATAGCGGGTAACTTCACCCGGTGTGCTACAGGAAGCAGTACCGCACCTAACAAGGCTACAGCGGGAGAAGGCCAGAAAAACCAGGATATTATCATCATTAGAATACCTATCACCCAATAGGACATAGACGGGGTTCGAATTAATTTTGTGAAAGGGTAGACCATAATCTCATTGACTCCGGTTTTCAGCATGACCTTGCTCATTCCGGTTATTACAGAAATGATCAATATGGTTCCCAGCAGTTCCGTTATGGCATAGATAAAGCTGTTAAATATTCCCATAACAGACAGATAGACCGAACCTGTTGCAATCAAACCGAGAATCAGAATACCTGTCATGGAAACCAGGCTGGTATCTCTACGCAAGATCATGTTGACGATAATGATTAAGATTAAAGCCAGGTATACCCAATGCAATGCAGTCAATTCAATGCCCAACATAAGATTCCTCCTTTCTTAATCAAATGTAAGTGATGGTATAATATACAGTATGCAGGCTAAGCCGGGATGGTACGAAAAAAAACAGGTATGGTGTTAACCGGGAATCGCAGTCGGATTGAGATATCAAAAAATCCGGTTGACAATCCAAATCTAATTAGCTATAATTAATTCGTTGCTAAATTTGCGGGAATGGCGGAATTGGCAGACGCGCTAGATTCAGGTTCTAGTGGTCGCAAGACTGTGCAGGTTCAAGTCCTGTTTCCCGCACCAAATAAGAACGCTAATATTGATACGGTAAGTGTCAACATTAGCGTTCTTGCTTTATGCCGAAAAAGCCCGGAACAGGCGTTTTTTGTACTTTTGTGTTTAGTTCGCTCTGCCGTTTGGCTGCATATCACCGGCAGTTTCCGCCGGCACAGCGCTGTCCTCTATACCCGTGCTTACGATTACCAAAGGAGCACTTCGGGTTAGGAAATTTATATTTTACCTCCAAGTTTATATATCAAAACTATTAACAGACAAAACAAGAAATGTTATAATAATAACGAACGTTAAGTAAAGGATGTGTCTTATGACAGAAAAGGATTTACGGGAGCGTATAAAGGAAGCAGCAGTTGAGCACTTCAACAAAAACGGCTATCATGGAACAACGATACGTAATATCGCTAAAGACGTGAACTGCTCTTTGCCTATGATCTATTACTATTACAAAAATAAAAAAGAGCTATTCGATGAAATCATTAAGAAGGAATATTTTAAAATTTTAAAAAAGCAGGCATCACTATTGAAAATCGACAATATTATTGATTTTTATACAAAATTCATTTACGAATTGAACTCGTTGAGCAACTACGACAAACAAGTATATCGGCTTGGCATCAAGGTATACCTATCGTTTGATGGCGATGAGGAACTGATGGACCATATGGATGAGTGGGAAAAAAGTATACTTCCAAGGCACCGCGAGCTTCTCAAACCATATACAAAAAATGTTAATAACGAAGAAGCGATAGTGAGAACATTGGTGCATTTGTTGGAGACGATGATTGTAAATATTGTCGTTAAAGACCGGTATCTACCTAAGGACGAAATCAGGGAAGAGATATCCATTGTTTTGCAAAGCTGCGCGGATAATTCGTAAAACCATAGATAAATATAAGTCGGCACATTAGGAGCCGTTTTATATTTTGCAACAGGCTAACGAACGTTAAAGAAATATATTATAAAGGAGAATTAAAAATGGAAATCAAAAAAAGACTCACTATGTTGCAAAACACCTATGCGGCATCAATCGCGGAGACTGTTAACACCTATGAGAAACTGAGGGCACTGGAGACAATTGTGGAAAAACGAAAAGAGAAGCAGGCGCATACAGCGCCCTATTTGAATCAACAATTGGGTATTCAAAGTGTGGAAGATGTCTTCTATACGATTTCAGAAATCTATGGATGCGCAAACTGGTCAGTAGAAAAAACTGGGAAAGGCTATGTTGCCATAGCAACTTCGTGCAAACTCTGTGCATTATCAAAAAAAATGGGTGGAGCGAATCCCTGTAACGGCTGGTGCCTCGATCCGATGATTGCTATGTTATCCGAAGTTTGCAAAACCGATAATAAGCACATAACTGTTGAAAGCACTTTATTGAACGATGACTGCTGCAAAGTATCTATTATTGTGGAGCAAGAACGTTAACGAAAGAAAAAATTTACAAGTTTATATTTAATGTTTTTAAGGAGATATTTTAATATGAAATCATTAAAATCCATCCGTGTACTATACGGTATGATTACTTTTGTATTGCTGCTCGTTATGCAGGAATTACTGGTGTGGGCGGCGCGTTTGATTGCTAATTTAATTCCTTATCAGGGAATAGATCCATACGATTGTTTTGCCGGAATTTCCATACAGCAAGCGATAATATTAATAATCGCACTGTTGATCATTCTGGTGTTGGGCAAACAAATGAATCTCAATTTCTATTATCAACTCGGAGATAAAAAAAGGGGAATAAAATATTTAACGATATTTACAGCGGTTTTTGTTGTGATTTCAATTTTGCAGCACACCTATATGACGTTGACCAACCAGCTTCCTGTTTATACATTTCCGCTGGATGGAAGGAACATAATCGGAACCTTGGGGTTCAATTTACTTTTAACCGGACCTACGGAAGAATCTCTCTTCCGGGCCCTGCCAATCATTTTGCTGATCAACTCATTTGGTAATAGTATTAAGATAAAAGGCAATGTTACCTTGGAGGTTATACTTGCATCGATATTGTTCTCCTTCGCACACGTAAGGTGGTCGATTATACCCTTACACTTTGAAGCTGATTATTATCAGCTCATTTATGCGTTTGCCATGGGTACAATACAAGGAATAGTATACCAAAAGACTAAAAGCATTCTGTATCCTGCTCTTATGCATAGTATCAGTAACGTCTTGATGGTCGGCGGAGGTTATGTGTTCACGGCACTGTTTTCCTAAAACTGAACACAGTGTTTGAATTAAGTCATTGCAAATGGAGATGCTAAAGCATGTTAAAGCATTTGAATGAGTTTGAAAAACGTTACAGAACTATTTATGTGGGCAGTCTATTTATTTGAACCTCTTCCACATTCCGAAGGCGCAGGATTTACCAATATCATTGCGTATCCGCTTGCAGATGGAATTGCGCTAATTGTTTTAGGACTTCTAATCGGGTTACTTCTTGCTAAAGGAAGTGATAAGCCTGCGGCTATGCAGTATGCCAACAAAGCATGGTTCAGTTTGATTTTTGTATTTGCCTGCTTTTTTGCGGGAAGGGTCTTTCTCTATACCGTGATGGATATATATTCTTCAATCGATACATATTTTTTTGAAACAATATTGTGGGTAACAATAACCGGAATAACCGTTTCGGCTGTCTTAATATGGTTCAGTCAGTTTATAGTAAATAGAAGCAAGGTCATAAGAGCTGTACTTATTGGCTGTGTTTTATTCGGAGCAAACCTAACAATATTTAATTTCTTTGTACCGTTGGTATTTATGTCTGACATAACAGATTTATTGATAAGGACATTATTCGAGACATTTTTTGTTACTGTAGGAATGCTCTTTTTGCCGGAAAACAAGATTTTTTATGAAAGTACAGTTTGTGATCACTAATCATATATGGAACGTGGCTTGCTGCAGGAACACTTATTTTTGCCGGTAGGTGTTAAATAATTTGCAGATAATTTATTTATTGTGATCGAGCCTATGTTTTTCCTGTTATATTCGTTATAATACATATTGGCTGATTGCCTGCTTGTTCTATATCAATTGAACAGGCTGAAACCTGCAAGTAAGATGGTAAACGGAGGAATAATCATTGAGAAAAACAAAGATCATCTGCACATTGGGTCCTGCAGTGGATAACCCTGAAATACTGGAAGAATTAATGAAAAGGGGCATGGATGTTGCCCGTATGAATTTCTCCCATGGGGATTATAAAGAACATAAAGAACGGTTGGAAAACTTTAAAAAAATAAGAGATAAACTGGGTTTGCCCATTCCCTTGCTTCTGGATACCAAGGGTCCTGAGATCAGGATTGGAATTTTTAAATCCGGTGAAGTAACTTTGAAGGAAGGCAGCAATTTTGTTTTGCTGCATGATGACCTGCCGGGGGATCAAACAAAAGTTTCGATTTCATATAAGAGTTTATACAAGGATGTCAGCAAAGGCACCCGAATTCTCATCAATGACGGATTGATTGAGCTGGAGGTTGAACAGATTCGAGGCAGGGATATTCATTGTATTGTCAAAAACGGGGGTATAATCGGGGATAGACAAGGGATCAACGTACCGGGTGTGGAGATTAACTTACCGTCATTAACGGATAAGGACGTAGAGGATATTAAATTCGGCATAGAAAACGGGTTTGATTTAATTGCCGCATCCTTTATACGCAAGGCACAGGACGTACTCGAAATTAAAAAAGTACTGGAAAAAAACAAGGGACATGGCATCATGGTAATCGCGAAGATTGAGAATCGCCAGGGTGTAGACAATATAGATGAGATATTAAAGGTATCCGACGGAATTATGGTGGCCAGGGGAGATCTGGGAGTAGAAATTCCGGTAGAAGAGGTTCCCATTGTGCAGAAAATGTTAATAGATAAATGCTATCGAAACGGAAAACCGGTTATCACAGCCACGCAAATGCTGGATTCCATGATTAGAAATCCCCGGCCCACCAGAGCGGAAGCCAGTGATATTGCCAATGCCATTTACGACGGAACCAGTGTGATTATGCTGTCAGGCGAAACCGCAGCAGGGAAATATCCGCTGGAGAGCATGGATACTATGGCAAGGATCGCGAGAAAAGCGGAAAAGGCAATTGACTATTGGAAGGAATTTGCCGCCAGGAAACACAGCATGGAAATCAGTGTAACCAATGCTATCAGCCATGCAACATGTACGACAGCTATGGATTTGAATGCGGCAGCCATAGTAACGGTGACCCAATCCGGCCGTACAGCCAGAATGATTTCCCGGTTTCGGCCTGATTGCCCCATTATTGCAACTACAACATCACCCATGGTGCAGCGCCAGCTTAATATGTCCTGGGGCGTCACTCCTTTTTTAGTCAATGTGGCTGAATCTACGGATGAGATGTTTGACATGGGTGTAAATAAGGCGCTGGAATCCGGTGTTGCCAGGAACGGGGATATAGTTGTCATTACAGCAGGAGTGCCGATGGGAATAAGCGGCACCACAAATATCCTGAAGGTTGCTACAGTAGGGAAGGTTCTGGTACGAGGGAAAGGTACGGGCACAGGAACTTTTACCGGAGAACTATGTGTTGTCAGGACACCGAAGGAAGCCGAAGAGGTTTTTGAGGATGGCAATATCCTGGTTGCTCCATACACATCCAATGAAATGCTTCCGGTGATAAAAAGAGCATCGGCAGTTGTAGTGGAAGAAAGCGGCACCAACACCCACGCTGCCATCGTTGGGATGGCTCTGGAAATGCCTGTTATTACCGGGGCTGAAAATGCCACTCAAATATTGAAAAGAGGATCTGTTGTCACGGTAGACTCGGATCGAGGCATTGTTTACTACGGTTCCCATAGCTTATAAGATACAGACAAGGCTCTTTGCCAGGGATGATTTTAATGCTTTTCTCATTTTCCGGTGAAGGCTTGTATAAATATACATTATTTTAAAAAATGTATTGACAAATGGTTTTTGACTGCGTATAATACTGAGATATATAACAGGTAAAAAGCAATGACCGGGAAGTAGTAACGGGTTCACAATCGTTCCTTACAGAGAGTCTTTGGATTGGTGAAAAAAGGCAGGCAACGATTTCCGCGAATTCATCCCGAGAGCTGCACACTGAAAGGCTGTTTGCCCTGTAGGCTGTGCCGGAGTCCGACCGTTATAGCGGAGGGGTAATTATTGTTACCCGCTGAGGTTGTTTCTTATGGAACAACGAAACAAGGTGGTACCGCGAACCGAAACATTCGCCCCTGTAAAACAGGAGGCGTTTTTTTATACCAAATTTTAAAAAGTGATAAAGATCCTTGCTTTATCGCAAGTCCAGAAAAACAGAAGTACTAAAAACAAATAAATGGAGGTATGAAAATGAATAAAAACATCCGAATTCTTGCTGTGATACTGACTGCTGCTTTAATCCTTGTGGCATCCGGATGCGCTGTCCGGACCGGAACTGATGAAAATAAGGAAAACACTGATAAAATCACTGTCGGCATAATCCAATATGCGGAGCATATTGCATTGGATTCTGCAAGGGAAGGCTTTATCGATTCACTAAAGGACAATGGTTATATCGAAGGGGAAAACATAATCTATGATTTACAAAACGCCCAGGGCGATCAATCCAACTTGTCCACCATCAGTGATCGCTTTATCGGCAACAAGGTTGATATGGTATTGGCAATAGCCACTCGTGCTGCCCAGGCAATTGCAGGAAAAACCACTGAAATCCCCATTTTGGCCACTGCTATTACAGACTTTGAAGATGCCCGCCTGGTAGATTCAAATGAAGCGCCGGGTAAGAATGTAACCGGAACATCCGACATGAATCCAATCAAAGAACAGATTGATCTCCTGGTAAAACTGGTTCCCGATGCCAAAACCGTAGGTGTCATATATACTTCAAGTGAACCTAATTCTGTAGTGCAGGCTAAGGTAGCAAAAGAAGCAATTGAAAATCTGGGTTTAACCTATACGGAGGTAACCGTTACCAATACCAATGATGTGCAGCAGGCAACTCAATCTTTGGTTGATCAATGCGATGCCATCTATATTCCGACAGACAATATACTGGCTTCTGCCATGCCTACTGTTTATGGGGTAACAGCCGAAACAAAAACAGCCGTTATCTGTGGGGAGACAGGGATGGTCAGCAATGGCGGCCTGGCTACCCTCGGTATCAATTATTACGATTTAGGCTACCAGACCGGTGAAATGGCTGTCCGCGTCCTTAAGGGCGAATCTCAGCCTGCCGAAATGCCGATTCAGACTCCCGCGGAGTATGATTTTGCCATCAATGGTACCATAGCAGAGGAATTTGGTATTGCCATTCCGGCAGACCTGCAGAAATATGTATTCGAAATGGGAGCAAGCGGACAGTGATAAGGGGCAGCTGACAGTGAAGAGAAGCGACTATGCGTATGAATATGTAAAGAATTTGTGCAGATGCAGCAAGCACTGCCAGGAAAAGGAGAATGGGTGAACCGATATGCTGGATATTTTAATGGGTGCAATCTCCCTGGGATTGCTGTGGGCTGTCATGACCATCGGAGTTTTTATAACATACCGTATACTCAATATAGCAGATTTGACGGTGGAGGGAAGCATCGCTATGGGGGCGGCTATTGCTGCGCAGGGGATTACAATGGGCATGAGCCCCCATGCGGCAACCCTGCTGGCTTTAATTGGAGGCATGACTGCCGGACTGGTTACCGGATTGCTGCATACCCAGCTGAAAATACCGGCTCTGCTTTCGGGGATCCTGACCATGATTGCTCTGTGGTCAATTAATCTGCGGATTATGGGCAAGGCTAATATATCCCTTCTCAGAATGAATACGGTTTATACCCAGCTGGAAACCCTTGGCCTGGACAAAGTCTATGCAGTTATCATCATTGGCCTTATTGTAGTCTTCGCCTTGATAACCTGTCTGTATTGGTTCTTCGGAACGGAAATAGGATCCGCAATTCGCGCTACCGGCAGCAATCCGCACATGGTACGGGCTCAAGGTATTAATACCAATACAACCATTATCCTCGGTCTAATTATCAGCAACGGATTGGTGGCATTAAGCGGTGCTTTGATTGCCCAAAGCCAAAGTTATTCTGATGTACAAATGGGCACCGGTTCCATTGTTATCGGATTGGCCTCGGTTATAATAGGCGAGGTGTTGTTCGGCAAAAAAAACTTCTATGGACGATTGATTTCCCTTGCGCTGGGCGCGGTTACCTACCGCATTATAATTGCCTTAGTGCTGAAAATGGGTATGCCGGCTAACGATTTGAAGCTGTTTACAGCCATAACCGTTGCAGTAGCCTTGTCTTTGCCGGTATTCAAACAATATTTATTGCCGCTTCGAAAATCTTATAAGGGGGTGGAGTAATTGTTGATGGTTAAGGATGTATGCAAGACATTTCATCCAAATACAGTAAATGAACAGATTGCGCTGTATAATGTCAATGTCAGGATGAGGGAAGGGGATTTTATAACCCTGATTGGTGGAAACGGCGCAGGCAAATCCACCCTGCTGAATTGTGTGGCCGGCGTTTATGGTGTTGACAGAGGCACCATTTTGATAGACAATAGCGATGTAACCAGGCTTCCTGAACACAAGCGGGCTGCCGTTCTGGGCAGGGTGTTTCAGGATCCCATGATGGGCACAGCTGCAAATATGGGTATCGAAGAAAACCTTGCACTGGCTTACCGTCGGGGGCTGAGAAGGGGTTTGAAATGGGGAATCACCAGAAGGGAAAGAGAGTTGTACCGGGAGCAGCTTAAATGGCTGGGACTAGGGCTGGAAGACCGATTGAATGATAAAGTGGGTCTTTTATCAGGCGGGCAGCGACAGGCCTTAACCCTTTTAATGGCAACACTGAAAAAGCCAAAGCTGTTGCTGCTGGACGAGCACACTGCAGCCCTGGATCCTAAAACAGCGCAAAAAGTATTGGAAATAACAGAACGATTAGTTAAAGAGAACAATCTTACTACCTTGATGGTAACGCATAATATGAGGGATGCCATCAAACACGGCAATCGCTTGATTATGATGCATGAAGGACGGATTATCCTGGATATAGAAGGAGAAGAAAAAAAGAAATTGACAGTGGAAGGTTTGCTGAGACGCTTCGGCCGGATAAGCGGCGAGGAATTTGCCAACGATCGAGCCTTGCTTTCCTAAAGCCGTAACCGGGCATGAAGCAAGCCCTCTGGGCGAGTATAATATAACAGAAATGTACAATATGAAATATTTATCAGCCACCGTTAAAGGAGTATTACAATGGACAAAAGAGTTCCTGCATCGGAACTGAAGGACCGGATGAATCGTTTTCGAGACAGGATGAATCAGGATTGCCCCCAGTGGGGCTGGGCAATGATATTCAGTAAGATTAATCAATACTATTTTACAGGAACCATGCAGGACGGAATGTTGATTATACCCAAGGACGAGGAACCGGTGTACTGGGTCAGGCGCAGTTATGAACGTGCTGTGGATGAATCCCGGTTCGCTGATATCCGCCCCATGAAAAGTTATCGTGATGCAGCAAATGCCATGGGAAAGGTGCCGGATGTTCTGTATACTGAAACAAGTATCCTGCCTCTTGCTTTGCTGCAAAGGCTGCAAAAATATTTTCCTTTCCGGCAGATAAAATCGGCAGATGCCTCGGTTATGGCTGTCCGATCAATAAAAAGCAAATATGAGCTGGAAATCATGATAAAAGCGGGGAGGATTCACCGGAAAATATTGGAACAGCGGGTACCGAAACTCCTTGAAGAAGGAATGACTGAAAGCGATCTGGCCACCCGGTTGTTTACTGTATTAATGGAAGAAGGCCACCATGGGTTTGCCCGATTCGGTATGTTTGATACCCAGCTTGGCATCGGCCAGCTGGGCTTTGGCGAAAGCTCGATTTACCCGACTTTTTTTGATGGCCCGGGCGGTAACTACGGAATGAGTCCGGCTATGCCTTTTTGGGGCAGCCGGGACAGGAAGCTGAAAAAAGGGGATTTGGTATTTATTGACGTAGCATACGGCATAGACGGCTATCATACTGATAAAACCATGAATTATATGTACGGCAGACCCATTCCGGATGAAGCCATAGAGATTCATAAACACTGTGTTAAGGTTCATAGGCAGATTGCTTCACTTTTAGTTCCCGGGGCAGTGCCGGCTGATATTTACAGGGAGGTTACGGGCAGCCTGGATTCAGAGTTCCTGGAACACTTCATGGGCTTTGAAAACCATAAGGTAAAGTTCTTAGGGCATGGGGTCGGCTTGCAGATTGACGAAACCCCGGTTATAGCAGCCGGCTTTACTGAACCGTTAGAGGCAAACATGGCAATTGCATTGGAACCCAAAAGGGGAGTGCCGGGAGTGGGTCTGATGGGCACGGAGAATACCTGGCTTGTCACTCCGGAAGGAGCTTGTTGTATAACGGGAGATAGTTCCGGTTTGCTACTTGTATAATTATCAATAAAGTGGTACTATAATGAGAAAATGCTTTAACGCATATACTAAACTGCTTAAGGAGCGATGAAAAATGCCCGGACAAAAAAGAGTAGCAGCCGTACATGACATATCCTGCTTTGGAAGATGTTCTCTCACCGTAGCCCTGCCTATTATTTCAGCGGCGGGCATTGAATGTTCAGTGGTTCCCACTGCAGTTTTATCCACCCATACAGGTGGGATTGACGGATATACATTTCACGACTTAACAGATGAGATTATGCCGATTGTAAAGCATTGGAAGCAGTTGGATTTGCAGTTTGATGCTATTTATACCGGCTATCTGGGATCTTTTCAACAATTGGACATTGTTTCTTCTTTGTTTGACCTGATTGGATCTGCCCATACACTTAAAGTAGTGGATCCGGTTATGGCTGACAACGGGGTGTTGTATAAGTCTTTTTCTCCTGATTTTCCCGAGGGAATGAGGAAACTATGTGCCAAGGCTGATATAATTGTACCTAATATAACTGAGGCTGTTTTTATGTTGGGTGAGCCCTATCAGAAAGGCCCTTACACTACCGAATATATAGAATCCCTGCTGAGGAAACTGGGTGACATTGGTGCGAAACAGATAGTTCTTACAGGTGTACATTTCGATGATGAACAACTGGGCACTGCAGCTTACGATCGTGATACAGGAAAAGTGGGCTATTCCTTCGCAGGCTGGATAGAAGGGTATTATCACGGCACTGGAGATGTATTTGGCAGTGCATTGGTGGCAGCATTGCTCAAGGGCTGTGATTTAACCGACGCTGCTGCCGAAGCTGTTAAGTTTACCGTGGGCAGCATTGCCAGAACAAAGGCAGCAGGCACAGACATCCGGTTTGGCGTAGATTTTGAAAGCGGATTGGGAGAATTTGCAGCCAGATTGAATAATAGGGCTTGGTAATTAATATATATATTCGAAGCTCGGGGTGAGCTTATAGTATACCTGGGTTGTACCAAATTCTAAATTACAGATATTAGTTTGTTATCAGAGGCAATTGCAGGCAGGGGTGAGGCTTGGGAAATGAGTACAGAAACTCCCATAATAAAAATAGAAGCTTTAAGTAAGGTGTTTCAGGGGCCTGATGGTGATTTTTCAGCCCTGGAAGATATCAATTTGGAAATCCGGAGCGGAGAAATATTCGGTATTATCGGTATGAGTGGTGCCGGTAAGAGCACTCTGGTCCGATGCATAAATTTTTTGGAACGTCCTACTAAAGGTACTGTCTATTTTGACGGTCAGGATTTATCCGAATTAACAAAAAATGAGCTTTATAAAATCAGGCAATCCATTGGAATGATATTTCAACAATTCAATCTTCTCATGCAAAGATCTGTACTCGGAAATGTCTGCTTTCCCCTGGAAATAGCCGGAGTGGAAAAGAGTAAGGCTGTGGAAAGGGCAAAAGAGCTGTTGTCCATAGTAGGGCTGACCGATAAAACATATGCCTACCCGTCCCAGTTATCGGGTGGCCAGCAGCAGAGAGTAGCCATAGCCCGGGCCTTGGCAACCAGCCCTAAGGTGCTGCTGTGCGATGAAGCCACCAGTGCATTGGATCCTGCAACAACAAAAGACGTGTTAATGCTGCTTAAAGATATTAACAGGCGTTTGGGAATTACAATTGTAATTATTACTCATGAAATGAGAGTAATAGAGGAAATCTGCAACAGGGTGGCCATTATTGATAGCAGCCGTATTGCAGAAGTCGGTAGTGTAGAGCAGATATTTACAAGGCCGAAAACAAAGGCAGGCAAGCGCCTGGTATTTCCTGATGACCATTCTA
>DUOI01000087.1 GCA_012838915.1 Clostridiales bacterium
CTCCCCTGTTCGGTTTATTTCTGATAAGCGGGGAAATGTAGCCAAAATTGAATGTGTGCGTAGACAGCTCAGCAACTTTGACAACAAGGGCCGCAGGAATACCCGGCATATCGAAGGCTCAAATTTCCTTATTGATGTGGACAATGTTATCATTGCAGTAAGTCAATATGCAGATCTGCCCTTTGTTAAGAAAGAGGAAATCGGCGTAACGCCCTGGGGGACCTTTATTGTAGATCAGGATACTCAAATGACTACCATGCCCGGAGTTTTTGCAGGAGGAGACGTTGCCAGGGGCCCGGATGAAGTGATCAAAGCCATAGCCGATGGAAAAAATGCAGCCCGGTCCATAGATTTGTACTTAAATGGCAAGGGCATATTGAATAAAGGCGAGAAAATAGAAATTCCTGAAATAATTGATGATGATGAAATAGTATCCCTTTCAAGATTTCCCATAGAACTTCTGCCCCTTGAACAAAGAAAAGATACCTTCGATGAAGTCGTCGTCGGTTACCACAAACTGAATGCCATTGCAGAAGCCATGCGCTGTCTGCACTGCAACAGGAGGTAGATGTGTTATGTTAAATTTAACCATTAACGGCATTGAGGTCACTGCACCGGAAGGAAGCACCATTATGGAAGCAGCAAGGCTGAACCATATTCACATACCCAGCCTGTGTGCCCTGGAAAATACTCATTCCGTCGGCAGCTGCCGCATCTGTGTTGTGGAAGTAAAGGGCTTAAAAAACCTGCAGGCATCATGTATAACCAAGGCAGTGGATGGCATGGTAATTCAGACTAACAGCGAACGAGTGCAGAAAGCCCGGAAAGTGCTGTATGAACTGCTGCTGTCCGATCATAATCAGGATTGCCTGAACTGTAACCGCAATTTAAACTGTGAACTGCAGGCTCTTGGTAAACAGTTGGGTGTGGAGGAATCACGCTTTGAAGGAGAACATTCCACCTGTGATATGGATGTATCCTTTTCCCTGACCCGTGACCTGTCCAAATGTATTTTATGCCGCCGATGCGTAACTGTCTGCAATGAAATTCAGGGCACCGGTATACTGAATCCGCAAAATCGCGGTTTTGATACCGTCATCGGCCCAGGTATGAATCTTCCCCTGGGTACCGTTAATTGTGCTTTTTGCGGGCAATGCACCATTGTATGCCCTGTAGGAGCATTGAAAGAAACATCCTCCATACCAAGGGTATGGCAGGCGCTGAACGACCCGGAAAAAAGAGTTGTGGTACAGGTTGCTCCTGCTATTCGTGTGGCCATTGGTGAAGAGTTCGGCTTGCCTGCCGGTACAAGATGTACGGGCAAACTGGCAAATGCCCTGTCCAGGCTGGGTTTTGATGATATATTTGATACAAATTGGGCAGCTGACCTTACAATATTGGAAGAAGGCACGGAGCTGCTCAGCCGGCTGAATAACAAACATTCTGAAAAGCAAACCGCTTTGCCCATGATCACCAGCTGCAGCCCTGGATGGATAAAATTTATCGAGCACACATTCCCTGATTTGCTGCCCCATCTGTCCAGCTGCAAATCGCCTCATATGATGATGGGGGCTGTTGTAAAATCCTATTATGCAGAAAAAATCAATGTTAATCCGGAAAACCTGTTTGTGGTTTCAGTCATGCCCTGCACTGCCAAAAAATTCGAAATAGCGCGGCCTGAGATGACTAACAATGGTTTACCCAATGTAGATGCCGTACTGACCTGCCGGGAATTGGGCGATATGATTAAACAGGCTGGAATTGATTTCATAAATCTGCCTGACCGGGAATTCGACACGCCTTTGGGCATCTCCACCGGAGCGGCTGATATATTCGGCTTAACCGGAGGTGTAATGGAAGCAGCCCTCCGCACCGTATACGAGTTTGTTACCGGCCGGGAACTGCCTTTTGAAAATCTCCATGTTACCCCCATCGTTGGCTTGGAAGGTATCAAAGAAGCTGTTATCAGGATTGAGCAGCCGCTGGATACCTTTAAACATCTGGATGGTATAGAGATAAGGGTAGCCGTAACCAGCGGGCTGAAAAATGCAGGAAAACTGATGGAACAAATCGCCAACGGGACATCGCCCTATCATTTCATAGAAGTAATGGGCTGCCCGGGTGGCTGTATTACAGGAGGCGGACAGCCCAGAAGCCGTGATCCCAAAGTCAGGGAAAAACGCATGAAAAATCTGTACAGTGAAGATGAAAGCAAGGTGCTGCGTAAATCTCATGAAAACCCGTCCGTTCTTGCTTTTTACAATGAATACCTGGGCGAGGTCAATGGTCGTCTTGCACATGAACTGCTTCATACCCATTATGTAGAAAGAGGAAAATTCAATCAGCTTAGCGGGGAAACATTTGTATTGGAAGCCCCGCCGCGAAAAAAGCGACCATCAATAAAATACGAAGGCAGTTCAGAGGGCGCTGAAGCAAAAACATCTTTTGTACAAACAAGAGAAGATCCGGAATCCCTGAAAGTACTAAGCCTGGAATCCGAAAATAAAAACCTGAAAAATAAATTATCCGATGCTATGGAAACCATTGAAATACTTAAGATGGTTATATCTGATTACTCCAAGCAAAAATAAAAAGCAAATATGCTGCGAGAAGGAAGGCAGACCAATTTAAGATTTTGGTCTGCCTTATGACCTTAGCTGCAGAATTAGATTATTACTATACTGTAAAAACCAGGACTGAGCTTACTGAATAAGGATAATTATATTTATTCCTGGTAAAACTCATCAAACTTGTATCCAACACCACGAACCGTTGCTATATAGTGATGCCTGGGACGGAGCGCATCCCGCAGGGTCTTGATATGTGTATCTACAGTACGTTCTGTACCATAGTAGTCATGTCCCCATATGTAATTCAACAGTGCTTCCCGGGTAAAGGCCTGATTGGGATTGCTTGCCAAATGGAGCAACAGCTCATATTCTTTGGGAGTAAGATTGACCAATCTGTCTTCCACAAATACCTTATGTGAGACAGGATCAATATACAGCCCGTCGAATGACAGGCTTCGTACAGGTATCTCACCGGCGGGCATTGTGCGACGCAGAATCACCTTGACTTTGGCCAGCAATTCCTTTGGGTGAAAAGGTTTTCGGATATAGTCTTCAGCACCCAGTTCATATGCCTTTATAATGGTTTCCATGTCCTGAAATGCAGATAATATAACAAAAGGCGTGTCGGATATTTTTCGCAGTTGAAGTATAACGCTTTTACCATCCAACTCGGGCAGCAGAAAATCCAAAATTACCAAATGATATTCGTAGCGCCTGAAGTATTTTATTGCTGTGATTCCATCTGAGATGAGATCAACATCATATCCTTCTCTGCTGAGCAGTGTTTTCAGTTCTCTTCGTGTGAGTTCATCGCCGTCAACTACCATGATTCTCACTTTGCCTGATCACTCCTCTCGCCAGGCTGCAGCCTTTCTGCCGGGATATATACACTCTTAATGCTCTTCCATTTCCCGCTTTATACCGGAACAAAACAAAACATGGATTATATAGCCTGATCAATTATCCGTAAATTAAAATAATTTAAAACCCCAAATAGAACTTTTACACGGTTTCAATTCTATCTGCCGGTATGCATATCGCTCCCTACTCATTATCAGCTTTCGATTCTGTTTCCTCTTCCTGATTCCTTGGGATATGTTCCATAATACTCAGCCTCAGGCGTTTTACCCTGGTGCGGTAGATTTCCAATACCGTCCACCTCAGATTATTGTATACCACAACTTCCCCCTTTTTGGGAAAACGACCTATAATTCCCGTGATGAAACCGCCGATGGTCTCATAGTGTTCCGACTCCAAATCAGTCCCCAGTTCATCATTCAAAACATTTAATCTGGTCAACCCGTCGATAATATACTCATTCGGTGCAATTTGTTGAATCTCATCCACTATATCATCATATTCATCTCCGATATCCCCAAAGATTTCTTCTACCATATCCTGCATGGTTACTATTCCTGCTGTACCGCCGTATTCGTCGGCCACAACGATCATTTGAAGTCGTTTTTTTCTCATTTCTTCAAATAAATCGGCAATCCTTTTATTTTCATAAGTATAATAGGGTTTTCGGATGATTTTATGAATATCAAACCTTCCCTTTTTATTATCATAATAGAAGATATCCTTGACATGTAAAATTCCAATGATGTTATCAATGGTGTTTTCGAAAACCGGCATTCGGGAATATTGTTTTTTCTGAAACTGCTCCCAAATTTCATTAAAGGTAGATTTCACATCAATGGCTACTATATCTGTTCTTGGAATCATGATGTCTTTAACCTGAGAATCTCCAAATTGGAAGACATTGAGAATCATTTTCTTTTCTTCCGGATCAATTATACCTTCCAACTGCCCCACATCTACCAAGGTGCGCAGCTCTTCTTCTGTTATTCTCGGTTTTTTCTCCCTTGCCTTCAAACCGAATAGCCTTATCATTAAATTGCTGAGATAAATAAGAAGTATAATAATAGGATTCAAAATACGAATTAACACCTTTATAATACCGGATGTCCTTAAGGCAAAACCCTCGGGATTGGTTTCAACCAGCAGATTTGGAAAAATCTCACCAAAAATAAGAACGATTAGAATCATTCCGATAATAGCTATTGCAGCTGCTCCTTCACTTATATATTGCACAGCCAGCTGCACAGCAAGCACTGCTGCTACTATATTGACGGAATTGTCTGCTACTATAATTGCATTCCTCAACTTGTCCGGCATCTCAAGAAGCTTCCAAACCTTATCAGCTCCCTTTATTTTGTTTTTCACCATGTTTCGCAATCGAATCCGATTCAAGGAAAAAAATGCGGTTTCTACAGCTGAAAAAAAGGCTGACAAACCTAACAAGAAGATAAATACAATCAACCGCCATATATTATCCGAATCCAACAGATAACACTCTCCTCTGATATGTGCATTAGAATGCCCTTATGGGTTCTTTCTATGTAAGCAATTGAATTGGCCTTTGCACATGATAGCTTAACAATTCATGGCATGTATGCAAAAACTATGCGGGTGTTCTATTTTTTATCCACATTGTACCATGCAGAACGGCCCATGTCCAGATTATCGTATGTACAGGTGCAGTTTTATTGGTTATAATATCCCGCGATGTTTGAATAATAAGCAAAATGTCTATTTATATATAAGCAATACAATCGTATTATTAAGGAGTGTTCACTTATGGCTCAAACAAAAATAGATGCAAAACTGATAGGTAACATGGCTTTCCAAATGGATTTGGACGGACATCGTTTGGTTACCGATGCAAGCGAGGAAATTGGAGGAAATGACCTTGGACCCCGCCCCAAAAAACTTCTTCTTGCCGGTTTGATTGGTTGCACAGGAATTGATGTGACATCCATATTGAAGAAAATGAAAGTGGAAGTGGAAGAAATGGGATTGGAAGTAAAAGCTGAAAGTTCAGAGGAACATCCCAAGGTATATACAAAGCTTCATCTGACCTATAGTTTTAAAGGGAATAATCTGCCGATGGATAAGCTTGAAAGGGCGGTATCGCTGTCCCAGGAAAGATATTGTGGAGTATCTGCCATGCTGAAAAAAACCGCTCCTATAACATATGACATTATTGTTGAGGAGTGATCCCGGCTGTCATAAATGCATTAAGAAAAATGACCTGCGGGCAAGGATCGCTTAACAGGTCTTTTTATGCTCCATGTTTATTTACAATAAACTTTGGCTGGAACCTCTATCTTGTAACAGCCAGGTTTGAACTTCTTTACCGGGATTGCCGGTAATTCTTCACTATTTATTTACAGTAACCCTTACCAGCCTAACCAGTTCCCTTACTCGTTCCTCAATTTTCTTCAAATCACCCTCCAGAGCATTGCCCCTGAATACTGCCGGTTCAAGCAATCCCCAATTCATGCGATTCCTGTCTAAAATCTCGTCCAATTCCTTTTGCGCTCCTCCGGACCAGCCAAAGGAACCCATGAGGAATGCTTTCCGGTTTTGAACTTTTTTCTTTCCAATTTCATCCAGAATGGCAGCTGCAGGAGGAAACATCTTATATTCATAGGTTGGCACAGCCAGGATCACACCGGTAGAAGTCCACACCGATGCCAGAACCGTCCCCCAGGGTGTTTCAGGCAGCCGATGTATATGATAACTGATGTTCTCATCTTCCAGTATTTTTACAGCATGACTTACCGCCTTTTCCGTCATCCCATACATGGAACCCCAGATAATAGTGATTTCCTCCAGAGCAGGACCTTTTTGATAGGAGGCATACCGGGAATAATCCTGTACGATACGGGCAGGATTCCCTCTCCATACTATGCCGTGTCCCGGCGCAATTATCCTTGTCGGCAGCGATTCGCATTTTTCAATGGCTTTTTTTACAGGGACTGAGAAAGCCGCTACTATATTGGCATAATACCTTACTGCCTCCTTCTCGTAAAATGTCAACTGCTCTTCTGTCAGCATATCGTCATAACTGGATTCCTCGACCTTGCCGAAGGATCCAAAGGCATCGCAGGTAAACAGTGTTCCAGTCATCGTGTCGAAGGTTACCATGGTATCCGGCCAGTGAACATTGGGAATCTCATAGAATTGCATAATATGTCCATTGCCCAAATCAAGGGTATCATTGTCGCCTACACTAATAATATTGTCGGTATACCCATAAAAATGCTTAAGCAATTCTGCAGACTTCCTGCTGCAAATAACCTTGAAATCCGGCTTGAACTGACGAAAGTCTTCAATCCAGCCGGAGTGATCGGGCTCCATGTGATTGATTATAAGATATTCAATGGATTGTGGATCAATGTCTAGCTTGTACAGAAGATTGTACAATTGTTGGGGTACGCCGTTCCAACCGCAGACACCGTCTACTATGGCGGTTTTTTCCCCTTTTATAATATAGGAATTCAGAGCCACACCATTGGGAATTTCCCACAGACCCTCAAACAGTATATTTTCAATATTTACAGAAAGTAAATAGGTATCTTTTGTTACTCTTGTTGCATGCACTCTTTCATTCCCCTCCCAACAGCATTCTTTGTTTTAACTGATGAAGTATTTTATCTTCCTTCAATATAATACATTGTTAAACAAAAAAACTGCCCTTAAACACCGATGCAAAAGAAAAGAACTGATGGATAGGCCGGCGCTCAATATGTTTTGGCGCGAATGCCTTACTGACATGTTAAAAGGCCCTGAACTGATTTTCAGGGCCGATAAATAGGGGGTATTAATTAAAGGAGGAATTATTAATAAAGCATTATCTTACTCTTTGAATATATACTAAACAATAAATGTGAATTCAGTATTAGCAATGTGTAAATAAACTGTAAACAACTTAAACAAAAGGCTGCGAATCATCGTAGTATTTTATCAGAGCTTGGGTGCCAAGATCTTCCAAACCCTTGTTATCCGCCAGTTCCTTGTACATCTTCAGAACATCCTTTAGGATAGCCAGCTTCAGATTGACGCCTTCCGCTTCTTCAACTGCAATTGTCATATCTTTTATGAAATGCTTTATATAGAAACCAGGTGCGAAATCTTCCTTCAATATCCTGGGAGCCAAATTGTTCATTTGCCAGCTGCCTGCTGCTCCTGCAGAAATACTGTCCAGCATGGTTTGCAAATTCAAACCGAACTTTTTTCCGTAGGCCAGGGCTTCACATACTCCGGATAAGGCACCGGCAATGGCTATCTGGTTGGCCATTTTGGTATGCTGGCCGAAGCCTGCCGGCCCCTCATAAATGATATTGGTACCCATGGCTTGGAAAATCGGATAACAGGCATCAAATGCTTCCCTGTCTCCGCCCACCATAATGGATAATGTAGCATTTCGGGCACCCGTATCGCCGCCTGAAACCGGTGCATCCAACGCAAACATATTTTTTTTAGCTGCTGCATCATAGATATGTTTGCTTAACTTAGGGCTGGTAGTAGTCATGTCAATGAGATAGGTACCTGAAACAGCGTTTGCTAGTATTCCTTTTTCACCGAAGTATATTTCTTCTACATCCTTAGGATATCCTACTATTGTGATGACCACTTCCGAATTTCTGACACATTGGGCAATAGAATCGTACCATATAGCTCCTTCCTCTATCACATCCACTGCCTTGCTTCTAGTTCTGGTATAAATTGAAACTGGGTAACCGTTCTTCATCAGATTGCGTACCATGGATTTACCCATTACGCCCACCCCGATAAACCCAATCCGTTTCATATTATCACCTCATGTTGATACAAAATTTCATCTTATTTTACTTTTACCTGCCTTTGTTTCTTCTGTTAAAGAAAAATGGGGACCGGTGTGTTGCATTTCGGACAAAAAGGTTTTTCTATGAACAGCTTGCTTGTATATCCCGTTCTTTGAATCAAAAGTTCTCCACACTCATGGCAATAGGTTGAATTGTCATAATTGGATAAGTTGCCAAGATATACATAATTCAAGTGCTTTCCCGCTTTCTCTGCAGCACGCTTCATTGTTCCAATATCGGTGGCCGGTCTGGTCATTCTATTGGACGGAAAATATCTGGAAAGATGCAACGGTATGTTTTTGTCCAGGCCGGAAATATATGCGGCAATTTTCTCCGTTTCCACTTCTGAATCGTTCAAGCCATTTACCAATAGGGTTGTGATTTCTAAATGGCATCTTCGATACGACATTTCTATGGTACGTAAAACCGGTTGCAAATCTCCTCCGCAAATCCTGCGGTAATATTGCTGCTGCATAGATTTTAAATCGACATTCATAGCATCCACATAGGGAAGAAGCATTTCCAGAGGTGCGTCTTCCACATATCCATTGGTTACGAGAACAATGCAAAGCCGGGGATAGGTCTCCTTTAATACTCTTGCAGTATCATAAATATACTCGAACCATATGGCCGGCTCATTATAGGTAAATGCTATTCCAATATTGTTATAAGGGGCTGCGCTGCTTGCCGCCAGTTGCGCAGGTGGAAGAAACTCACTTTTACCACGATGCTGGGCAATGGAATAATTCTGACAGAACTCACATGAAAAATTACATCCAAAACTTCCCACTGAGAATATTCTCTTCCCCGGCTTGAAGTGATAGAGAGGTTTTTTTTCTATCGGATCAACCGACATGGCAGTTATTTCACCATAGTTTTCTGTTTTTAACCTCCCCTCCTTGTTCAACCGGACGGAACAGATTCCCCTTTTATTATCAGCAATCAAACAATGATGGGGACACAGCCTGCATCGGATCCGGTTTTTTTCTTTTTCCCAGTATAATGCGTCCCGGATCATGGTTTTTCCTCCCGGTATCGGATAACCTGAAACTTCTCTATGCTATAGGGAGACCGGGGCGAAATCCCGGCCTTTTTCAGGGCTATATACAGTTGTTCCTCTGCTGTATCCACCCCTTCCAGATCCGGCAGCAACAAACCGGAGCGATATCCGCTTCGTACAATAATCCCATATTTTTTTGGATCAAGTTGATTGAATTGTGCCGGTTCCGGCTCGGTCAATACATCAACGGATATTTCCAGATATTTCAGCTCCTCTTTCGTAACAGGCGGGAATCTGGGATCACATGTACCCGCCTCTACTGCATTTCTGATGATTTCCTCTGCCAGACTGTTGGTAACCGGTTTAATAGTTCCGATACATCCCCGTAGATTTCCACTCTTCTTAAGGGTTACAAAGGCACTTCTTTTCTGATTTCTCATTTCCTGAGTAACATAGGAAGGAATACTCATATAATCCCCTTGCAACAGATAGTGAGTCAAGCTTGCCCTGGCCAGCCTGACATAAGGATTTTGCTGTTTGGCAGTCCTCACATCAAACCTCATAACCAGATACCCTACCCCAAAGGTACCCTGATAGGACAGGGTCTGTCCTTTGAATTCGCAGCTGTCCAATGCGCCTAAAAGTATATAATAAGAACGAAGTGCACACTCGCCTGCTTCTCTTACCATGGTGGTATCCATATTCAGCACGCCATGCACATCACCCTGTTCCAGTAAACTGCGAATTTCACTGTCAAATTTTTCTCCATAGGGACTGAATTCATAAGGCCCTTCCTTGATCAGTCGGTGAGACAAATCCCCGCTGGCAATAAAAACAACACTTCTTTGGATTTGTTCCACTGCTTTTTTGACGCAAATGCCAAATTGATAAAGCTGTTCTGGTGATAATAGTCCATATGTAATATGAACCAGCTGATAATCGGAATATTTCTGATTGATAAAATACATTGGTACCATGGAACCATGATCCAACTCGCAGGAAACCCCGTACTTTTTTTCTGATGATTTGGTGATTTCTACCGTTGGAATTCCCATTTTTTGAGCCATATCCAGTATTTCATCAGTCAAGTCCATATCAATTTTGTTTTTAAATCTCACCTGAGGCGCTCTAAACCTGCGCATGCTTCCCCCGATTTCCATGTCCCGCATAATGGCAACTGCATCTTGAAACACCGGTCCGTGAGGCGTTACCATGATGACGGTATCCGGCTTCAAATCTGCGACTTCATTGGAAACCTGGTAAAAAGCATCTATTGTCTCCTGTATAGCTGTCTCCTCCCCCCTGCCGACTTCCGGTATTATAATGGGGGGATGCGGCAAGGCATAATATGCATAAATATTTCCCATAATTTTCACCTTCCTGGATAAGTAATATTTTTACATTACCCTCATTACCTCAGACATATTTTCCGGTATTAAAAATCAAGTTTTTTGTTTGAAAGTTTTTTTCAAAATAAATCCAATACCATCAGCTCAATGGGTAATTACATTTTGGACAATATTGAAAATCCTCACTTGTAGTGTATCCACAACGGTTACATTTTTTCATACCGTAATAACGACCGACTTGAACGAGATTCAAGAGGCTGGAAGTTCACATCCTCTTGCCCGGGCCAATGAGAACCGCTTGAAATCAAGATTTCAGGCGGTTTTCGTTCTTGAAAAAGTGGTTGAAAATAATCAAGATATCTGCTTCTATGACATTATTCCTCCGCCACCACCTGAATCGGTTTTACCGCTCTCCCAACCGGTCATTCCATAAATAGATATTGATTTTGGTCCTTTTAGATTTCGTTTTTCAGTAGGACAAATATCGTTTAGAATGCATGTACTGCACTTGCGCCTGCTTTCGCTATTTGCACAGTTTGATTTCCCTATGGATTTATAAATTAAGTAATCCATTGATGCGGGAGAAGGAGGACAATGATTATTTTCAATTGTTATCCATGTAGTCCAGACTGTTCTCCATGCTTCTTGTGTCATTATGTCAGTGTAGCTGTATTGATAACAATATACGTCTAAATAGCTTGCCAGCAAAGGAAAGGGTAATTCCAATAAACCTGATCTAAGTGCAACCCTCATAGTATTAGCATCGCTGGCTACATTTAGTTTTTCTATGTTTTTTCCCGGTTTCCACACCCCCCAATCAATCATGTCTCGTAAAAACATGTCGGCTTTTTTTCTACTGTATCCGATTTGTGATCTGTCAGCTAGATGATTTCTGACTTCTTCAACATCATTATTACATTTACTGTAAATATCAAATGCTTCACCATTATAAAAATCAATTAAAAATTGTGCAGCATTTAGCATCCATTTTTCACGTTTATCACCTTGTGAACCAGTTGCCTCTAAATAAACCAAGAAGTCATGTATTATTTTAGGATTTGATGTTATATCTTTTGCGTTAAACCATTCAGGGTGTTTATGAAATTCTTGAAATGGATCTCTTCCCTTTTTATAGATATCAATCTTAAAATCTTGAATAGCAGTAAAGAACCGGATATTTGCAATATTCTTAGCGTTAAGACCATCACGATTTATTGAAGGCGAAATCTGAATACTGCTGTATAATTCTCTGTTTGCAAACACTTCTTCAAACTTGAGCGCTATTCGCCTGGCTTGAATCTTGTTAACTTTCATGTTCAATATTTTTTTGTGTGCATCCTTCCAGTACTCATGGAATTCTGATATGTAACCTGTATTACTTTTTTGGTATAAGTACTTATTTAACTTATCCAAAAAAACTCGAGCAGTTTTGATTTCATCAGAATTAATGTTTTCGTTAATACCCAACTCATGCATAACTTCTTCAAGCATGTCTTTTACGGATTTCATTTTGTTTTCCCCCAAATTATTTAAGCGGTCGCTATCATAAATACAGCTCATTTCCGGTATTTTCTACTTTTTCCTTTATTCTTTTTAATCCGGTTAAGTTGAGCGAGGGCAAGGCATTAACCTAGCGGTTTTCTTACTATCGGTGCAATCATTTTGATTGCAACCCTTTCTTTGGCATAGAACCTCATAGCTCCGCCTTAAAGTTTTTAGATAGTTAATCAGTTTAAAAATTCCGACTTGCACATTCAGCATCTAATTGTCTCCAGGGAACGTTTTTGCTGCTATTGGCTGCAATTACAGGCGCTATGTTTTCAATAAGTACCTGATGGATACCCAATCTCTTTATCCTTTTCCCAAGTTTTGTATATGCTTTATTCTCTTCTGCAATCATTGCTGCATATAGAACCGTAAACCAGATATTAAAGTCATGACTATCATCATCATACTTAGAACATATGCTGTCTATGTAACTTAATACATTTTCGTCTAAGTCTCTGCCTGTCATATTGTAAATACTTACAAAGTCTGCATAGATAGTTTTGCCGTCATATTTCTCAGCCTTGTTAAACAGAAAAGTAAAATATTCAACATCCTTGGGAGCATATCTTCGACCGTTTGGACTTGTAAGGTATATGCACCAATCATCAAAACTACCTCGTGCGTATTCTAGAACACTACCGTCAGTGAAACGTTTAATTTGTCTGCTCATAGAATTAGTCTCCTTTTATATTTTGCCTTTATAATTATCAATACAAGAATCAATAACTAAAATCTGTGATTTCACTTACTCCAGAAGTTTTATAATAGGTATTTCCAGTGCATCTGCTATGTCAAAGAGCACTTCTAATGAAAATGACTTATCACAATTCTCAGCTTCAATTTTGCTCAAATAACTTTTACTGATGCCGGCTTTGATTGCCAGTTCTGCCTGTGAAAGCTTGTTTTTATTTCTATAGAATTTAATTCTATTTCCTATTTTTTTATACTTATCAGAGTGTTTAGTGCCCACAACATTTCACCTCTATGGTAATATTACTATATATTCCCTAATGCATAGTTTCACTTATAGTGAAACTATGTTATAATTATCTCTGGGAGGTGTCTGAATGGCAAATATAAAAAGTAGTTACAAACTATATAATGATGATTGTCTATCAGTTTTAAACACTATACCGGAAAAGTCTATTAACCTCATTTTTGCCGATCCTCCATATAAGCTTAGTAATGATGGCATAACATGTAAATCAGGCAAAGTAGCCAGTGTCAACAAAGGGATATGGGACAGATCTTCAGGGTTCAGTAATGATCACAGATTTAATGTTGAGTGGCTTACTTTATGCGATAAGGTATTAGATGACAATGGTACAATATGGGTTTCGGGTACTTATCATATAATCCACTCAATAGCTTGTGCTTTGTATGAAATGGGTTATTATATACTAAATGAAATAGTATGGTATAAGCCAAACGCTGCTCCTAATATGGGATGTAGATGCTTTACTGCTAGTCACGAATTATTGTTATGGGCAAAGAAGGACAAGAGAGCAAAACATACTTTTAATTATAATCTTATGAAAGAATTAAACGGCGGCAAACAAATGAGAAGTATTTGGGAAATACCTACAACACCCAAAAGAGAAAAAGCTGAAGGTTATCATCCTACACAAAAACCGCTTTCTCTCATATCAAGATGTATCCTTGCTTCATCCAATGAAGGTGATACAGTGTTGGATCCTTTCTGTGGCTCAGGAACTACCGGTGTAGCTGCTATAAGGTATAAACGGAATTTTATAGGAATTGAAGCAGACAAAGAATATTTTAATTTATCAAGCAGAAGGCTACAAATAGAATCAAATATGCTCTATAATATATGATAATGCATCCGAAGGAGGACATCAATGTGGTAAACAATAATGCTCGACCGTTTCTTAAATGGGCAGGTGGAAAGTCTCAACTATTAAGTCAAATAAAGGAGTATTTCCCTGATAAATTAAAAAAAGGGAAACTAACAAAGTATGTTGAACCATTTACAGGTGGCGGGGCTGTCTTTTTCGAGGTTTCCAAAAGTTTCTCATTTGAACAAATAGTACTAAATGACATTAATGAAGAATTGATACTTACATACAAGGTGATTCGGGATAGTGTTGATGAGCTCATTCTTAAGCTTGAACGATTGGAAGAAAGGTATTCAAGCTTAACCATGGAAAATAAACAAAAAATGTACTATGAAATAAGGGAGCAGTTTAATAACAATAAACATAGTATAAACTTGAAAAACCCGACCGTAAATGAGGTAGATGTAGCTTCGCATATGATTTTTTTGAACAAAACCTGTTATAACGGTTTATATAGATTAAATTCCAAAGGAGGCTTCAATGTTCCATTTGGCAAATACAAGTCGCCGACTATTTGCGATAAAATAAATCTGCTTAATGTAAGCCGGTCTTTACAAGGGGTAATCCTACTAAACGTTGATTTTGAGCAATTGACAGACTATATTGATGAAAACACATTTGTATATATGGATCCACCGTATAGGCCTTTAAGTGATACCTCAAGTTTCAATTCGTACCAGAAGTCTCCTTTTAATGATGAAAGCCAAAGGAGATTAGCTAATTGGTATAGACTTCTAAATAATAAAATCGGGGCTTCATTAATGCTGAGCAATTCAGACCCCACTAACACAGATCCAAAAGATACCTTTTTTGAAGATCTCTACAAAGGATTCAATATTTACAAGGTGTTTGCTTCAAGAGCAATAAATTCAAGAGGGAATGAAAGAGGGGCGATCAGTGAATTGCTCATAACCAATGGATAACTGTAAAAAAGGATACTGCATATTTATTAGAAATATCTATCTTTTGTGAAGTGTCCTGAACGGTATTTTGGTTGACGCTCACTCCCCTGGGAAATATATAATACGGCATTCAAATCAAGTTTTTTATATGACAGTTTATTTTAAAATAAATCCAATATCGTCAATTCAATGGTTGGGCACATTTTGGACAATATTGAAAATCCTCACTTGTAGTGTATCCACAACGGTTACATTTTTTCATGCTGTCATAACGACCGCTTTTAACAAGAATTAAGTCCTCTTTCTGCAATGTCACACCTTCGCCCCTTGCTATACGTTTGCCCAGTTCATTGTCAATGGTGTACAAAGTTCCGCAGCAACTGGTCTGAACATAATAGGTTTTATTCCACTTAAAGACTGGAATGAAAAACAGGCTGAAAAACATGTATTCCATAAAAACCTGGTATCTTCCGTATCTACCGCATACATGGCATACCATGGACTGATGATGCTCTAATTCCTTATGACCGTTGGATATACCGAATATAAAAAACATTAATACCATCTCCCTATTATGAACACAAAACATGATTCTGACTCTACTCAGCCAATCATCCATTTTAGTATACCATAAAAACAGCAATTAATGTTTTTGGCAAGTATAAATCCGAGCAGTGCGGAACTTAATTTTCCGAGCACCCCTGTCCCATTATTGGGATTTCATGGTAGAATGAGTCAGCCTATAGCTTTGTCCCTGAAAAACTAGCAAATGGCTGTGATGAACCAACCTATCAATAATTGCACTTGTCAGCTTTTCATCATAGAAGATGCCGTTCCATTTACTGAATTCCAGGTTTGTTGTGATTATCACGCTCCTTTTCTCATAGCATTCGGAAATGACCTGAAACAGCAGCTGTGATCCATCTTTCTCAAAGGGAACATATCCCCATTCGTCACAGATAAGCAGATCAGTTTTTCTCA
>DUOI01000088.1 GCA_012838915.1 Clostridiales bacterium
AATGCGCTGGATCAGATTGGAATTGATAAGTTGATGATTGAGCTGGATGGTACCCATAACAAGGGGAAATTAGGTGCCAACGCTATTTTAGGTGTTTCCATGGCGGTTGCCAAGGCAGCAGCAGAACAACTGGACATCCCCCTGTATCAGTATATCGGCGGAGTGAATGCCAAGGTTCTTCCCGTACCCATGATGAACATTCTGAACGGCGGTGCTCATGCTGACAATACCGTTGATATTCAGGAATTTATGGTTATGCCTGTTGGGGCGGAAAGCTTCCGTGAAGCTTTGAGAATGTGCGCTGAGATTTATCATAACCTGAAATCCGTACTGAAGGGTAAAGGTTATAGTACGGCTGTTGGTGACGAAGGCGGCTTTGCCCCGGACTTGAAGACCAACGAAGAAGCCATAGAGGTTATTCTGGAGGCAGTGGAAAAGGCCGGCTACAAACCGGGCGATGATATCCGTATCGCTATTGACGCTGCTGCTACAGAGCTTTACAAGGAAGACGGTAAGTACCACTTCCCCGGTGAAGGAGTTGTTCGTACGCCGGAAGAGATGGTTGACTATTATGTAGGATTGGTTGATAAATATCCCATCATCTCCCTGGAAGACGGCCTGGCTGAAGAAGACTGGGATGGCTGGAAACTGCTGACCGAGAGGCTGGGCAGCCGTATACAATTAGTAGGAGATGACCTGTTTGTAACCAACACAGAGAGACTGGCTAAGGGCATTGAAACCCAAACTGCCAACTCCATACTGATTAAGGTAAATCAAATCGGCACCCTGACCGAAACCCTGGATGCTATTCAGATGGCTAACCGTGCAGGCTATACCGCTGTGGTATCCCACCGCTCCGGTGAAACCGAAGACACTACCATTGCTGATTTGGTTGTTGCAATGAACGCAGGCCAGATTAAGACAGGTGCTCCTTCCAGAACCGACCGTGTAGCCAAGTACAACCAATTGCTTCGAATTGAAGAAGAACTGGGGGATTTGGCACAGTATCCAGGCTTGAATGCATGGTTTAATCTGAAGAATAAATAATCATTTTTCCTTGCTTTCCCTTGTCTTGCGTGTTAGAATACTTATGGTGATACATAAGGAGGGAAATACCCATGGGAGCATTTAGGATTATTTTAACAATTATCCTCGTTATTGCGGAATTGTTTTTAATCGCCGTTGTGCTGTTACAGTCAGGCAAGAGTGCAGGCTTGTCAGGCAGTATATCAGGCGGGGCCGAAACATTTTTTGGTAAGAACAAGGCAAAAAGCTTTGAAGGGAAACTTGAATTTTTAACAAAGGTTTCAGCTGCTGCCTTTTTCATAATCGCTGTTTTAATGGCGGTATTACAATAAGCCGAATACAGCAGCGGGGCTTTCCTGCTGCTGTATTTTTATGTGAATGAAAAAATATTGATGGGCGATTGCAATTTTTGATTACTTTTATAATTTAATGTTCTTTGCAAACTGTTTAGTATATGACCAAGGTGGTTAACATAGTGTTATGACTGCCTTGTTTTTTGTTTGCAATACAGGTTGATGACCGGAATAATTTGAGATAAAGATTTCGAGATGAATACTAAGGAGGTACCGGATAAACAGGAATGGAAAAAATTAAACAGAAGGTAATTAATTTATTATCTTCGGATGATGTAATACCCTTATTTGAAGACCAATTGACAGAGCGGCTGGAGCTGACTCCTGAAGAGGAAAGCAAGCTTCATGAAGTCCTGAACCAGATGGTGCGGGAAGGCCGGCTGGTTCAAACCAAGAAGAAGAAATACGCTCTTCCTGAGGATTTGGGGTATTTAACAGGGCGCCTGCAGGGAAATGCCAAAGGCTTCGGTTTTTTTATCCCGGACAAAGGTGAGGAAGATGTTTTTATATCGGCAGAAAACCTGAACGGTGCTATGCACAATGATCGAATTTTAATCCGTCTGCTGAAAAGCAACGGACGCTCCAAAGAAGGCGAAGTAGTCCGGATTCTGGATAGAGCAAATAAAACCGTGGTAGGCACTTTTGAAAAGGATAAGAACTTCGGATATGTGGTTCCTGATGACAGAAGAATTTATCAGGACATCTTCGTGCCCAAAGATGAAATAAAAGACGTCAAGAATGGATACAAGGTTGTAGCAGAAATAGTAAGATGGCCGCAGAAGCGCCGCAACCCGGAGGGGCGTATCATAGAAGTGCTGGGTCACAAGGACGATGTGGGTACGGATATCCTGTCCATTATCCGACAGTTCAACCTGCCGGAGGAATTCCCGGAGCAAGTGCTGCAGTCTGCAGGAAAGATTCCACAAACCATTCCCGAGGAAGAAATTAAAAAACGAAAGGATTTGCGCAATCTTCGGGTTATAACCATAGACGGAGCCGATGCGAAGGATTTGGACGACGGCATTTCCATTGAGAAGAATAAAAAGGGCAACTTTGTTTTGGGAGTCCATATTGCTGATGTCAGCTATTATGTTAAGGAGAACGGAGCAATCGACCGGGAGGCATATGCAAGGGGGACCAGTGTATACCTGGTAGACCGTGTGATTCCCATGCTGCCAAGGGAATTGTCCAATGGTGTTTGCAGCCTCAATCCCAATGAGGACAGGCTTGCCTTTTCAGTCATTATGGAGATTGATGCCAGGGGAACGGTGGTCAACCACACAATAGAGGAAAGTGTGATTCGTTCCAGTCAGCGTATGGTTTATGAAGATGTAACCAGGATACTGGAGAAAAATGATGCGGAACTGATTGAACGTTACAGCGATTACATTGATGACCTGCGCAATATGGAAGCACTGGCAGAAATTCTGAGAAACAAAAGAATGCGCAGGGGAAGCATCGACTTTGACCTGGATGAAACCAGAATTACTTTAGACCTTAAGGGAAGGCCCATAGACGTTATGCCCTATGAGCGCGGAATCTCCAACCGAATAATAGAGGAATTCATGCTGGTGTGCAATGAAACAGTTGCCGAATTCATGACCTGGAATGAAACTCCTTTTGTATACCGCATTCATGAAGAGCCTGAGGTGGAAAAGCTGCTTGAATTCAACGAGTTTATTCATAACTTCGGCTATCATTTGAAAGGAATTGGCGGCGAAATTCACCCTAAGACCCTGCAGAATCTGCTGGAAAAAATCAAGGGCAGCAGGGAAGAGGGTATCATCAGTACGGTAATGCTGCGTTCCCTGAAAAAAGCCCGATACAGCAGCGAAAACGCCGGACATTTCGGTTTGGCGGCAAGGTTCTATTGCCATTTTACCGCTCCTATCCGGCGCTATCCTGATCTTATTATCCATCGAATCATAAAGGATTTTTTAAAGGGCGGTCTGGACAAGGAAAGGACAGAGTATCTGGAAGGTGTACTGCCTGGTATGGCGGATCATTGTTCTCAAAGGGAAAGACTGGCGGATGAAGCAGAGCGGGAGACCGATGACCTTAAGAAAGCTGAATATATGCTGGATAAGATTGGCATGGAGTTTGACGGCATTATTTCCGGCGTCACCAATTACGGCATCTTTGTGGAACTGGCTAATACGGTGGAAGGCCTGGTACGCATGACAGCCCTGGATGATGATTATTATGTATATAATGAAAAGCACTATTGCCCGATAGGGGAACGCACCAGAAAAATATATCGACTGGGGGATACTATCAGGATTCGGGTAACCAATGTGGATATTCCGTCAAGGAATATAGATTTTGTACCGGCCTGACAGGTTTTAGCAGGTGATATAGATTGACATATTACAGCTGTTGTGATATATTATCAATGTCATCGACCATACTGATGCGGCCCTATTTGTTCCACTAAACACAAATAGGGTTATTTTATCGAAGTAGGTGCTGTTTTACGTGGCAAGTAATGAGGTAAAGGTAATAGCTAAGAATAGAAAAGCACGCCATGACTATTTTATCGAAGAAACCTATGAAGCCGGCATTGTTTTAACCGGCACCGAGGTGAAGTCCATTCGTCTTGGCAAGGTAAACCTGAAGGACAGCTATGCCGATGTAAAACAGGGTGAAGTATATTTGCATAATATGCATATAAGCCCCTACGAGAAGGGAAATATATTTAACAGTAACCCCATGCGGGATCGCAAGCTGTTGCTCAACCGGAGAGAAATCAACAAGCTTGCCGGCTACATTCAGCAGAAAGGTTATTCCCTGGTACCTCTTCAGCTTTATCTGACGCGAGGTTTGGTCAAGGTACAGCTTGCAGTTGCCAAAGGCAAAAAGCTGTACGACAAGCGCAGCGATGCGGCAAAGCGCGATGCCCAGCGCAGCATGGAGCGCGCTTTCCGTGAGCACCAGAAAGCCTAGCGCTGTCTGTTAACAAGCAACTATATCTGTTATTCAGCATTAGTATCCAGTGCCTGGTATCAAGTTCATGGGGGCGTACTGGTTTCGACGGGGATAATAGAGGTGGGAGAAGCGAGTCGCGGACTCCGGGGCCGCGTAAAAACCTGGAACTTAAACACAAACGCTAATAACGATAATTTAGCATTCGCAG
>DUOI01000089.1 GCA_012838915.1 Clostridiales bacterium
CCGGGCTACCCCCTGATGACCCGTATCGTGAACATCCTGGTTGGAAATGTCCTTTATTCCGGCATGATTGTTTCAGGTTTATGCTTTGCAGGAGCCGGTACGATTGCTTATCTCCTTGTAAGGCTGGATCATAGTCATCGGCATGCACTTCGTGTTCTGAAGTACCTTTGCATCCTTCCAGGTGCATTTTTCTTTGCAGCTCCCATGAGCGAGAGTATGTTTCTGCTTCTCAGCGTTTGCTGTATCTATTTTCTGCGAAAAAAGGAATGGTTTTATGCCTGTATCACGGGAGGGGCGGCAGCTTTTACCCGTTCTTTGGGCCTGGTACTTTTTATTCCCGCGCTGTATGAGATGATAGCAGATGAAGCGGAAACCATGCCGTCTGTATCCTGCCATGGCAGAGACAAAAAATTAAGTTGGGCTGCCAAATACGGAAATCTGATATTTATACCCTTTGGATTCGGCAGCTATCTGCTGATAAATTATCAGGTTTCAGGCAATCCATTTCAATTTTTGATATATCAGAAAGAACATTGGCATCAATCCATCAGCTTCTTTTTCAATACCACGGCTTATCAGATCGATTATGCCATGGGCTGCATACAGGGGCAGAATTATCATGACTTATTGGCGCTGTGGCTTCCAAACCTCTTTTGCATCTTCGCCGGTCTTATCATTATGCTAATAGCGGTAAGGAAGCTGCGGCCCAGCTATACCGCATATTTTATGGCATATTATGTTATCGCCATAGGCGCCACCTGGCTGCTGAGCGGGCCCAGGTATCTTCTGACCTTGTTTCCCATACCCATGGCATTGGCGGTCATTGGGAAAAAACCCTGGCTGGACACAATTCTGACCATCGGCCTGTCAGTCTTTCTTGGAATGTATGCCTATATGTTTGTGAATCACTGGAATGTATGGTAACCTTGCTGCCTGAAATCCGTAAATATCAGGAATATACTAATTTCAGCAGCCTTTTTTGCATATAATTAGGTGAAGGATTATGAGTTTCCACGCCAAAAAAGAGGTGCTGATTTTGATTAAACCGATGGGCAGGATATGGATTATTATTTTAACGGCTCTTTTAATGGCATCCTGCAGTTTCAGTGATTGCCTGAAGTCACTCGATTCTGTTTCGGAAAAATCCGATGAATCAAGTGATAATGTTTCTGATGAGGCCGGTGTTTTCAACGACAATGGTAAATCCATTGTCAATGCCTTGGAGTTCACAGACCCGATTGAAAACAACGGTGAATCTGGCGCCGATGATGTCAACACAGCCGACGAAGTTATCGTGTTAACCGTTAACACCTTCATTCCGAATTCTGAGAAGCCGGATAGGGAAAATTCAGGTATTCCGGAAAAAGAGCTGAATTCCGAATCTATCCAGATGGAGATCAGGCTTTTCTTTGCCGATCGTTCTCTGGCAGCAGAGGGCAAGCCGGGACCATATGGATTTGTTACGCCTGTAATCAGGAAAGTACCTGCAACGTCAGGTATTCTGAGGGCTGCATTAAATGAACTGATTAAAGGCCCCCTGCCTGGAGAGAAAAACCTAGGTCCTGTAATTCCGGCTGCTTCGGTGGTAAACAAGGTTATCATCAATGACCGGGTTGCTGTTATTGATTTCAATAAGGCTGTAATTTCAGATCATCCGGGCGGCACCCTGGGTGGTGTTATAACCATGCAGGCTCTGGTTTTTACAGCAGCCCAGTTCGAGTCGGTAGACGGGGTACTGGTTACCGTAGAAGGGAAACCCTGGGATGACGGACATTTTACCTGGGATACGCCGATCTACGAGGAAGATATTCTAAACAGCCTGCAGAAATCAAATTGAGCGTACAATCTTTTTACTCTATTGCACTTTTGTATACCATATGCTATACTTTAATTAGTTAAATAAATATCAATCAAATCGTGCTGAAGGTGAGGGTTAGTCCCGAGCAAGAAGGCGACAGAACGGTTTCAAAATGACGGGCAAAAGGAATGCTTCCTTCATATGCCCTCATTCATACCTTTTTCATTATACCTGTCCCTGTGTTTTCAGCACAGGGACTTTTGTTGTGTATTAAACGGCGGAAGGAAGGTGGCAAGGATTGAAAACCAGGATCGCTCTGCTTGGGATTTTCGTGGAAAACAAGGAGTCCACACCTCAACTTAATGCATTATTACATGAATATGGTGAATATATCATCGGAAGGATGGGGATTCCCAATGCCAAGGAAGAAACGGCGGTAATCAGCATTGTAATGGATGCTCCGGAAACCGTAATCAACGCTTTGGCAGGCAAAATCGGGATGCTGCCCCATGTCAGTGTGCAAACCATGTATTCCAAAATTTCCTGACGACAACCAAAAGACGGTGCTAGAGCCGGAATGCAAGGAGCAAGGGGAAGTACCCAATGATTCGATGAGACGGGATTACCTGGCAAAAAAAGTATGAATGAAGCAAAACGGAGGAAGCATGCCTTATTTATATTCAGTCATAGACAAGCTGGAGGCAAACCGAAAGCTGGAAAAGGAAGAATTTATCCTGCTGCTTGACAATATCTCAGATTCCCTTTCCCAATATGCCTTTGAAAAAGCAAGGAAGGCAGCAGTAAAAAATTTTGGGAATCGGATTTTTATCCGGGGCCTGATTGAAATCTCCAACTATTGCAAAAATGACTGTTATTATTGTGGAATTCGTAAATCCAACCGGTATGCTCAGCGTTACCGGCTAAACAAAACAGATATCATGACCTGCTGTGACAAGGGTTATGACCTGGGTTTTCGGACTTTCGTCCTGCAGGGCGGTGAAGACCCCTATTATAACGATGATATCCTGACCGATATCATAAATGCAGTAAAGGGGAGGTACCCGGATTGTGCAGTTACCCTGTCTTTGGGGGAGAGGAGCAGGGAATCATATCAGCGGCTTTTTGATGCCGGGGCGGACAGATACCTGCTGCGCCATGAAACGGCAGATGAAAACCACTACAGCAAACTGCACCCAGAGTACCAGACCCTGGAAAACCGGAAGGCCTGTCTTAAGTCCTTAAAGGAAATCGGATTTCAGACCGGCACCGGTTTCATGGTGGGCTCACCCTGGCAGACCAATGAAAACCTGGCGGA
>DUOI01000090.1 GCA_012838915.1 Clostridiales bacterium
CCTTTTAATTATTTTAAATTGTATTTTAGAAAATATATTTTATTTTATATAAAAAATAAAAGTATTGATATTTTATCAGAAATATTATATATTGAGGTCATGGATAAGAGAAGAATTAACAAAAGATGTAGTGAACAAGTATATGAAATCCTTAAGGAGCGTATTATTGCAGGAGAATTCCAGCCCAATGAAAGGCTGCTCTACAAAAGCATTGCCTCCGAGTTGGGAGTCAGTATTTCACCTGTCCGGGAGGCATTTTTAAACCTTGAAAAAGCCGGGCTTGTCAAAATCAAACCGCGCAGGGGTGTATATGTCCACCAGATAAGCAACGAGGATTATTTCGAGTATTCGCTTATTCGTTTTTCACTGGAATCTCTTGCAGTCGATCGTATCTGCGAAATTGGCATTACTTCCAGGGAAGTTGCTGTGCTTAACAATATTAACGAAGAATTTCGTGCTTCGTTGGGTTCTGAACAGAGTATTTTTGAAAGTATTAACCATGATAATGAGTTTCATCGACAGATTATTGTGTACAGTAAAATGAAACGTTTGCTTGAATTAATAGAAAAAATGCCATTAGCTAATTTAAGGGCATTGACCAACAAGAAAAAAGCTTTCCTCAATCGCGGGGATCAGATTTACCAAACACATATCAACATAATTAACGCTATTATTAATAGGGATGCATCCCTTGCGAAATCTTTACTTTATGAGAATATTATCGTCCCCTTGCAGGAGATTGATGCTGCCGGCAGCAAAATGTAGAGTATCGTCTAAAATTTAATTTGATACACAGCAAAACTACCTGCTCCACCGGCATTTGTTATGTTCTTGGCAGCTATTACCATGAGAAGGGTCAACCTGGATGCCCTTCCTTTTTATTGCTTATTGTCTGCAAATTTACACCTACTTCTTGCCTGACGCAAAACAAGAAAGGTCACACGTTCGTAAAGAAGATGCACAATAATATCACAATCAGTAACCGTTAAAATGAAAGCGGGCTTCCAGGAAAACCCTGGAAGCCGCATGCTTGGCGGAGAAAGAGGGATTCGAACCCTCGATACGCTGTTAACGTATACACGATTTCCAATCGTGCGCCTTCGTCCAACTCGGCCATCTCTCCACATGATATTTATTTTTGGCAACAGATATAATATAACATCGTTGCAGCCTTCTTGTCAACCTTCATCCAAAGAAAACCGGTAAAGCCCTTGTGCCATTATCCGGTATATTTTCAGAATGTCCGCTTTATAATCTAATTATTGATGTTAAGGAAAATAATGTCTATTATGAAAGATGGCATTTAATGACGAAATACTGGACTGTTTAAGGAGAGTTTATAATGAAATTAAAGGCTATTTCAAGGAAATTGGGAACGGCAGCGCTCATTCTTTCCGTATTTTTAGTGCTCATTAACATGCTTACAGGCTGTGCCCAGGAAAGAGGTACCGGTATCTCTCCGGCTGAAAACAATACAGAAACCATCCCTCCAAATCAGGATAAAAATCCGGAAATAGCTGAGCCTGATCCAAATACGGATATTTTGCCGTCAACAAACAGCAAGGCCGGCACAGTTAAACAGCCCGAGGTTGTCAGTGTTACAATTTCAGCTGCAGGAGATTGCACCCTTGGTATCAATTATACCATGTCCTATGAGGATTCCTTTGATGCGGTTTACGACAGCAAGGGGAAATCCTACTTTTTTAAAAATGTATTAGACATCCTGTCAAAGGATGACTTTTCAATTATTAACCTGGAAGGCCCGCTTACTTCATCAAAGGACAGGCAGTCAAAGTTATACAATCACAGGGGCAGACCGGAATATGTTGACATTTTGACTGAAGGCTCAATTGAAGCCGTATCCTTTTCCAATAATCATACCTATGATTATGGGCAATCCGGCTATGAGGATACCGTTGAACTATTGACGAATGCAGGCATCGCTTACGCCTGTGATGGAATATTTGGCATGTACGAAACCAAAGGGATAAAAATAGGTTTTGTATCCGTAAACGAACTCTATGACAGCAGGTTTGTTGAAGTATGGCTGGAAGACGGTATTACCAGGCTGCGCCAACAGGGTGCCGATTTGGTCCTGGCCTGTATTCACTGGGGCAGCTCCCTGGGCGGGAAAATCTCTCACGTTGACGATTATCAAATAGAGCTTGGCAACAAATGCATAGACTGGGGATATGACCTGGTAATCGGTAACCATGCCCATGTACTTTCGGGAATTAACAAAAACAAGGGAAAATATATAGCATATTCCCTTGGAAACTTCTGTTATGGAGGGAGCAAGAATCCGGAGGATAAGGACTCCGGCATTTTTCAGCAGACATTCACCTTTGTTGATGGAAAGCTGCAGGAGGATAATAATGTAAGGTTTATCCCATGCTCCATATCCTCGGTAAACTCAAAAAACGACTACCGGCCAACTATTGCCACAGGAAAGGAAGCAAAGCGAATAATATCCAAGATGAATGCCTATTCAGCTCAGTACGGAGTGGCTTTTGACTCAGAAGGAAATGCTTTGGCAGATACCTCCCTTACTGAAAAAAACAAAGCAGATGCCTTTTACTCGATATTTGAAGCATTCTTTAAAGATAGCAAGCCCAATAAAGGTGTGAAATATATCGGAGTAGACTTGTCATTGCTTGGACTGCCGGATACCGCCTATCTGGAAGGCCGGATAAGTGAATGGTGTTCCTCCAATGGATATACTGCGTTTTTCGGAAGCAAAACTGAGCTGGTGGCAGCAGAATACAATAAAAAGGCTGCAAAGGGGGAAGCAACAATTATGCTCTTTGATCCTCCAAAGTGGTCCAATAATCAGGTGCAATGCAGGGTATTACGCAATATAACACTGTTGCCCTATCTGGAGAAAACCTATACTTCCGCATACGCAGACGGCAAATGGATAACCGTAAACGACATTTATATTCAACTTTAGTCCGGACGACGGCGGCCGGTTTCAGAACGGGGATGCCTTGCCAAGCCCTATATTTCCTTCTTTGCAATTTTAAAAAGAGACAGAACAAAGAACAGTACCATGAAAAGCAGAACATATAAAAAGCTGCCATGGGAGCTTAATATGGTATCTCCCACCTTAAAGGCAATTCCCATTTGCAGACGGAAACCTTCCAACGCTTGCTGTGGAGCACCTGCAAAGGTAATCTTCTCCGCCTGTTCCATCATAATTTTACGAAACAGCACTGCCGAATGGGAAGGCGGGAAAAGCCTGATTGCTGTTTGTACCGCTCCCGGCAGGTTCCCGATGGGAATATAGATTCCTGTCAGAAATCCGATCAGGGTTCCGGTTATGGTACTGGCGGCTGAATAAGCATTGACACTTTTAAACCAGGATACTATGTAAAACATCATAATGCTGGCAAAAGCAGTGGTAAAAAGAATCATCCCCAAAACCTTCAATGCTGCCCGGATGGACAGGAACTCCCCTCCATAAGCAACAATGTAAAATTCGGCCAGTACAAATGTTATCAGGGTCAGAATCAAGCTGATTAAAAACCCGCTGATTACATATCCCCCCGTTATGGTGCTTCTTTTCAGCGGAGACACGGCAAAATCCCTGTATTGACCGTATTTTCTGTCCACAATAATTGTACCCATGGCTCCAAGGGATGTTGTTATGGGAGTAACCGCCAATAAACCTGACATTATCCAGCTGTCCATGAGAAACCGTGCACCCGGCATATCCCCCATGCCTTGTACGATCATGTCACCTAAAAACAGTATATATAGACCGATTATGATAAACACCGCCAAAAGAGAAAAGAATACACTGCTCTTGTCACGAAAGAATATCAACAAATTACGCTTTATCAGGTATCTCATTCTCTTATCTCCTTTCCGGTTATTTGAATAAAGGCATCATCCATATTGCCTTCTATCACCTGGAACCCCCGTATGCTGTCCCTGCATTGCTCCAGCAAGGGCAGAGCCTGCATTGTGGATTCCAGCCGCACAATAACCGTATCATTCTGTACCCGGCAAGGCCTGCCCATAGCGGTCAGGGTCTGCATAACTTCATCCTTATGATCCGTGTGCATAATGAGATGATCCGTGCTGAACCGCTCCCTTAATTGGGCAGGAGTGCCTTTAGCGGCAATGAGCCCATCGTCAATTACGATAACATAATCTGCCTTGGCTGCTTCCTCCATATAATGGGTGGTAAGAAAGATTGTCATGTTTTTTTCTTTACGTAATTGCTCAATTGCTTCCCATACATTCTGCCGAGTCTGTGGATCAAGCCCTGTTGTAGGTTCATCCAGAAAAAGAATTTTCGGTGTGTTGACAAGAGCACGGGCAATGTCGGACCGTCTTTTCTGGCCTCCCGATAATTTGCCATAGGGACGGTTCTGATATGAGGTTACTCCCGTGCTCTGTACGGCATAATCTACTGCAGCTCTCAATTCCTTTTTATTGGAGTGATAGAAGCTTCCCCGAATAGTCATGTTTTCCCTTACCGTAAGCAAATCATCCAGTACATGGTCCTGAAAAACCATACCGATAACAGAACGGATCTTTTCATCCTCTTTGCCCAGTGTAAATCCATCTATGATGACCTCACCCTCGTCCGGCTCCAACAAAGTGCCAAGCATATTAATGGTGGTGGATTTTCCTGCACCGTTGGGACCCAGAAAAGCAAATAAGGAGCCCCTGTCCACATAAAAGTCGATTCCCTTTACCGCTCTTACGGAGCCATAGGATTTTTTCAGACCTGAAACCTTAATAATCTTTTCCATATACAGTTCCCTTCTCAAGTATTCAGAATGGTTGTCACTTGAAAAACCATGATTGTTCCTGCTATAATGATTATATATGCATTTACATCCGCTTTCCATATAAAAATTGTAAATGTTAGGCATTCACATCGTCTTTTGATATAATCAATATAGAATATAATGGTCTGCCATAGGGAATAAAAACCTTCAGATAATCAAATAATTCATGTGTACAATTGAAATGTATTCATTACAGTAATCATTACATATCAAATAATGGGAGGTTACAAATATGAAAAGAAGTGAACTGCAAAATCTCAGAAAATATGCAGGTGATTTATCCGGCATATACGGGATGCAGGATATTACCTACAATGAGGGAAGAGCAAAGGGAATGCGTGCCATACAGCTTAAAAACGGCCGAGGTCTTGAAGCAACATTGCTGCCTGACCGTTGTCTTGACATCCCCTACTTTTCCTACAAGGGGATAAACCTGGGGTTGGTAAACAAAGTGGGGTTGAGCGCACCGGCCTTTTTCCAGGATGATGGCGGCGTACGAGGCTTTCTCAAGCAATTCAACGGGGGTCTGCTTACCACCTGCGGTCTTACATACTCCGGCGCCGCTTCAGAAATGGGAGGCAGAAAATACGGCCTGCACGGTGTTATTGCCAATATGCCCTGCACCAATATAAATAAGGAAGAAATATGTGAAAACGATGAAATCTTCCTGCAGGTAAGAGGTGAAGTACAGGAAGCCTGTGTATTCGGTGAATACATTGTCATGCGCAGAAAAATTAAGATGGAAACCGAATCCAATGTACTACACATATATGACACCCTTGAAAACCGGGACTTCGCTCCGGCGCCATTGATGAATCTGTATCATATCAATTTCGGATATCCGCTGCTGGATGCAGGCAGCAGGATTTATTTCAGTACCGACAAGGTGGAGGCAAATGATGAAGAAGCCCGGAAGGGCATGGATTTGTACAGCTATATTGAAGAGCCTGAAATCGGCAGGCCGGAACAATGCTATGTCCATACCGGCGGAGAAGGACTCCATTACGGGCTTGTGCACAATTCCAAGCTCGGCCTTGCTGCAGCAGTTCACTTTAATATTGATGATTTACCCTACTTTAATCAATGGAAGTGCATGAAAGCCGGCGATTATGCACTGGGAGTCGAGCCTTCCGCAGCCGGATTCTGGGGATTGAAATATGCCATGGACAATAACACAGCCCGATACCTGCAACCGGGGGAAACGAAAACATATCATATAAGTATTGAAGTTCTGGATGATCCTGAAAAAATCCAATCCTATATTTCCAGATGTAAGGAAAGCCAAGGCTGATTGGAATCAGGAGCTTAGCAGTTAAAGGTAACAAATGATAATAATCTTTAATAAAGAAGCAAAATAAAGATGCAATGAATAATCAGGTAGAACAGCAAAAAGTCCAATAAGGCAGGTATAGCCTTATTGGACTTTTATATTTACTCTTACAATTCAGGTTATATCATTAACGTAATTTCCCTCACTGAGCAGCTTTGACCTCATCCCAAATCCGGTTGTAAATTTCAATGATATCGCTTACGTCCTCAAATACCTCGCAATTATCCAGGGAATCCAAATCCGGGTATGCAACCTCATCATTGCGAACCTCTTCATCCAGCATTGCTATGGCAGTGGTATTGGGTATGGAGTATCCTACATACTCAGCATTGCGCAAGGCAATTTCCGGGTCAGTTAAAAAGTTGATAAACTTCTCGGCAGCTTCCTTGTTCTGACTGGTTTTCGGGATAACCATAGCATCAAACCACAGGTTGCTTCCTTCCTTTGGAATGACATAATCAATATCCTCGTTCTCCCATCTTATGGCTGTAACTTCGCCGGAAAAAACTACAGCCAGGGCTGCTTCTCCGCCCACCATCTTATCCTTTACCTCATCGCCCACATAGGACAAAACCAATGGCTTCTGCCTGATCAGCTCCTGCTTGGCCTGCTCCAATTCAGCTTCATTCCTGGAATTCAGGGAATAACCCAGCTTCTTCAAGGCAACGGCAATGGAATCCCTTTGGCTGTCCAACATCAGAATATTATTCTCATATTTGGGGTCCCAGAGGATGTCCCAGCTGTCCACCGGTTCATCCACCATTGTGGTATTGTAGGCAATACCTACCGTTCCCCACATATATGGCACTGAGTATTCGTTATTGGGATCATAGTTCAGATTCTTGAACTTATCGTCTATGTGTTCAAAGTTGGGAATATTGTTCATATCTATTTTATGAAGCATATCTTCCTTTATCAACCGGGCAATCATATAATCCGACGGAAAAAGCACATCATAGTCGGTACCGCCGGACTTAAGCTTGACATACATTTCCTCATTTGTGGAAAAATAGTCATAGTTAACCTTGATTCCATATTCCTTTTCGAAATCTGTAAGCACCGACTCATCTATATAGTCACCCCAGTTGAAAACCGTAATGGATGTGGTGCTCTTTTGTGATCCCCCGCCACCTCCGCAGGCTGCCAGGCTAAATATCATGACCAATGTCAGGAAGATAGCGGCTGTTTTCCTTACTTCTCTCAATTCTAGCTCTCCTTTCCGGGTTGTCCTTTGACATTCTAATATTGACTATGATTAAAAGTATCAGAACACTTACAAACATCAATGTGGACAAAGCATTGATTTTCGGACTTATACCCCTTCTGGCCATACCAAATATCACTATGGACAGGTTTGTTACGCCGGAACCGGTAGTGAAAAAACTGATTACAAAATCATCCAGGGACAGGGTAAAAGCCAGCAGAAATCCGGTAATAACACCGGGCATGATTTCCGGAAGAATAACCTTCCGGAAAGCTTCTGCAGGGGTTGCCCCCAAATCCAGCGCTGCCTCATATAAGTGCTTGTTCATCTGCTTCAGCTTGGGCAGTATGGACAATATCACATAGGGGATGTTGAAGGTAATGTGAGCCAGCAGCATGGTAACAAAGCCCAGGTTCATCTTCATAAAAATAAACAGCACCATGAGGGAAATTCCCGTTACTATGTCCGGATTCAATATGGGAATATAATTCAGGTTCAGCACCACGCCCTGGGGAACTTTCTTCATATGAAATATTCCGATGGAAGCTATAATTCCAATCAAGGTAGCTATAGCAGAAGATAAAACAGCGATTAATAAAGTATAGTAAAGGGCTGACATAATATGCCTGTCCTTAAACAGTTCATAATACCATTTCAGAGTAAAGCCCTCCCAATTGGCACGTGACTTGGACTCATTGAAGGAGAACACAATCAGCACCAGTATGGGTGCATACAGGAATGCAAAAATCAAGAATACATAGGTTTTTTTCAAAAAGCGCATCACCACAATGCACCACCCCCGTTCTCCTGTTCATACTTGTTCATAATGCCCATGCTGATCAAAATCATCAGCATCATTATTACCGACAATGCTGAGCCAAAGCCCCAGTCCCCGGAGGACAAGAATTGCTGTTCTATAAGGTTACCTATGAGGGTAAACTGCCCGCCGCCCAGCAACCTTGAGATTACAAAGGTGGTAACTGCCGGCATGAACACCATGGTAATGCCGGAAATTACACCGGGCAGACTGAGGGGAAAAACAACCCGCCTGAATACGGTAATGTTGTTGCCGCCCAGGTCCTGTGCCGCCTCAATAACACTCCGATCAATTTTGGACAGCACCGAGTAGATTGGCAGAATCATAAAGGGAAGGAAGTTATAAACCATGCCCAGCACCACCGCCTCGTTGGTGTACAGTATGTCCAGGGAAGGCAGACCAAGTATAGATAATACAGTGTTTATTACACCGTTTCTCTCCAGTAAGGTGAGCCAGGCATAGGTACGAAGCAGGAAGTTCATCCACATAGGCAGAACAATCAGCATATACATGATCTTTTTCCTGCTGTACTCCCTGCTGGCCAGTATGGCTGCCATGGGATAGCCCAGCAGCAGGCAGATGGCAGTACACGCCAATGCCAGGGCCAGGGATCTTATTAGTACATTGATATATATAGGGTCTATAAACCTTCTGAAATGTTCAGCAGTCAACTGCAGGCCGTCTTCCGTCTGCTCCGTGATGCTGTAAAACAAAATCAGCAGCATTGGCACTACAATAAAGATAACCATCCATACGATGTAAGGTGAAGCCAGCCATTGTCTTTTCATGCCGTCACCTTCTTTTTCATAATATGAATGTCATCGGGTAAAATATTCAGGCCCACTGTGGTATTCTCCGGCGCCATGAGGGTGGAATGCACCATCCAGGTATAGCCGTCGCTTTGGATCATCATTTCATAATGAACGCCCTTGAAAGTAACGGAACGAACAACGCCCTCCAGTATTCCCTCCTCCCGGGGGACTACCTTGACATCCTCAGGACGAATTACTACATCCACCTCTTCCTGAGTGGCAAAACCCTTATCCACGCATGGAACCTGTTTGCCCATAAAGGTCACCAGGTAATCCCTTTCCATAATGCCGTCAAGGATATTGCTTTCACCGATAAAATCGGCCACAAAGGCATTTTTAGGCTCATTATAAATATCTTCAGGCGTGCCGATCTGCTGTATCTCTCCGTTGTTCATCACCACAATGGTGTCCGACATGCTGAGGGCCTCTTCCTGATCATGGGTGACATATATAAAGGTTATACCGAGGGTCTGCTGCATGTTTTTCAGCTCTACCTGCATCTCTTTTCGCAGTTTCAAATCAAGTGCACCCAGGGGTTCATCCAGGAGCAGTACCTCCGGTTCGTTGACCAAGGCCCGGGCAATGGCTACCCTTTGCTGCTGTCCGCCGCTCAGGGAATTCACCGAGCGCTTATCGAAGCCTTCCAGGTTTACCAGCTTCAGCATCCTCCCCACCTTTTCCCGGATGACTCCCTTATCCATCTTTTTTATTTTCAGCCCGAAGGCAATATTATCGAATACGTTCATATGAGGGAAAAGCGCATATTTCTGAAAAACCGTATTGACCTTTCTCTTATACGCCGGCAGATTATTAATATTCTTGCCTTCAAAGAGCAAATCACCATTATCGGCTTCCTCAAAACCGCCGATTATCCTCAATGTTGTTGTTTTCCCGCAGCCGCTGGGTCCCAGCAGTGTGATAAATTCATTTTTGCGAATATACAGGTTGATATCCACCAATGCCGGAGTATCGTCATAGATTTTAGATATATTCTTCAGTTCCAAAATAATGCTGTCGGTCATCGCTGAACCCCCCGTTTCTTAAAGTTATTGCTTAAAAGCTAGGCGGTGTGGAAACCCACAACAAAGTGGATTTTCCCTTGGATCCGTTGCTTATATAGTGGCTCATGTTGGGCTTGAAGGAAAAGCTTTCTCCCTTCCGCACCTTATACTGATGTTTTCCCAAATGCAGAATAACGGAGCCGGTTAATACGTATCCAAATTCCTCACCCTCATGAGGATCATCCATCTTGGAGCTGCCGCAGCCCGGTGCAAATTCCATGATAATCGGCTCCATCTGGTTTTTTTGTGCATTGGGAATTATCCAATGTATTACATGGCCCAATTCGTCGTTTTCCAGGCTGAAGATATCGTCTTTTTTAAATACGATCTTATCGTCAACCTGTTCGTTGAAAAAATCCCTGATATTGGTACCCAGGCTCTCCAATATATCCATAAGGGTAGCTATGGATGGAGAAGTCAGCTCCCGCTCTACCTGGGATATAAACCCCTTTGACAGCTCACACCGATCGGCAAGCTCCTGCTGGGTTAATCCGTTTAATATTCTCAATTCCTTAATCTTTTCCCCTATTTTCAATAGAATCATTCCCGTCTCTTAAAACTAAACTTCAAGTTTATAAAGGCTAAACAAAAACACCTATATATAAATACCACAGTTGCAATACAAAGTCAACAGAAATAAAAATAAATAAAGATTTTGTAGAATTTTGTCTGCTTAACAATAAAAATCCGCCCTATTGTACAACCTAATGCTATTGAAGAAAAAGGAGAAGAATGCATGCTTCATGTGGAGAACATCTCAAAACGCTATACCACAGGAGAAATGACACAAAACGCCCTGGACGGGGTAACCATCAGTTTCAGAAAAAAAGAATTTGCAGCAATATTAGGCCCCAGTGGCTCGGGGAAAACCACATTTTTGAATATAATCGGCGGACTGGACCGCTGTGACAAGGGTGAGCTGCTGATTAACGGATGCTCCACAAAGAATTTTGGAGACAGGGATTGGGACGCATACCGCAACAACAGCATAGGCTTTGTTTTTCAGAACTATAACCTGATCAGTCACTTAAGCATAACCGATAATGTTATGCTGGGGCTGGCGCTGAGCGGCGAATCGGCATTCAAAAGGCGAAAGAAAGCCATTGAAGTGCTTACCCGGGTGGGGCTTAAAGATCATATACATAAAAAGCCCAACCAATTATCCGGAGGCCAGATGCAGCGGGTCGCCATTGCCCGGGCCTTGGCCAATGACCCGGATATCATCCTGGCAGATGAGCCAACCGGTGCCCTGGATACCAATACGAGCGTCCAGATACTGGATCTTATCAGGGAAATTGCCGGGGATAAACTGGTCATCATGGTTACCCATAACTCCACCCTTGCCCAAGCCTATGCCGACCGAATCATCGAGTTCCGGGACGGAAGGGTTGTTGCTGATTCCAACCCGTATAATTTGATTGAGGAAGAAGCCAATTATCAATTGAAGAAAACCAGCATGGGATTTGGAACTGCTCTGAAGCTGTCCGCAAAAAACATACGCACCAAGCTGTTTCGTACCATCCTGACTTCCTTTGCCTCCAGCATCGGAATCATTGGTATTGCCCTGATCCTGGCCCTGTCCAATGGGTTTGACATGCAGATTGCCACATTTGAGTCCGACACTCTGTCCGGTTTTCCCATTATGATTACACAAAGAACCGAAGAGGTGGACATGGAATATATCATGGGTATAGAAGACAATGAAGAGGTAAAATACCCTGATGTAACCGAGATTTATCCCTATGATCCGGACAAGGATAAAAGGATACATACCAATATCTTCAGTAATTCGTACCTTAAGTATATTGAAGACATGAACCCTGGATGGATTAACGGAGTTACCTATACCCGACTGGTTCGATTGAATCTGCTGAGATCCGACGGAAAAACTGCCACTGCAATTGACAGCGCAGCGGCAAATATGTCAGTTTACCCGAAGAATCCAAACAATAACCAGCCGGGTTACCTGGAGACCGCTTATGATTTGCTGGCCGGATCCTACCCTAAGGATATGTGCGATTTGATTCTGGTAACAGATAAGTACAATAGAGTTAATAAAGCGGTGCTGGAGGAACTGGGTCTGAAATCCCAGGTAAAGAGCATTGATTTTAATGATATTCTCGGTTTGGAGCTGCGGGCGATTCCCAATGATGTATACTATAAACAGGAAGGTGATCTTTTTGTATTAAACGGGAACCCAAAAAACCTTCAGCAGCTTTACAACAGCGAAAAAGCCATTACACTGAAAATAACAGGCATCGTCCGGCCTGCTCAAAAAACGGAAATTCCGGTCATTCAGCCTGGCATTACCTTTTCTGACGACCTGTGCCGGCATTTTTTGGAGGATGCCCGGCATTCTGCTGTGGTAAAGGCGCAACGCAAGGCCGACTACAACGTGCTGACAGGAGAGCCTTTCCGAACCTCAGACTCCATCGCTTCTGTCGGAGCACCTTTGGGCATGGGTGCCCCTCCGCTGGGCAATCCCATGGGCAGCCCCATGGGAGCAGGTTCCCAGCCTGTTGCGGCAAAAAAAGATACCCTGCTCTCCACCCTTGGTGCCAGCAGCATTCCCTACATGATAACCATCTACCCGGTGGATTTTGAACACAAGGATTTGGTGCTGGAATACCTGGATGCCTGGAATGAAAACAAAAAAACCGAGGATAGAATTGTGTATACGGATCTGGCAGGTACCATAACCGATCTTTCCGGCGGAATAATGCGGGCCATCACCTTGGTCCTGATTGCCTTTTCAGCAACTTCTTTAATTGTTTCCTTGATCATGATAGGGATTATTACCTATATATCCGTCCTGGAACGGACAAGGGAAATCGGTGTGCTCAGGGCATTGGGAGCCAGAAGAAAGGACATTGCCAGGGTATTCAATGCTGAAACCTTTCTCATTGGTGCGGCATCCGGCATTATTGGAATCCTGATCGCTTCAGTTCTTACCATACCCGTCAATAATACACTGGAGCGGCTTACAACTCTGGAGAATGTGGCACAGTTGGATATCCGGCATGCTGTTCTGTTAGCCCTGATCAGTATAATTCTTACTATGACGGGGGGATATCTGCCTGCAGGAATGGCTGCCAAAAAAGACCCGGTTAAAGCTCTCAGAAGTGAGTGACAAGCCTGGGGCAGGGATCCAAGAAAGACCCTTGACAGAAAATATGGTTTCCCTTATTGTAAAATGTATATTTATCATTTACCTCTCACACTTTGCATGTTGCAGTCAGGAAAGGAAACCAAATTAAATGAAATTGATATTCAGGTACTTGAAGCCTTTTATCTTTGCATCAACTCTATGTATAATTCTTTTATATACACAAGCCATGACCGAGCTTTCCCTGCCCAATCTGATGTCGGATATTGTTAATGTCGGCATCCAACAGGGCGGTGTGGAAAGTGCAGCCCCTGAGGCAATAAGCCGGGAGGGGCTGGAATTTGCCTCACTGTTTATGACGGAGCAGGAAAAACAGCAGGTCGAAAAGCATTACCTGCTGATAACCCCGGATTCTGCACAAGCAGAGAGTTTAATTCAAATCTATCCAATATTGCAAAGCAAGCCAATCTATCTTCTTAATATGGAAAACATAAAGGAAAATGATTTAAGCAGACAAAACAGCCTGGATACCCTGGAAGAAATCTTCGGCAGGAGTGCCCTGGCTTTCGTTCGCTTTATGCAGTCCATGGATGAAGGAGGCCTTCCTTGGCATCAGCCGGCCAATATTCAGGAAGGCAATAATGACGGACCAAAAATAAGTGAAAACAAGCAAGACAGCTCCGCCGTGTTAAGGGATATGGATGCATCGGCTTTGTATCAGCTGGTTCCTTTGCTGAGGCGGATGCCACCCGAGGCTTTTGAGAATGCAATAAAAGAGGCAGCTGCAGCCGATTCATCCTTGGCAAAACAGGTAGGTACTGCCCTGGGCCGCATGTTTTATGCAGAGCTGGGAGTGGATCTATATGCCATGCAGCGCAGCTATATACTTCGTACAGGTGCATACATGCTGCTGGTTACGCTTTTAGGGGCAGCGGCGGCGGCAGGTGTAGGCCTGTTGGCCTCCCGCATAGGTTCCGATGCCGCCCGTATGATGCGCCGGGATATCTTCCGTAAGGTGGAGAGCTTTTCCCTGGAGGAATTTGACCGCTATTCCACTGCCTCACTGATTACCCGGACCACCAATGACGTAAATCAGATCCAAATGGTTATTATCATGGGCCTTCGTATGATGGCCCGGGCCCCTATCATGGGCATCGGCGGTATAGTTATGGCCCTTGAAAAAAGCGTTTCCCTAAGCTGGGTTATCGCCCTGGCGGTATTGGTAATGACGGGTGTTATCGCCCTTATATTCACCATTGCCGTACCCAGATTCAAGCTTATGCAAAAGCTTACCGACAAACTTAACCTGGTTTCCAGGGAAAGCCTTACCGGCATGATGGTGATAAGAGCTTTCAACAACCAGAAACATGAAGAAAAGCGATTTGAGCATGCCGCAGATGATTTAAGAACTAACAACCGTTTTGTCAGCCGCATTATGACCATATTGCCGTCCGGCATGATGCTGGTTATGAATTTATCCACTCTGGTTATCATGTGGGCAGGCGCCCGTGAAATTGAACGCTCTGCCATGCAGATAGGAGATATAATGGCATTTATTCAATATGCAATGCAGATTATCATGGCATTTCTAATGATTGCTTTTATGTTTGTTATGCTGCCCCGTGCTTTGGTTTCCGCCAACCGTATAATCGAGGTTCTGGATGTTCAGCCCGCCATTCAGGATATGGAGCAGCCGGTAACTCTGGCCGGCGGATGCAGGGGAGAAATAGTCTTCCGTAATGTTTCCTTCCGGTACAAGGGTGCGGAGCACGACGCCCTTCATAATATTTCCTTTACTGCCCGGCCTGGAGAAACTACCGCCATCATCGGTTCCACCGGTTCCGGAAAAACCACCCTGGTCAACCTGATTGCCCGATTCTACGATGTAACTGAAGGTGAAATTACCCTGGACGGCGTTCCCATTCAGGATTTAACTCAGCAAGAGCTGCGCAGCTATATCGGCTATGTGCCGCAAAAATCCGTTCTGTTTACCGGGGATATAGATTCCAATATACGCTACGGCAAACAGCAGGCATCTTCCCGGGAGGTTGCCCAGGCAGCTGAAATCGCACAGGCCGGGGAATTTATACGTCAAATGGAAGAGGGCTTTGATTCGCCTATTGCCCAGGGCGGCGCTAATGTATCCGGAGGCCAGAAGCAAAGACTGTCCATAGCCAGGGCGTTGGTTAAACGCGCCCCCATATATATCTTTGATGACAGCTTTTCCGCCCTGGATTTCAAAACCGATGCAGCCCTGCGTAAAGCACTGCGGCGGCATACCGGCGATTCCACCCTGCTGATTGTAGCCCAGCGGATCAGCACGGTTATGAATGCAGAGCAGATTATTGTACTGGATGAAGGGAAAATGGTTGGTATCGGCAAGCACTCTGATTTACTGAAAACCTGCAGAGAATATAGAGAAATAGCAGAATCTCAGCTGTCCGGGGAGGAATTAGCATGACCGGAGAGAATAATAAGTATATGAACAGGCATCCCTCTTCAGCAGAAAAAAAAGGCATACACGGTATGGGTTCCGGAAGGCAGAGGGGCCGCGCCGGCTTTCATGGCCCGGCAGCCTTGATGCCCGGCGAAAAACCCAAGGACTTCAGGGGAAGCATGAAAAAGCTTGTTTCCCATTTGGCTGCTTACAAGGTTAAGATTATCGCGGTTATTATATTTGCACTCTTATCAGCGGTATTTACCATAGCGGGCCCAAAGGTGCTGGCCCAGGCTACCAATGAGCTGTTTGCCGGCATTATGAATATAACGGCCGGAGGTACTGAAGGCATTAATTTTGCCCGCATCGGTAGTATTCTGATGGTGCTGCTGGGGCTTTATGTAATAAGTGCTGCCTTTATGTACCTGCAGGGGTTTATAATGACAGATGTATCCACCAGGGCAGCCTACGATCTTCAAAATGCCATTGCAGCAAAAATAAACCGGCTGCCTCTAAAATATTTTGATACAACCACTCACGGTGAGGTATTGTCACGGATTACCAACGATGTGGATATTCTGGGCCATACCCTGAACCAGGCCGTCACCCAGATGATAAGCTCCATTACCATAATGATAGGTGTTTTTGTGATGATGCTGTCCATCAGCTGGATTATGACCCTGATTGCCCTGGGTATAATTCCCCTGTCATTTTTCCTGGTAATGTTGACGGTAAAAAAATCTCAAAGATACTTTAGGGCGCAGCAGGAATACCTGGGACATCTGAACGGCCATGTGGAGGAAATGTACAGCGGGCATATAGTTGTCAAGGCATTTAACAGGGAAGAGCAGGCAATTGAAAAATTCGAGGAATACAACGGCGAGCTGTATCGTTCAGGTTGGAAATCCCAGTTCATATCCGGGCTGATGATGCCCATGATGCATTTCATCAGCAACCTGGGCTATGTGGTGACCTGTATCCTGGGTGCCTGGCTGACCGCCCGGGGTGCCATGACGGTGGGAGGCATACAGGCTTTTATCCAATACCAGCGGTCCTTCATCCAACCTATTATGCAAATAGCCAATATCACCAATATACTGCAGCAGACAGCTGCGGTTTCGGAGCGGATTTTTGAATTTCTTGATGAGGAGGAAGAACAGCCTGACCATCCCAGGGTATCAGTTAATCTGAGTGGCAAGCCCGGGGGAGGACAAATAAAAATAGACGGCAATGTGGAATTCTCCCATGTTCACTTCGGCTACCGGCCGGATAAAATCATAATCAATGATTTTTCAGCGGTAATTACGAAAGGCCAGAAAGTAGCATTGGTCGGTCCCACCGGTGCCGGTAAAACCACCATTGTTAAGCTGTTGATGCGTTTCTATGATTTGAATAAGGGCTCCATCCTTATAGATGGTTACGATATCCGGGATTTTGCCAGGGATGAGCTGCGGTCCATGTTCGGTATGGTGCTGCAGGATACCTGGCTCTATAATGATACAATAATGGAAAATATCCGATACGGCAGGTTGGATGCCACCGATGAAGAAGTGATAAAAGCGGCAAAGGCTGCCCAGGCAGATCATTTCATCCGAACCCTGCCCGGTGCTTACAAAATGGTACTGAACGAGGAAGCCAGCAATGTTTCCCAGGGGCAAAAGCAGCTGCTTACAATAGCCCGGGCCATTCTGTCCGATCCAAAGATTTTGATACTGGACGAGGCCACCAGCTCCGTTGATACCCGGACAGAAATCCTGATACAAAGGGCTATGGATAACCTGATGGAAGGACGCACCAGCTTTGTTATCGCCCACCGCCTGTCCACCATCAGGAATGCGGATTTAATCCTGTGCCTTGACAAAGGAGACATCGTCGAGCAGGGAACCCATGAGGAATTGCTGAAAAAAGACGGCTTTTATGCCAACTTATATAACAGTCAGTTTGATAGAATTGCAATTTAGGGAGAGGAAAAACTTGAAAGGCCATTTGAGACACAAGATTATATATCGAACCCTTCAAATATTAATGAAGCCCTTCTTAGTTTGGAAATTCAACTATAACTTTGAGAGAATCAAGCCTTTGAAACACCCAGCATTTATTCTTCCCAACCATGTGACCAATTGGGATCCTCTGCTTGTAGGCCTCAGTTTTCCGCAAATGATGTACTATGTAGCCAGCGATCATCTGTTCAGATTGGGTTGGGTGGGCAAAATCATTCAATTTCTGGTAGCCCCTATCCCTCGGGTCAAATCCGCTGCCGACCGGGAGACTGTGGTCAGCATTTTTAAGCATATTCGTGAAGGCCATAATATCTGCATCTTCCCCGAAGGAAACATGACCTTCGGCGGAGAAACCGGAGAATTGCATGGAACAACAGCCAGATTGGTTAAGCGAACCGGCGCAGCCCTGGTTACCTATCGTATGGAAGGGGGATACCTTACTCAGCCCCGCTGGTCCAGGTATCCCAGGCGCGGTTCCATGACAGGCTATCCCGTGCGCATCTACAATCCGGAAGAAATCAAGGGCATGTCAGAAGAAGAATTGATGAAGTGCATTGAGCATGATCTATACACCAATGCCTATGACGAACAGAAAAGGCGGGGCCCTGTTGCATTTCGGGGCAAAAATCTTGCGGAAAACCTGGAAACCGCTCTCTACCTCTGCCCTTGCTGCGGAAAGATGGAAGGGCTTCAAAGCAGGGGCGACTACTTTTTCTGCAGCTGCGGCCTGAAGCTTAGGTATACGGAATATGGCCTGCTGAAGTCCATAAATCAACAAAAGCCTCCGTTTACCACCGTGCTGGAGTGGTTAAGGTGGCAATCACGCCGAGTACGTGAACTGGCAGAAGAACTTCGTAACCGTTCAGAAAACCAGGCTATTACCTCAGATGAGAAGCAATCCCTGTGGAAAATTCAAAGAGCAAAAAAAGCCCGCCTGCTGGGCAGGGGCAGGCTGCAATTGTTTAAAGACAGGCTGGCTTTCCAATCCGCCAGGGGCAGTAACTACTCTTTCCCTCTGTCCCAGATATCCGATATTTCCATTCACGGACAGCGCACCCTTATATTTACTACCACCAGTCAGGAATATTATGAGCTGAAATCTCAAGTGCCCCGCAGTGCACTAAAATACTATGAACTATGTAAAGCCTTGACGGGCAAACACAATATTTACCAAGGAAAGGAATGATCCTATGGACTTTTCAGCTTCCAATACCGCCCTTTGGAATGGTATGATTCAATTCGGCATTCTTTCCGCCATAATGCTGGTAGCCAATGTTCTGCGCAGAAAGGTCGGCTTCATCCGGAAAAGTCTGATGCCCACAGCAGTAATGGCAGGATTTATCACCCTGCTGCTGCGAATCTTTGGCGTCATTTCCCTGGAGGCAATCTTTTTGGATTCCATTACCTATCACACCATTGCAATCGGGTTTATTGCATTGTCCCTTCGCATCCCGGAAAAAAACCATAAGTCGGATGCTACTTCCCTGGACGGCCCAAAAAGCGGCGCCCTCATTGTAAGTACCTATTTAATGCAGGGCATACTGGGCATCATTATCACCGCAGGGCTGGCATACACCATCACCCCCGGTTTGTTCAAGGCTGCCGGAATACTGCTGCCCATGGGCTATGGACAGGGGCCCGGGCAGGCCAACAATATAGGAGTCACCTATGAACAGCTGGGCTTCGAAGGCGGTCAGTCCTTTGGGCTGTCTATTGCAGCAGCGGGCTTTCTTTGTGCCTGCATTGTAGGTGTGATATACATCAATGTTCTGCAAAAGCAGAAGAAGATAGATATTAAATCCATCCAGGAAAAGGCAGAGGTTATGACTGTTGAAGACTTCCAGTCAGATAATGAAATTCCTGTTTCTCAATCCGTAGATCGCCTTTCCATGCAAATTGCCATGGTAGTATTTGTTTACCTAATCACGTTTTTGGTTTCCATGGGTATAACCAGCCTGCTCACCGCTATCGCTCCCGGCTTGTCAGCCACCATCTCCCCCGTTATCTGGGGCTTTAATTTCATCATCGGTGCACTGGTTGCCATGCTGTTCAGGCAATCCTTCAACTGGTTCACCAAAGCAAGGTGGATGAACAGGCAATATCCCAATAACTATCTGCTCAGCCGGATATCCGGTTTTGCCTTTGACTATATGATCGTGGCGGGTATTGCAGCCATAGAAATCAGGGATTTATCCGGCCTTTGGCTCCCCTTCCTTGTTATGGCGGTTTTGGGAGGATGGGTAACCCTGATCTTTCTTCAATGGTTGTGTAAAAAAATATACCCCTCCTATTATCATGAGGGGCTGCTGTCCATGTATGGAATGCTGACGGGTACCATCAGCTCCGGGGTCATGCTGCTTCGGGAACTGGACCCCAATTATGAAACACCTGCTGCCAACAATCTGCTTGCCGGCAGCAGCTATGGTATTTTGCTAGGTGCACCTTTGCTGGTAATCATCGGTATGGCTCCCAAATCCGATTTGTTTCTACTAATTGTTTTTATTGTACTCATTGTCTATCTGATCATTCTCATCATGTTCATGCTGAAGGTCCAGCCCCGCAGAAAAAGCTGAGCGGGAGACATGAGGTATTCTGGCTTTTTGATACAAACGCCAGAAAACAAGGGAACCGGCGGAGATAAGTATGGTAAAAGCTATTGACAGAATGAACCCGGGAGAACGGGGATTGGTAACGGTAATCCCTACCATGGTGGTTGCTACCAAGCCGGGAAGCATGCCCAAGGCCGTACCGGACAAATACTTCAGGAAGCTTATCTTCCATGCACCCAAAACCAGCGAAACTGCGTCACAGGGCAGAAAACCAACAGCTCGTACCATAAAGGAAATAAACCATTGATTTTGATGTTGAAAGGTATCCAAAACCTGCAGTTTGGGATACCTTTTTATTAGTTTCTGAAACAGACCTGCTCCGGAAAACCTACCTATCCAATAGGGCACTGCCGTGCATACCAGCATCCCGAAAAAATTCAGAATAAAAGCGGTAACCGGATCAAAAATCAAGCCGGAGGCAAGATACAAGACCGGGATGGGCACAAAGAAGATCAGGGACTTCACCGCAAAAGCAACTAACATAAAAACTACTGCCAGCACATGGTTTTTAGGCGCATGTTCGGCCAGCTCTTCCGGGGTGAGCTCAGCATCAGAGGCCAGGGCGGGCTGAACCTGCAATAACAGCACCAGCAGAGTTAAGATAAAAACCGGCCATATTCTTTTTTGCCTTTGCTTATTAAAGGTTTTATATGGCATATTTCAACTCATATCCTCCCGGGAATTATTTTTATCCCGCAGTGAAAAGCTCCTGCCTCCTCACGTAAAGCTGTTACTTCCCTCTCAGAAGCTTCCTGTCGAATCTTCTACTTTCAGCCAACCTTGTTTTCAGATATAATAGTGGAAACAGAGTAAATCATGAATAAATATCGGACTTTATTCATCAAATTAAGGGGGCGGCAAAAGCATGACTAAAAGCATGTACTTCATCGATACACCGGTGGGAAGGCTGGGCATAGTGGAAAACAGCCATGCAATAACCGAAGTTTTTTTTGCAGAAGAGGGGTGCCATATGGATATCAGGCCGGCGGAAACAAAGCTGCTGAAGGAAGCCGGCAGGCAGCTGCAGGAGTATTTTAACTGTAAAAGAAAGGTATTTGACCTTCCACTTGAGCCTGAGGGCACACCATTCCAATTAAAGGTATGGAAAGCACTGCAGGATATTCCCTATGGGGAAACACGTTCCTATAAGGACATTGCAACCGCCGTAGGCAATTACAAGGCCGGCAGGGCGGTGGGCATGGCTAACAATCGCAACCCTATTGCCATCATAATCCCCTGCCACCGCGTAATCAGCTCCAACGGTAAATTGGTGGGCTACGGAGGAGGCCTGCATATCAAGGAGTATTTACTTGGCTTGGAAAAACGCTGCCCTTGATCCGGTTGGCTGCACAGCGGCAAGGCATTATTATACCGATTCTAAACTGCAATCTCTTCCCTTTTTGGTCTGTTTCCATTTCACATATAATTCAAAGTTAAATCTTTATGATTTCATCTTACTTTTCATAATTGAATTTCTTACTACTTTGGTCAGTTCACCAAAACCAAGGGGCAAAGCTGCCATGATTACAGCAAAGTCCCAATCCCGGAAACGCAGCATTTCCACATTGAATATATCCCGCAAGGCCGGGATGAACATTATA
>DUOI01000091.1 GCA_012838915.1 Clostridiales bacterium
CTCCTGGGAAAGCTCGATAAATGCACGGCAGGAGGCCGGAATGCAAATTTACTCTGCCCTGGCCATAGTTCAGTTCGGCCTGATTCTGCTCATCACCCCTGCCCAGACTGCAGGTGCCATCAGCGGAGAGCGGGAGAAGCAAACCCTGGAGCTTCTGCTTTCCACGAAAATTTCTTCCTTCGGCATTATTTTCGGAAAGCTGATTTCCTCCATGTCCTATATCCTGCTTCTGATAGTTACCTCCATACCCTTGTTCAGCCTTGTGTTTTTATTCGGAGGCGTTACCCCCGGAGATATGATGAAGCTGTTCCTTTTTTATATCATCACCGCCTTTGCGGTAGGCAGCATCGGAATCTTCTATTCCACCCTGTTCAGGCGGACGGTGATGTCAACGGTTGTAACTTATCTCACCATGTTTTTGCTGGGCCTGGTAAGTGTGATACTGGGTATATACATAATGACCGTCCAATACAATGGCCCCGGTAACCCTGGTATTCCCTTCATATTGTACATCAACCCTGCAGTTGGACTGACTGATATCCTGGTAACCGAACCGGGTGGATTTCGTTCCGTTCTTGGAGTATATACCACCGGGGCAGCCGGCGACTTCTGGATTCACAACTCCATAGTCATGCTGACTGTTGCAGCCATACTTTTGCTTATCAGTGTATACAAAATCAATCCGGTCGGGTATTCCGGCCGAAGAAAAGGAAAGGGCAGAAAATGAAAATTCCTGGCATGCAAATGGATAAACAGGGGAAGCACAGCAAAAGCAAAAGCTCAGCAAACAGCATTATGAAGAAAATAAAATTGAAGCATTCCGGCTTGAAGCGTGCCCTTGCCCCGGTGCGGAGAAGGTATATGGTCCTGCACATGCTGCAATACCTGTCTGCCGGAGTCTTGTCCGCCCTGGCTGTGCTTCTGATTCTGTCCGGGCTGTCATTCCTCTTTCCATTTGAGAATTTGTGGTATGCCTGCCTGATTGCCGGCCTGTCCACTACAGCACTTATGCTGATTATCGGGTGGATAAAGAGGCCTTCTGCATATGAAGTGGCCGGAATGGCAGATAAGCTGGGCTTGCAGGAGAAGGTGACAACTGCCTGCGAGCTTGACGGAAGAGAGGATGCAATAGCCCGACTGCAGAGGCAGGACACCATAGACAGCCTGGCAAGGCTGGATAAAAAACGTATTTCCCTTCGGATACCCAAAACCCATATATATGCTCTGATTGCGCTGATGCTGGCTTTTGTGGCCCTTAATCTCATTCCAAACCCCATGGATCGCCTGATTCAGCAAAGGCAGGTATTAAGAGCGGAAATGGAAAAGCAGCTGGAAGAGCTGAAAAAAACGCAGGAGCAGCCGGCGTCACAGGAAGCAATGACCGATGAGCAGCGGCAGGAGCTTGCCAAATTGGTGGAAGAGCTGGCCGAACAATTGAAAAAAACCAGAGACTACAAGGAAGCCTTGAAGGAGATTTCCAGGACGGAGGAAAAGCTGGCAGCCCTTTCGGATAAAATTCGGGAGGGAAGCATCGGTCAGCTGTCCGGGCAGCTTGGCTCATTGCAGGAAACCGGTGCCCTGGCAAAGGCTTTGAAGGACAGAAACCTGCATGACTTGGAAGCTGAGCTGGACAAGCTGAAGCAGCAATTGGAGCATGGGGAGAACAGGGAGGAGCTGGCGGAAAAGCTGAAGGAAGCTCTGGAGAAAGCTGCTGAAAGTATGGAGGAAGGAAAAATCAGGGACAAGCTGGCTGCGGCTTCCGGAAGCCTGGGCAGCGGTCAGGCGGGAGCTGCCGCAGATCAACTGGGTGAAGCAGTGAAGCAGGCCATGAATGCCGGCAGCACCCTGGGTGATGCCAAATACGCCCTGCAGCAGATGCGAAGCAGTATCACCAGGGCGGCAGGGGAAGCACAGTACGCACAAAACCCGGGCAACCGCTCCGGTCAGAATATCAATGCAGGGAGCCAAAATAACGGCAGCCAAAATAAGGCTAATTCCAATAGCAACAATCCGGGGCAGGGCAATAAACCCGGTCAGAGTGGCGGGAGTAGCGGCAGCGGTCAAGGACAGGGAAGGGGACAGAGGCAGGGCCAAGGTGCCGGACATGGGCAGGGAAACAGCGGTCAAAGCGGTTCCGGGGTAGGCACAGGCACCACCAACAACAGCCCAGGCCAGGGTGGCAGCGGCACAACCGGCAGGCAAAACGGAAACAATCAAATGGGGGATGAAAATGCCCTCACAGTATATGAACGGATATACGCGCCGGAGCGCCTTGGTAACGGAGGAGAAATAACCCATGTACCCGGGCAGCTGACGGGTGAAGGAGATATAACAAGGCAAGACGACGGAAGGGATATAGGGAATTTATCCGGATTCATACCCTATAAGGATGTTTATCAGGAGTACAGGGATGAAGCCATGAACAGCATGGATCGCAGAATTCTGCCGCCCAATATTCAGGAGATGGTACGGCTATATTTTGATGCCCTGGGCCAGTAATATTCTGCAAATATGCTGCAAATATGCTGCAAGTATGCTGCAAAGACTCATTCGCCGAAACCGCGTTGAAATCAGCATCGCCTCATGCTGCATTTTCTCGCCGCATCTCATGCAAGCGTCCTGCTTGAAGATGTTAAAAATGACATCACGTCATTTTTGCTTCGAAAATGCTGCGATATTCGGCGGCTGATTTAGCAGCTTAGGCTGATGCGTATTCGTCTTTTGTAGCAATATCAGTAACCAGCAAATAGATAAACATAAGGAGAAGATGGAGCGAATCGCTCCAGGAGGTCAATGCAGATATGGATATACAGGAATTTTCCAAAATAGTAACGGCAATTGAGCAGGAAACAGCCAAGGAAATAATAGGGCTGAAGGGCATCATTCGTCATGTTTTGATTGCCCTTATCTCCGGCGGCAATGTATTGCTGGAGGGGGTGCCCGGGCTGGGTAAAACCCGGCTGGTAAAGACACTGGCCAGGGTATTAAACCTGGATTTCAACCGAATCCAGTTCACACCGGATCTCATGCCTTCCGATATTGTAGGTACCAATATCCTGGTGAAGGACGAAAAGGGAAACAGCCTGTTCCGCTTTCAGGCCGGACCGGTTTTCAGCAATTTGCTGCTGGCTGATGAAATAAATCGGGCTACCCCAAAAACCCAGAGTGCCCTGCTGGAAGCCATGCAGGAACACACCGTTACCGTTGGAGGGGTAACCAGGGAATTACCCCAACCTTATTTTGTCCTTGCTACCCAGAATCCCCTGGAGCAGGAAGGAACCTATCCGCTCCCGGAGGCTCAATTGGATCGTTTCCTGTTTAAACTGCTGCTTGATTTGCCGTCCCTGGATGAGCTGCACCGTATTGTAGACCTGACTACGGGAGAACAGCAGCAGCGTGCCGAAAAAGCAGCAGATGCAGCCACCATTCTGGAGTTGAAGCGATTGGCCATTCAGGTACCCATTGCACAGCCGGTACAGGATTATGCCCTGCGGCTGGTTATGAACACCCATCCCCAGCTGGAGAGCAGCCCGGAGGTTACCAGGCGTCTGGTGCGCTACGGGTCCAGCCCCAGGGGTGCACAGGCCATCATTCAGGCATCCAGGGTCCGGGCTTTGATGGAGGGACGTTATAATGTTTCCTTTGAGGATATCCGTAATATCGCCTACCCGGCACTGCGCCACAGGGTATTTTTGAATTATCAGGCTGTTTCCGAAGGGAAAACCCCTGATGATGTGATTCGGGATATTATTAAAGCTACGGATGAGTGAAATTATGCAGTAATCTCATTTATTGCAATAGTCAAACAGACTCTATGAATGAGTTTATAATCAGAATGAATGAGTCTGGAAGTAGAATGTGGAAATGCACTAAGGAGATGTAATGAAGACATTTGATGCTGAATTCCTGCAGAAGCTGGAACATCTGGCCTTGCAGGGCTCCAAACTGATAAAGGGCGGCACCGGGGGTAACCGCAGATCCAAGGCCAGGGGAAGCGCCATTGAATTCTCGGATTTTCGGGAATATACCCCGGGGGATGACTATCGCAGAATTGACTGGAATGCCTATGCCCGATTTGAACGCCTGTTCATAAAATTATACATGGAGGAACGGGAAACAAATATCACCGTCTTTTTGGATACAAGTGCCTCTATGGATTCCGGGGAACCAAATAAGGGAATTCTGGCAAAAAAGCTGGCGGCTGTCTTTGCCTATATTGCCCTGGCCAATTATGACCGTGTGGGTATTGCAGCTCTGAATGAAGCTGTATCGGATCAGCTCCCTTATTTTTCGGGGAAGCCCGGTTTTTACAGGGCTTTGGAGTTTATCGACCGTCTGCCCTTCAGCGGCAGGACAAGCCTGAAAAGCAGTATTACAAAGTTCGCGCCGCTTCAGAGCCGCAAGGGAATCAGCATAATTCTGTCGGACTTCCTGGCAAGGGATGGGTATCTGGAGACTTTCCGATATCTGAAGTATCAGCAGCAGGATATCATAGCGGTGCAGATTCTTTCACCGGAGGAGCTGGATCCGCGGCTGTCCGGTGCGCTGCGGCTCATAGACACGGAAACCGGTGAGTCGGTGGACGTGGAGATGACTCCGCATACTTTGGGTTTATACAAAAAAACAGTTCACTCCTACATGGAGCAACTGAAGAATGTATGCAGCAATATGGAAATTGCCTGTTTACAGGTGAGCAGTGAGATTTCACTGGAACAGCTGGTGTTTGAAAAACTGCATCAGGCAGGCATGATTGGTTAGGGGAGGGGCTTCTTTGTCATTTAGCAACCCATGGGGACTGCTGGCGCTTCTGCTCATTATTCCCATTGTTTTACTTTACATATTAAAGAAACAGCATGAAGACCGGACAATTTCCAGCACCATGCTTTGGCAGCAGGTTGTCCGGGATTTGCAGGCAACCAGGCCGTGGCAGCGTTTGCGCACACGGCTGCTGCTGATTCTGCAAATTCTGGCTGTTATTCTGTTTGCCGTGTCCCTTGCCCGTCCCACCTGGTACGGCGGCAGTGAGGGGGGCGTTCATTATATTGCAGTTATGGACACCTCTGCCCGGATGCAGGCAAGGGATGTAAAACCTTCCCGGATGGAAGCCGCCCGCAATGCTTTGCTGGATTTTATTCAGAGCATGAAGCCGGGGGATACTCTGACCCTTGTGCAGGCCGGACAACAGCCTTTTGTAATTGCAGGCCCTTCAGGCAATAAGGGAGCTTTGAAACAGGCTGTCAGTGAAATTCAGCCTGCAAACGGCAGAGCTGATTTGATTGGTGCCGTTCAATTAGCACAGACCTTGCTGCGGGATCAAAGCGAAAACAATGGTCGAATCCATGTATACAGCGATCATTTTCCTTCCGGTCTGGAAAATCAGGATAACCTGGTGTTTCATATTGCTTCCGGCAATGGACAAAATGCTGCCGTAACTCACGTGGGATACGAGATCGGAAATGAAAGCATAAGTGTCTTGTCCCGTGTTGCCAATTATGGATTGCAGAGAAATATTACCCTGGAATTGAAGATTGACGGTGAGCTGCAAAATGTAAAAGATGTACATCTGCCGGCAGGGGAAGAGGTTAATGTGTACTGGTCCGGTATTCCGACTTATGCCCGGGAAATCATGGTATCCATATCGGAAGAGGATGACCTGATGCTGGACAATATCGGCATGGCGGCTGTCAGCGAGGAATATCAGGCAAAAGTGTTAATGGCAACGGAACGTAATGTCTATTTGGAACGTGCCCTCTCCCTCCGGGAAGATATTGACTTGTACAAGGTAAACCCGGATCAAACACCTGAATCAACCGATTTTCATCTTTATATTTATGACTGCAGGCTTCCGGAACAGCTGCCGGAGGATGGACATATCATAGCCTTTTCCCCTTCATCCCATGAACAAATCGGACTGGCAGTGGAAGGGGAAATCCGGCCTGTCATAGCAACAGCCAATACCCATGCCCGGTCTTTCTATCCCTCGCTATTACAATATGTGGAGCCGGAAGGCTATCAGATCGCAAGGGCAGGCAAAATGAATGTGCCGGAGGGTTTTACTGTCCTGCTCCAGGATGAAGGGGAAAATCCGCTGCTGATTGCAGGTGAGCAGGAAGGCAGAAAAATAGCGCTGTTTGCCTTTTCACTCCATGAGTCCAACCTGCCCCTGAAGGCGGACTTTCCCATCCTTGTTCAAAACCTGCTGAACTGGCTGCTGCCGCCGGATATTGCCTTTGCAGGGCAGATATTTGCCGGAGAATCCCTGCAGCTGGAATGCTTTCCCAATGTATCCCGCATCATTGTCACTTCGCCCTCGGGCAGGAAATACGATTTTGATGCCTATCCTGCACCGGTATTCTACGATACCCATGACATCGGAATTTATAAGATAAGCCAGCAGGCAGGAGATCAAACATATACAGGCAGCTTTGTTGTATCGGTACCGACCCATGAGGTTTCCGACCTTTGTACAGGCAGCGAAGTGTATACCGGTAAGGGCGGCGGGATTTTTGAGGCGGCAGCGTCTCCCTTCGGAAAGGATATCTGGATGACAGCCGGCTGGACCCTTCTCTTGTTACTCTTAATAGAATGGCAGGTGTACCACCATGGCACTTGATTTTTCCAATCCGCCGGCTTTGCTGGCGTTGCTGCCGGCAGCGGCAATTGCCGTATTCATATATCATAAATACGGCGGTAAAAGCTTCCATGGCGGGACCTGGCCGCTGCTGCTCAGACTGCTTGTGATTCTTTTATTGGTGTTTTCCCTTGCCGGTCCGGTAATCAGGATTCCGATGGATTACACTGAAATCCTTTTTGTTGCCGATCTTTCAGACAGTACTATTTCAAAACAGGAGGAGATGGCTGCATTTATTTCCGATTCCCTTAAGCTGCTGCCTGAAAATTACCATGCGGGCATTATCACCTTTGGCGGGAATGCCCTTATCGAGCAGTCCGTCGGCAGCTCAAGAAACTTCCATGCCTTTCATTCAAAGCCGGACAGGGATTACAGCAATATTGATAAGGCTTTGCAGAGAGCTGGGGGATTGTTTGCACAGGACAGCGGCAAGCGTATAGTTTTGTTAACCGATGGTGCGGAAAATATGGGGGATGCCCTGCTGCGGGCAGCTGCCCTTGGCCAGCGGGGCATTCCGGTGGACGTTTTGCACCTGGATACCGCTCCTCCCCGTGAGGTTCAGCTTTCAGAGCTGGCCATTCCCTCTGCCCTTTACAAGGGAGAAAATTATGATGTCCGGGTGGAAATAAACAGCACATTGGAAACCAGGGGCGTATTACGGCTGTATGCCAATAGGACACCGGCAGGAAAACAGGAAATTCAAATCCAAAAAGGAAAAAACACCTTTCTGTTCAGCCAGACTGCCGAAACCACGGGCACTGTAGTCTATGAAGCTGAGCTTGAACCTCTGCCCTCTGATGATACCTTCCGGCAGAACAACAGGATGGCATCCTATGCGCGCATAGAAGGGCCTCCCGTTATAGCTCTGGTGGAAGGGCAGGAGGAGGAAGGCCGGGAGCTTGCCAAAATAATGGAGGCAGGCGGCCTGCAATACAGGCTGCTTACGCCCCATACCCTGCCGGACCGATTGGAAGAGCTGGTTAAGTATGATGCAATTATCCTGGCCAATGTGGATTATGATACACTGGGCCGGGAAAAAACCGAATTGCTGGACTCCTATGTAAAGTCCATGGGCAGGGGATTGCTGGTAACCGGCGGCAGTAACAGCTATGCCCTGGGAGGCTATCTGGGAACCAGGCTGGAAGAGATTCTGCCGGTGGATATGGACCTGTCCAGAAAGAAGGAAATGCCCTCTTTGGCATTGGTAACGGTTATAGACAAGTCCAGCAGCATGTCTGATACCCAGTCCGGAGCTAATAAAATGGAACTGGCAAAGGAAGCGGCCATCCGCTCGACCGAGGCGCTGCGGGACAGCGATTTTATCGGGGTGGCAGCCTTCGATAACGCGGCCTCCTGGGTTGTGGAAATTCAGCAAGCGGCAAACCGGGAGGAAATACAGGAGGCCATCGGTACTATCCAGCCCGGCGGCGGAACAAACCTTTATCCCGGATTAAACCTGGCCTACCAGGCTCTGCAAAATGCGGATACAGCTTTAAAACACGTGATTGTACTGACCGATGGACATACCGCAGGAGGAAACTTTGAATCCCTGATTTCTCAAATGACAGCCGAGGGAATTACCGTATCCGGCGTTGCAGTAGGGCAGGACGCAGACAGCAGGCTGATGGAACGGATTGCCGAGCTGGGAAATGGGAGATATTATTTTACCGATGACTTTGCCGGCATCCCCAAGATCTTTACCAAGGAAACATATATTGCCACCCGCAGCTATATCAATAATGAAACTTTTTTCCCCAGGGCATCGGGCAGCTCGCCCATATTAAGGGGAATTGATTCTGTGCCCTCGCTGGACGGTTATATTACCACTACTATAAAGAGTGGTGCGATACCTGTGCTGGTCAGCCACCAGGATGATGATCCCGTGTTGGCTTATTGGGATTACGGCTTGGGTAAGGTGGCTGCCTGGACCAGTGACGCAAGGGGCATTTGGACGGAAAACTGGCTGCATTGGGACAAGGCCGCTGCATTTTGGCTGAACACCATTTCCTCTGTTTTACCTGGCAGCAGCAACCGGGAAGGAAAGATTGAAACCAGTCGAAACGGCAATATGGGCCAGGTAATGGTTTCCATGGATGAATTGGATATCGGCTACGATACCTTTGCTGTCATTGTAAGCCCGGGGGGCGGGGAAAGCAGGATTAAGATGCAGCCCTCCAGGCCAGGTTATTATCAGGGTAATTTCGAGCTGGATGACACAGGGGTTTACCTGATCCGGGTGGAACAACATCGAGATGACGGCTCCTCTGCAGCCATGGAAGCCGGACTGATTTACCCCTATTCCCCGGAATATGATATACGCCAGACTTCATCCAGGAATTTGTCGGAGCACATTGCAGGTCAGACCGGTGGAAGGATGCTGCAAAACCCGGAGGACATTCTTCCGGATGATTCCCAGCCTGTCTGGCAGCATCATGAAATCTGGCCGGCACTGCTGCTTTTGGCATTGATTTTATTCTTCCTGGATATTGCGCTTCGGAAGCTGGGTCTGAGGTTTGTTAAGGAAAAACTGTTTGGTCCCCCGATAAGGAAGTTGACAGGCGTTTTAGCCCACTTGAAGAGTTCCAACCAACAGGTGGGTAAGAAACCAATAGATGAAAATGAATCCATTATTTCTGAATCATACAGTACAGAAACTGATGAAAAATCTGATGAAAAGCGCAATGAAGGCAGCAAAGGGAAGCAAAAAAGCTCACAAAAGGAGGAACAGGCCGACTTTACAAGTGCGTTATTGGAGGCCAGACGCAAAAGCAGGATCAGAAAATAAGGCCTGCCAAGTAGTATCAGGGCGCTGTAAAAAAGGCACCATGGTATTTGCCGTACTGTAAAATTGATTTGTAAGATATCCAAAAAAGTGGTAGTATAAAACCAAGTGTGATATCTCAGTATTTACTGCAAAGAAGGGGGAGAAAGGAGTTGAAATGGCTTATAACGGTTTTTGCTCTTATCTTTAACAGGCTGTCTTTCTCCCTGCCTAAATACCACGGTTATTTGTATCAAGCCGGGTGGGCAATTTCATTCGGTCTATATTACCAGTTTGAGAACGTACTAAGCTCGAGTGCTGTATACTATCGAATTATTCCCATATCATCCTTGGGCAGAGCATTATCTTTGCTGCCTAATATCAGCAATTCTGCAGTACAGTCATTGGAAATCCTGTTCCTGTTCAGTTCTGTGCTTCTTATTATGCATCAAACCTTCAAGGTAATTAACAATCCCTCCATATAATCATGCTGATTGATGTTTAATTCATCGCAGGCATCAGCCTGTGGCCTGGCCTGAGTATAGGAGGGATTTTTGTGTCTAAAATTAGCCTATGGATTGAAAACATGAAAAAAAAATTGAAGTATCCTGATGTGGAATTTGATTTGACGGCTTACCGTGAATGGCTGAATAAAGTAAATTCATATGACTTTTCGGGTCTGGATGATGCCGGGCTTATGGGAATCTCAAACGATATTAAGCAGAAAATTACAGACGAGCAGTCTATACATGCCCATCTGCCCGAGGCCTATGCCCTGGTGAAGGAAGCGGCTTGGAGAAAACTTGGCCTTCGTGTGCATGATGAACAGATTCTGGCGGCAATCGGTCTTCACATAGGTCGGATTGTAGAAATGAAGACCGGCGAAGGTAAAACCCTGGCTGCCGTATTTCCGGCATTCCTGAATGCATTGACCGGCAAAGGAGTGCACATTCTGACATTTAATGACTACTTGGCAAAAAGAGATGCCTTGTGGATGGGTCCTGTTTATAAAGCCCTTGGTTTGTCCGTTGGTTACATCAAGGACGGGATGCCGGCAGAAAAAAGAAAAACAGCGTATGGATGTGATGTAACCTATATGACGGCTAAGGAAGCCGGATTTGATTACCTCAGGGAGTTCCTGGGCATGGAGCCGTCGCAATTGATACAGCGGCCCTTTCATTTTGCCATTGTAGATGAGGCGGATTCCATATTGATAGATGAAGCCAGGATTCCCATGGTCCTTGCCGGAGTAACGGGCTCAAGGGTATCGGATGTCTTGCGGATGGCGGAAATAGTAGAGCAGTTGACACCCAATGAAGACTTCGAGCTGGATGAATATGAACGCAATGTATTCTTAACGGAAGCCGGGCTGAGCAAGGTGGAAGCCGCTCTTCAGTGTGACAATCTATATAACGGGAAAAACAACAATTTGCTTGCGGATTTGAATAATGCACTTCATGCAAGGGCTTTGCTTAAGAAGGACATTGACTACATTGTCCGTGACGGAAAGGTGGAGCTGGTAGACGAATTTACAGGCAGGGTAGCGGGTAAAAGGCATTGGCCTCACGGGCTTCATGAAGCAGTGGAAGCCAGGGAAGGGATTTCCGCCAAACAGGAAGGGCGGATTCTGGCATCCATAACCCTGCAAAATTTTATACACCTGTATCCCAAGGTTTCAGGTATGACAGGGACCGCGCTGTCTGCTGCCGAAGAGTTTTTTGAATGCTATCAGCTGAAGGTAATGATTATACCGCCCCACAAACCATGTATCCGTCAGGACCTTCCGGATGTCGTCTATACCCATAAGGAAGCCAAGCGCAAAGGATTGATTGAAGAGATTGCCCGGGTTCACAGAACCGGGCGGCCGATTCTGATCGGCACTGCCAGCATCGAGGAATCGGAAGAGCTGGCAACGGATCTGAAGGAGGCAGGGATTCCCTGTCAGGTGCTCAATGCCAAAAATGATGAGGCGGAAGCAAGGATTATTGAAAATGCAGGAGCCCTGTATTCAGTTACGGTTTCCACCAACATGGCCGGCAGGGGCACGGATATCAGGATGGGAGGGGCAGGGGAAGAGGATAGGGAAAAGGTCATGTCTCTCGGCGGCCTGTATGTCATTGGCACCAACAGGCATGAAAGCAGGAGAATAGACGATCAGCTCAGGGGAAGATCCGGCAGGCAGGGAGATCCGGGTACCAGCAGGTTTTTCATCAGCCTGGAGGACGACCTGATGCTGCGGTACAATCTTAAGGATCTGATTCCTAAAAGCCTTTACCCCAAAAGACAGGACAAGCCCCTGGACAATCCGATAATCAATAGGGAGATAGCATCCGCTCAACGAATTATTGAAGGACAGAATTTCGATATGCGAAAAAACCTCAACAAATACTGGACAATTACGGAGCATCAAAGGCAGATTATTTGGAGACAGCGGATGGATATTCTACTGGACAGGGTAAAAACAGATTTTTTACAAAAGCAGCTTCCTAAGAAGTATAACATGCTGCTGCCTGTGGCAGGGGCTGAAGCATTGGCAAAAGCTGAGAAAGAGGTTGTACTTTATATGATTAACCGGTGCTGGATGGATTACCTGGACTACCTGTCCTATATCCGGGAGAGCATTCATCTTGTCAATTTTGCAAAAGAGGTGCCCATATTTGAATACAATAAAAGAGTTGTGGCTGCCTTCGAACAATTTGGCGCTGATTTGCGGGAAGAAATTATTAAGACATTGGCTGAAGTAAAAATAACAAAAGACGGCGTGAATTTGGATGAGGAAGGTTTAGCTGCACCGGGTGCAACCTGGACATATCTGGTGGATGATAAACCCCTTGAAAACAATATTCAGACAGTGCTGCTAAATCCCATGGC
>DUOI01000092.1 GCA_012838915.1 Clostridiales bacterium
ACGATAAGCCCTTTGGAATCGAATATGCTGCATGCTTTTCTGATTGGTTCATTTCTGGTAATAGTGGGACTCACAGCTTTCTTATTAGGCATTGACCAGGGAATTGAGCCAATCGGGCATAATATTGGAAATACAATGGCGCAATCAAACAGCCTGGCTGTGATAACAACTGTCTGTCTGATTCTGGGTTTTTTTATTTCTTATGCGGAACCGGATCTGCATATACTTGCAAATCAGGTGAGCAGAGTGACCTCAGGTCAGTTTAACAATATATTGATGGTTGTTGTAGTCTCAATTGGAATCGGAGTTATGATGACTCTGGGCATGCTTCGCATACTTAAAGGTGTCAGGGTCAGGTATGTATTCACAGCCGCATATGGTTTGATTTTTATTCTTTCCTTATTTTCATCATCTGATTTTCTGGCCATTGCATTTGATTCATCCGGAGCAACCACAGGTGCGATCACAGTTCCCTTCATGATGACATTGGCAGCCGGAATCTCAGCAATGAAAAAGGACAGTAAAATGGGCGAAGCAGACAGCTTTGGTTTGGTAGGTATTGCTTCGTCTGGTGCAATCCTTGGAGTATTGATTACTGGCCTTATACTGGGTATCGACAAATTGAGCGGCACATTACCGGAACAAACTATTACCGGAACAAGGCTGTTGGATGTTTATGGTTCCAGGCTGCCTCGCATTGCATGGGAGGCATTTTTGTCGCTGCTGCCGATTATCATCGTCTACTTATTGTTTCAAATCTTCTCTTTCAGGCACAAAAAGAGAAAGGTTATCGATATTTTCAGGGGCATTGTAATCACCTTCGCAGGCCTTGTGATATTCCTGCTAGGCGTCAACGGCGGCTTCATGGCTGTGGGCACAGAGCTGGGAATTCGACTGGCTGCTATGGAATCCAGTTTCCCGGTCTTGCTTGTGGCGCTGCTCCTTGGGTTGACGACAGTGCTGGCTGAGCCCGCTGTTCATGTATTAACCCATCAGGTGGAAGACGTAACAGGCGGCTCCGTAAATCGGATTCTGGTTTTTATCTTTTTGTCAGTGGCTGTCGGACTGTCCATCTTTATGTCTGCCCTGCGCATCCTCATCCCTGGTCTTCACCTTTGGATGTACCTGCTGCCAGGGTTTGCCCTTTCCGTAGTCCTGGCTTACTTTGTACCCGATTTGTTTGTGGGTATAGCATTTGATGCAGGAGGTGTTGCTTCCGGGCCTATGACTGCCACTTTCTCCCTTGCATTTGTTCAGGGCATTGCTGCACAAGTGCCGACTGCTGATTTGGTAACGGATGGATTTGGTATGATAGCAATTGTTGCTATGATGCCGATTATAGCAATTGAATTGCTTGGTGCCCTCTATCAGGCTAAAACGCGTAAGGCGTCAAGGACAACAATTTTGAAAAAGAAAAAAATGGAGGATAATCATGGATAAGCAAATGGAAGCACAAACCATCAGTCATCCGCTTCAGACGCTGACATTGATCCTGAATGAAAATCAATGTCATAAATGTGTGCGTCTTGCCAAAGAAAAGGGCATTCGGGGCGGGATGGTAACCATTGGCAGGGGGACTGTAGACAGTACGATGCTAAACTTGTTGGGAATAAAAAGCCAGAAAAAGGAGATTGCAAAATTCCTGCTTGGCAAGGAAAAGGCAGAAGAAATGCTGGATTATTTTACTGCAGAACTTCAGCTTAATAAGCCCGGTCATGGAATAGCATTTACAACACCTGTTATTATTTCAGCAGAGCTTCCCGGTAAGGAAAGGAGTAAAAGGCAGTTTATCGAGAACACAGTACAAGGCGTGGAGGAAGATAGCATGTTTAAAAAGTTGACGGTAATTATTGATCGCGGTATGGCGGAAGATGTAATGGATATCGCACGTAAGGCAGGAGTCCGGGGAGGCACAATTCTGCACGGACGGGGAGCAGGTGCGGAAATGGCTACAAAATTGTTTGGTGTTGAAATCGAGCCGGAAAAGGAATTAGTTATAATTTTGACACCAAGCAACTTGGTTGAAAAAGTAGTGGAGGAATTGTCCCGTGAACTCAAATTTGATGAACCCGGAACCGGAATCCTGTTTGTAGAACCGATTTTAGCAACCAGAGGCCTGTTTGAGATGTATCATAATAAAGAGGACAGTGATTAGTAACCACAATACAGAATTTTTTCTCAATTTACCGTCAGTGGATGTTGAAGCCGCAGAACCGGTTATATATATACTACTGGTATATTCAACAGGTTTTATTGGTTCCTGAGAAACCTTAAACAGCCTGTTTGACAACCGGTTTTCTGCTTGTTATACTCTTGTTATACTAGTAAATAATCAAATGGAGAATACAGGGGTTGGTCTACCCTTTTAGATGATACGTGTTGGGATTAATCATATTTCCTCTTGGCTAATAAAAATCGATATTCATTTCAACATTTAAGGATATACTCCTTTGTATCATCGCAAAAAGTGTAGTTATGAAATTTCGTCAATTATTAGTTTAAATGTATATAATGAAATATCTGACTTACTTTCTTTCATTTTTTAATATAATGAACGCATACAACAATATATTGCAAAGAATTGGTCCTTTGAGATAGGTACAAAAATCAAAGTGTAAAAATTGGCAATATACTTGTATCAACCTTTTCAAGTGTTATTATTTACATAAAAATTATTAGCCAGATGACTTGTTACTTTTTTGGATTGATGTTATAATCATAAAAGTTTTATTATGAATTATCTATTTAACAAAATTTCTTATTACGTATATATAAAAACTATACGTTACTTTTTATAGAATTCTGGCGGAGGTTTATATGGTCGTACTATGCAGCAATTTGTTTACAAGTACATTTCCGTTTGGCAGTATGTTGGGCTATACATTAGATAGGAGAGTAATCTGCTATGGCTAAGTATATTATAAAGCGAATTATCCTGGGAGTGGTAACTATTTTTCTGGTTGCTACTATCACGTTTTTTCTAATGAACCTGGTGCCCGGAGGCCCGTTTGTTGCTGAGAAATCCATCAGCATACAGGCTCAAGAGGCTCTCAATGAAAAATTCGGCCTAGATAAACCCTTATTGGTCCAGTACAAAAATTATATGATGGGGGCTATTAAAGGTGACTTCAGTTTAAGCCTAAAGCAAAGAGGTCGCACCGTATCAGATATTATTTTCAGTAAATTTCCGGTTTCCGCCAGGTTAGGCGGTATTTCCGTGCTTGTTGCCCTGTTGATTGGTATTCCTTTGGGAAGTACAGCTGCACTGAACCGAGGAAAGTGGATTGACCAGCTGATCATTGTAATTGCTACCTGCGGCATTGCATTTCCCAGCTTTATCATATGCACTGTAGGGATGTACATCCTTGGAGTACATTTGAAATTGCTACCTACATTTGGGCTTACATCTCCGGTTCATTATATTCTTCCGGTCTTTGCCCTGTCCTTTTATCCAACTGCATATATCACACGCCTGATGCGGGCTTCCATGCTGGATGTCATTGGGCAGGACTATATGCGAACGGCAAGAGCCAAGGGTTTGTCATGGTACAGCTGTTTGTTTAAGCATGGACTGCGTAATGCAATTCTTCCTGTAGTCACCTATCTGGGACCTTTGTTGGCATATACATTGACCGGCAGCTTTGTTGTTGAAAAAATATTTGTTATCCCTGGCCTTGGAGGTCAGTTTGTCAGTTCCATTGTGACCCGGGATTATACTGTCATTATGGGGACTACCATATTTCTGGCTACGCTCCTCATTACCATGAATGTGCTGGTGGACATTGTCTATAAGATTATTGATCCACGCATTCAGCTGAAGTAAGGGGGACTAGAATTATGACAAACAAGAATCCGCTGAGTTTTCAATTGAAAGTAGATGATTTTCTACCTGCTACAGAAGATGAAAAGCAAAGCTTGGTACAGATGCGTCCCAGTGTCAGCTTTTGGAAGGACGCCATGCGTCGACTCTGCAAGAACAAAGTAGCGATGGTAAGTTTTGTAGTTATTCTGATAATTATGTTTTTCTCATTCATCGTTCCAAGCTTTTATCCATATCGATATGAGCAGCAAATCAGGGGTTCGGAATATCTGAAGCCTATGACATATTCCGAGCAGGAACTGGCCCGCATTGCTGAAGGCGAAAAGGTATTTCCTCATATTCTGGGAACCGATGGCCTTGGCCGGGATTATGCCATCCGTGTTATGATGGGAAGCCGTATATCACTGATGGTAGGTTTGATTGCCTCAGCCATCATCTTAATCATAGGATCAGTCTACGGTTCCGTAGCAGGTTTCTTCGGCGGGTGGACAGATTTGATTATGATGCGTATCGTAGACATTATTTACACCGTTCCTGATATATTGCTAATCATTTTGATTTCTTTTGCGATCAAGGAACCTTTGAGCAGTTTGGCTGAAAAGGAAGGGATTAAGTGGATGCAGGTTCTTGGTCCCAATCTGATCAGCATTTTTCTGGTATTTGCTTTACTTTATTGGGTGGGCATGGCCCGTATTGTCCGAAGCCAGGTTCTTGCATTGAAACAGAGCGAGTATGTTACGGCTGCCAGGGCTTTGGGAGCTTCCAACGGCCGTATAATCCGTAAGCATCTGCTGACTAACTGCATTGGAACTTTGATTGTTACCACTACGCTGCAGATTCCTTCTTCCATTTTTACGGAGAGTTTTCTCAGTTTCCTTGGCCTAGGCGTTGCTATTCCGATGCCATCTTTGGGCTCATTAGCCAGTGACTCCCTCAACGGCCTGAATTCTTATCCATATTTATTGCTGGCACCGGCGCTGCTCATTAGTTTAATCATCCTCAGCTTCAACCTGTTTGGCGACGGTCTCAGGGATGCTTTTGATCCAAAAATGAAGAGCTGAGGAAGGAGGAAATGCCATGAATGAACGTTTAGTCGATATACGTAATGAGCGGCTTTCTTTCTTCACCCCTGTCGGTGAGGTTAAGGCCCTCAATGATGTTTCCCTATATGTCCGGGAAGGAGAAGTATTGGGAATCGTAGGGGAGAGTGGCTCAGGAAAATCTGTCACCGCATACAGCCTTATGGGTTTGACACCTTATCCCGGACGTTTGATCGGTGGTGATTTGTATTTCAACGG
>DUOI01000093.1 GCA_012838915.1 Clostridiales bacterium
ATATCGAAACCACCTACACATCTGAATTCCACTTGCTTTCGAGGGATTAAAACTGCGTCCGGATTTAATAATTTATACATTCTTAACAATAAAAAACCGCCAAAGGGAATTCTCCCCCTGACGGTTGGGTAACTCGTAAACAAACTTTGTAAGTTTGAACAAACTCGAGTGTGAGAATACAGCAATTATCTCTTGGAGAACTGCGGTGCTCTACGGGCTGCTTTGAGGCCGTATTTCTTCCTCTCCTTCATTCTCGGGTCACGGGTGAGATAACCGGCTTTCTTGAGCATTGGTCGCAGCTCTTCGTCTGCCTTAATCAGTGCACGGGAGATACCATGACGGATTGCGCCTGCCTGGCCTGTGAATCCACCGCCATAAACATTGACCAAAACATCGAATTTGCCTAATGTTTCAGTGAGTACCAAGGGCTGGCGAGCAATAACCTTCAGGGTTTCCAATCCGAAATAATCATCGATGTCTCTATTGTTAATGGTAAATTTACCTTCACCGGGAACCAATCGTACCCTGGCTATAGATTTTTTTCTTCTTCCTGTTCCAAAATATTGTACTTTGGCCATTCTCTCTTCATCCTCCTTTCGTGCACCTTACAGTTCAAGCAATTCCGGCTGCTGTGCTTCATGTCTGTGAACCGGCCCTGCATAAACCTTTAATTTTTTAAGCATGCTCCTGCCCAGACTGTTGTGGGGCAGCATACCCTTAACTGCTTTATAAATAACTTCCGTAGGCTTCTTTTTAATAAGCTCGCTGAAGGTGGTTTCCTTCATGCCGCCGGGATAATGTGAATGTCTTCGGTACAGCTTCTGTTCCGCCTTCTTGCCGGTAACCTCTACCAGCTCAGCGTTGATGACGATAACAAAATCACCGGTGTCTACGTGGGGTGTATATGTGGGCTTATGTTTTCCCCTCAGAATTTTTGCTATTTCAGATGAAAGCCGCCCAAGGGTTTTCCCCTTGGCATCCACTACATACCACTTACGATCTACTGTATTGGAATTGGCCATATAGGTCTTCATCGATGATTCCCTCCAATCAACTTCAAAATAAGCTTCATTTGTTCCGTTTCATCTATCTCATAGATCCGGGGCTGGTGGATCTAAATTGACACTAAGGTTAATTTTAATACATGCCGCCAAGCGTGTCAAGGTATTTTTCCCTTGAAACATGGGCATTTGAATGATTTCAGACACTTGTTCCCGGGACGTTTTGGTAATAAACCTCCTCCAGGGTTAAGCCATGAGGAGGGGCTGTATGACCGGCTTGCTTTCTGTCACGGGATGCCAAGATGCCGGGGACAGAGTCCGGGCTTATCTTACCTTTTCCTACATCAATCAATGTACCTGCCATAATTCGAACCATATTATATAAAAACCCGTTGCCTGTAAAGAGAAAATGGACAAAATCCTGCTCCTTTAAAATCCTGGCATCGTAAATGGTTCGCACAGTAGATTTAACAGGAGAACCTGCCGCCATAAATGCCGCAAAATCATGGGTGCCTTTGTAGTATTGTATCGCTTGCTCCATTGCCTTAATGTCCAGCACCATAGGTATATGATAATAGTATTGCCAACCAATGGCCGTACCATGGCGGTTTGCCACAATAGAATAACGATACCTTTTCGCTGTTGCGGAAAACCTGGCGTGAAAATCCATACTTACTTCAGCTGAACAAATAACGCGAATGTCGCGAGGCAGTAAGGAATTCAAAGCATAGCTGAATCTCTCCGGCGGAATACGGGAATCGGTATTAAAATTTGCGACCTGGCCCCGGGCATGAACGCCGCTGTCTGTCCTCCCGGAGCCTATCAATTGAACCTCTTCCCCGCATAGCTTTCTTAATGCCTCTTCCAATACCTGCTGGATTGTTATTGCATTTTTTTGTCTCTGCCATCCGCAGTAGCGGGAGCCGTCATATTCAATAATAAGCTTTATATTCTTCATATAACCGCCACCACTTATAAATAGGTGTTCAGAAGCACTGACGCTATTAAGGCAGCAGTAACAACATAGGCAGCGAAATCAATCCGGCCCATGGTCAATACTTTCATACGCGTTCTGTTGTCGCCGCCCCGGTAACAGCGTGCCTCCATGGCCATGGCCAGCTCATCCGCCCGGCGGAATGCACTGATAAAGAGGGGCACCAGCAAGGGTACCAGGGATTTGGCCCGCTGTATCAGGTTGCCGCTTTCAAAGTCAGCTCCCCTTGCCATCTGGGCCTTCATGATTTTATCGGTTTCCTCCAGCAAGGTGGGAATAAACCGAAGGGCGATAGTCATCATCATGGCCAGCTCATGGGACGGGAACCTGATTAGCCTGAGAGGCTTCAGCAGCAGTTCAATGCCATCGGTCAGGGCAATGGGCGAAGTTGTCAATGTCAGCAGGGAAGTGCCCGTAACAAGAAATATAAGCCTCAGACCCATAAACAAACCCTGCCTTAAGCCCTCCTCCGTCACCCGGAGGAACCAGAAAGAGAACAGCAGTGTCTCACCGGGGGTGAAAAACACATTGATAAAAAAGGTCAGCAATATAATAAATATCAAGGGGCGAAGTCCCTTCAGTATGTACCTGATGGGTATCCTGGAAAGGGCTACGGTCAATGCCATGAAGGCCAATACAAAAATATAACCGGAATAATAGCGAACAAAAAAAATTGTGATAATGAACAAAAAGGTAATCACCAGCTTGGTCCGGGGATCCAGCCGATGGATGGGAGAATCAGATGGATAGTATTGACCGACGGTAATATCCTTAAGCATGTCTTTTCCCCTCCAATACCTTCCTCAGCACATCCTTTGCCTGCTCAACGGTGTAGATGTCCACAGGTACATCCAGGCCCTTGTCTCTCAGGGCCAGCATCAGATTGGTTATCTGTGGTACATCCAGCCCCATTTGCCTCAACTTATCAGCCTGGGCAAACACTTCCCTGGGTGTGCCTGTCAATGCAACCTGCCCCTTGTTCATGACAATGATTCTGTCAGCCAGCCTTGCCACATCCTCCATGCTGTGGGAAACCAATACTATGGTAAATTCCTTTTTCCGATGGAGAACCTGAATTTCCCTGAATATTTCATCGCGGCCCCTGGGATCCAATCCTGCAGTGGGTTCGTCCAATATCAGTATGCCGGGCTTCATTGCCAATACCCCGGCAATAGCTACCCTGCGCCGCTGGCCTCCGCTCAGTTCAAAGGGAGAACGGTCCTTGACTTCATCAAAGGGCAAACCCACAAGCTGCAGCGCTTCTTTTACCCGATCATTGATTTCCTCCTGGGACAAGCCCAGGTTTCTGGGCCCAAAGGCAATATCCTTTTCCACGGTTTCTTCAAACAGCTGATGCTCAGGATACTGGAAAACCAGCCCGACCTGCTGCCGGACTGTTTTCAAATCCTTACTGCCCTTTTCAATTTTGATATCATTGATTATCACGGTACCCTGGGTAGGTTTCAATAAGCCGTTCATATGCTGGACCAAAGTGGATTTGCCGGATCCGGTATGCCCGATCAGGCCTACAAATTCTCCGTCATGTATTTCCAGGTTCACATTGAATATGGCAGTGGCTTCAAAGGGGCCGCCCTGCATATAGGTGTGGGTTACCTGTTCCATTCTTACCGGCATAATATGTTCACCATCTCTTCTATATTCATCGGGTTGCCCGGTATTGACCAGCCCTCCTCGTTCAGCCCGTGGGCCAATTCAACAATTTGGGGAACATCCAGGCCTATCTGCTTCAGCATTGAAACATGGCTGAAAACTTCCCTTGGCGGACCGTCCAGAACTATTTTCCCTTCCTCCATTACGATGACACGGTCAGCCAGGATTGCTTCCTCCATAAAATGGGTAATGTGGACTATGGTAATACCCTCCTGCTCATTCAAATAACGAATGGTGTCCATGACCTCTTTTCGGCCGGAAGGATCCAGCATGGCAGTCGGTTCATCCAATATAATGATTTCGGGGCGCATGGCTATGACACCGGCAATGGCTATGCGTTGTTTCTGACCACCGGAAAGAAAATGGGGTGCTGATTGAGCATATTCCACCATATTGACGGATAACAGGGCCTGATCCACCCTGCGGCGGATCTCATCAGGCGGGAGAGCCAGGTTTTCCGGCCCGAAGGCCACATCCTCCTCTACAATGGTGGCAACCATCTGGTTGTCGGGGTTTTGAAACACCATGCCTGCCGTTTGCCGGATATTCCAAACCTGGTCATCCTCCCTTGTATTCATGCCCTTGACAAAAACATCACCTGAAACAGGCTGCAGCAATGCATTGAAATGTTTAGCCAAAGTTGACTTCCCGGATCCGTTGTGACCGATAATCGCCACAAATTCACCTTTATAAAGGGTAAGGGAGACACCGTTTAAGGCTGCTGCATGTTCTCCCTCCTGATTGGCATAATTGTAATAGACATTTTTCACCTGAATAATAGGTTCCATGTTTCGTATCGGCCCTCCCCGCATGCCTGATTAATATACATAACCAGACTGCATCTATCATAACCTCATATTGATGCTTTTTCAATCCAATCATCCGGTGGAAGAAAAAAATATGGATTAAGCTACAGGCGAAACATCCCATGAACTTAATCCGATATTTCAAAAAGCTAATGATACTTTTTTATACCAGCTCTATGATAACGGTTTCGGCACCGTCGCCTCTGCGTGGACCTTTTTTCAGGATTCTGGTATACCCGCCGCCGGAAGCCTGCTTCTCATTTCTTTCCCTGTACTTCGGTCCATACTCATTGAACATTTTTTCGATCAGGGGGTGTTTAACCTCTCTCAGACGTTCTGCATATTCCTTTTTGGTTTCGTCTTCCTTGCGCAGTTCCTTCATATCATAGAGATATGCCATCATCTGTCTTCTTGCATGCAGCTTGGACGGTAAATCGTTGGTAACCTCCAGGGTAACTGTCTGCCCTTTTTCATTGTTTACTTCCTTTGTTACCTTGACGGTTTTATCATATTCCCTGACTGCAAGGGTTATTAATTTTTCTGCAATGCTGCGGACTTCCTTGGCACGGGCTTCCGTGGTCTCAATCCTGCCATGCCACAGCAGATTGGTTACCTGATTACGCAGCAAGGCCTTGCGTTGATCACTGGGCCTGCCTAATTTCCTGTATCCGGGCATAATCTCCCTCCTTCTTTATTGGTCTTCGTTTTTCTTTAAGCTTAAATTCAATGTAGCCAGTTTATTATTAACTTCTTCCAAGGATTTCTTCCCGAGATTTCGTACCTTCATCATATCCTCTTCCGTCCTCTGGATCAGTTCCTGCACTGTATTGATTCCTGCCCGTTTCAGGCAGTTGTAGGAACGAACGGAAAGATCCAGCTCCTCTATGGTCATCTCCAGAACCTTTTCCTTTTTATCCTCTTCCTTTTCCACCATGATTTCCACATCGTTGACATGGGAAGTCAGGTTTATGAACAAGGACAGGTGTTCCACCAGAATCTTGGCAGCCAGGCTTGTTGCTTCATCCGGCTTAATTGTGCCATTGGTCCATACCTCCAGGGTCAGCTTATCATAGTCGGTAACCTGGCCTACCCGGGTATTTTCCACATTGAAATTCACCCTGCGAATAGGAGTAAACAGGGAATCAACAGGAATAATGCCTATGGGCTGGCCTGCATGCTTGTTGCGTTCCGCAGGAACATAGCCCCTGCCCTTTTCTATGGTGATTTCCATAAATATCTTGGCATCGTTGTTCAAAGTCGCAATGTGATGCTCCGGGTTTACAATTTCCACGTCGGCATCCACAATGATATCTCCTGCGGTAACCCGTCCCGGTCCCTGGGCATTGATGGTAATGATTTTGGGTTCGTCACCGGACATCTCCAATGCCAGCTCTTTCAGGTTCAGTATGATTTCTACCAGATCTTCCTTTACGCCGGGAATGGTAGAAAATTCATGCAGAACCCCATCCACCTTTATGGATGTTACAGCCACGCCCGGCAGGGAGGATAGCAAAACTCTCCGCAGGGAATTTCCCATGGTGATTCCGAAGCCTCTCTCCAAGGGTTCCAGCACAAATTTTCCATACCGGTTGTCCTGGCTTATTTCTACAATTTCAATTTTGGGTTTTTCAATCTCTATCAAAACAAACCCTCCTCATAACTATTTGATCCGTTTACTTCGAGGGCAACTGATCCCAATCAGTCAACATACCGTTTGTATGTCATTATCTGGAGTACAACTCAACAATGAGGTGCTCCTGAATCTCGATGTCGATATCCTCCCTGGGCGGCAGCGCTGCAATGGTACCTTCCAGCTTTTCATAATCAACCTGCAGCCATGGTACGACTGTACGGCCTGTTCCCTCTTTCAATGCTTTGAAATGATCCATCTCGGAGGCGCTTCTTGCTCTCACCCCGATGGTTTCACCCACATTGGTGATATAGGAGGGTATATTGACTTTTCTGCCGTTGACGGTGATATGTCCATGACGTACAAATTGCCTGGCCTGTGCCCTGGAGCCGGCAAATCCCAGACGGTATACCACATTGTCCAGCCTTCTTTCCAAAAGCTGAAGCAAGTTTTCACCGGTAATACCCTTCATCTTTTCAGCTATATCAAAATACTTGCTGAATTGTTTTTCCAATACGCCGTAAATTCTTCTTACCTTTTGCTTTTCACGAAGCTGAAGACCATATTCCGAAAGCTTCTTTCTGCTGGTTCCATGCTGGCCGGGAGCGGCCGGTCTTCTGCTGATAGCACATTTATCTGTATAACATCTGTCGCCCTTCAGGTACAGCTTCAAGCCTTCCCTGCGGCACTGACGACATTGTGGTTCCAAATTTCTCGCCATCTGTCACACCTCCGTTTTTCTAAACTCTTCTTCTTTTAGGCGGTCTGCATCCGTTGTGGGGAATGGGGGTAACATCCTTAATCATGCTTACTTCCAATCCGGCTGCCTGCAGCGAGCGAATTGCAGCTTCCCTGCCGGAGCCCGGCCCCTTTACATACACTTCAACGGTCTTTAAACCATGTTCCATAGCCGCCTTTGCTGCGGTCTCCGCTGCAGTCTGTGCTGCGAAGGGAGTGCTCTTTTTGGAGCCTCTGAAACCCAGACCACCTGCACTGGCCCAGGACAGCGCATTGCCGGCTGTGTCAGTGATGGTGACGATGGTATTGTTAAACGTAGACTGAATATGGGCGGCACCCCGCTCGATATTCTTCTTCTCGCGGCGTTTTCTCGATCTGCGTGCTGTTTGCTTTGCCATTCATTAACCTCCTTATTTCTTTCTGCGTACACCGACAGTACGCTTGGGACCTTTGCGGGTCCGGGCATTCTGCTTGGTGCTCTGCCCTCTTACAGGCAATCCTCTGCGATGGCGGATTCCCCTGTAGCATCCGATTTCAATCAATCTCTTTATATTCAAGGATACCTCTCTTCGCAGGTCACCTTCGACTTTAACGTTTTTATCAATATATTCCCTCAGCTTGGAAACTTCTGCCTCGGTTAAATCCTTTATCCGGGTATCAGGGTTTATGCCCGTTGCATTGACTATTTCTGCTGCTTTTTTTCGGCCGATACCATATATATAGGTTAAACCAATCTCCACTCTCTTGTCACGGGGTAGATCTATACCGGAAATACGTGCCATCATTACACCTCCATGTTAATTATTACATATTTTTGCAGTTTTTAACCCTGTTTTTGTTTATGCCTGGGGTTTTCGCAGATAACCATCACTCTGCCTTTTCTTCTGATAATCTGACATTTTTCACATATAGGCTTAACAGACGGTCTTACCTTCATCTTGTTCAACCCTCCTTATCCTCTGCCGCGCCAGGTAATCCGGCCACGGGTTAAGTCATAGGGCGACAACTCTACCGTAACCTTGTCCCCCGGCAGAATTCGAATAAAGTTCATTCTGAGCTTTCCTGATATATGGGCAAGTATCTGGTGTCCGTTTTCCAATTCTACCTGAAACATGGCATTGGGCAATGCCTCGACTACTGTGCCCTCAACTTCGATAACGTCGTCCTTTGCCAAGGAATACCAACCTCCTTAATTCTCATATCCCAACGATTTTAAGCTTCTTCTGATATCCGCATCCAGTACCCTGCCACCGCTTCTAAGCATATTTCTCAGCTCCTGGGCCAGTGCGGGTGCAGCTTTCAGATGTTTGATTTTTTTCTTCTTTGGTTTATCAATAGTACGCCTTTCACCATCTGCGATGAGCACATATTCATCGTCCAGCCGCCGGATGATGATAAAGGCTTTTCCCTTGTCTCTGCCGGCTTTCGCCAGCACCACCCTGCCAACCTCAAAATCTCCTTGCCTCATGGTATCCTATCCTTCCGATGTAAGTATGAGGGGATCTCCATCCGTTATGGCAACCGTGTTTTCGTAGTGGGCAGACAGCCGTCGATCTCTTGTTAAAACCGTCCAGCCGTCCGCCAGAATTTCCACTTCATCCGTCCCCAGGTTTACCATGGGCTCGATTGCCAATGTCATCCCGGGGCGAAGACGGGGACCCATTCCCGGAAGCCCGTAATTGGGCACCTGTGGATCTTCGTGCATGTTCTGTCCAATTCCATGGCCTACGAAGGATTTAACTACCGAAAAACCTCTGGCCTCTACGTAGCTTTGAATCGCGTGGGATATATCGGAAAGACGGTATCCCAAACGAGCGTATTTCAAGCCTTCAAAAAATGATTCCTTTGTTGTTTTAATCAATGCGGCTGCTTCATCGCTTATATTTCCAACGGGAAATGTTCTGGCAGCATCACCGCAATAGCCCTTGTAAAAGGCTCCTATATCAATGCTGATGATATCGCCTTCCTTTAACGGGATATCATTTGGAAAACCGTGTACCACCTGGGCATTGACGGATGCACAAATACTGGCAGGGAAGCCATTGTATCCCTTGAAGGCAGGAATGGCATTATATCGCATGATGTATTCTTCAGCCACCCTGTTCAAATAGGCGGTGGTAACCCCGGGCTGTATTTGTTCCTGCACAGCGCACAGGGCACCGGCGGTAATTTTGCCAGCCTCCCGCATTATTTCCAGCTCTTTTTTCGATTTCAAAACAATCATGATTCTTCCTTACTTCAAGAAACCCTTGTAGTGACGCATGAGCATATGGGATTCCAATTGCTTGGAGGTTTCCAGCGCAACGCCTACAACGATCAGAATAGCAGTTCCCCCAAAGGACATGGGCACCTTGGTAATGGCGGTAACCACAATGGGTATTATCGCAACAAATGCCAGGAACAGTGCTCCCACAATTGTCAATCGGTTGGAAATCCGCATCAGGTATTCCGCTGTAGGCCTGCCGGGACGGATGCCCTGCACAAATCCGCCGTATTGCCTGAGATTGTTGGAAATCTCAACGGGATTAAAGGTAATCTGTGTATAGAAATAAGTGAAGAATATAATCAATAATGCATAAATAGCAGCATATAGGCCGCTGTCCTGACTGAAGTATTTGTCAACCCATGCCACAAACCCACTGGTCGGAGACATAAATTGGGCAATAGTCTGAGGAACAGCCAATATGGAAACGGCAAAAATTATAGGCAGCACTCCTGAGGAATTCACCTTCATGGGAATATGGGTGCTTTGCCCGCCGTACATCTTTCTTCCGATTACTCTTTTTGAATACTGTACCGGAATTCTTCTCTGCCCCAGGTCGATAAATATAACACCGGCAATAAGAGCTACCATAAATACAAGTATAACAGGCAGCAGTAGCGGATTGATCTGTTTTGCACGGAAAGCCAGGTTGAAAAGATTTACCACTGCTATCGGCCCCCGCGAAATAATACTGGTGAAAATAATCAATGAAATTCCGTTACCGATGCCTCTTTCAGTAATCTGTTCGCCCAACCACATTAAGAATGCAGTACCTGCGGTCAATGTCAGGGATACCACCAAATAGGTCCATATATTATTCTCAAGCAAGGCTCCGGAGCTTCTTGCCAGGCCGTAGGTGATACCAAAAGCCTGAACAAAAGCCAGGATAACAGTAAAATACCGTGTATACTGGGCAATCTTCTTTCTGCCTTCCTCCCCTTCCTTGGCCAGCCTCTCCAGCTTTGGAATAGCTACCGTCAGCAGCTGCATGATGATGGAAGCGTTGATATAGGGGGTGATGGACATGGCAAAAATGGTAAAATTGCCGAAAGCGCCACCGGAGATTATATTGAAGAATCCCAGCAAACCGCTCTGATCGATAATATCCTTGATGAAAGAGCTGTCAACACCGGGTACCGGTACATAGGTGCCTGCACGATATATCAACAGCATAATCAGCGTTAAGATGATTTTTTTCCTCAGGTCTTCTATCTTCCAGGCATTCCTAAGGGTCTCCAACATTTTAAATCACCTCTGCCTTTCCGCCTAAGGCTTCAATCTTTTCTTTTGCAGACTTACTGAACTTGTGGGCCTGTACCGTCAGCTTCTTGGTGAGCTCTCCGTCACCCAGTATTTTGATTCCGTCGTTGAACTTCTTCACCAGGCCGTTTTCCTTTAACAGCTCAGGTGTAACAACGGTACCTTCCTCGAACCCATTTAAATCCTTCAAGTTAACCAGGGAGTATACTTTGGCAAATATATTTGTGAAGCCTCTCTTGGGCAATCGCCTGGAAAGAGGCATTTGTCCGCCTTCAAATCCCGGTCTAACACCGCCGCCGCTTCTGGCCTTCTGGCCCTTGTGTCCGCGGCCTGCTGTTTTTCCCAGCCCGGAAGCGGGACCCCTGCCTTTTCTTAAAGGAGTTCTTACTGAGCCTTCAGCCGGCTTCAATTCATGTAATTTCATTGGACTGCACCTCCTTTATTCTTGGATTTCTTCTACAGAAACAAGATGCTTCACCTTATCAATCATACCTCTGATAACGGCATTATCCTCGTGTATCTTTACAGAGCGGATCTTCTTTAAACCGAGGGCTTCCATAGTGGCAATCTGATTTTTGAGACAGCCTATGGTACTCCTGGTTTGAGTAATTTTAAGCTTCGCCATTGTAACCCTCCTAATCTAAGATCTCTTCGACAGATTTGCCTCTCAATCTGGCAACATCTTCTACGGTTTTGAGGCTGGCAAGCCCGTTGATAGTGGCATTAATCATATTTCTTGGGTTGTTGGAACCCAGAGACTTAGTCCTGATATCACGAACTCCGGCCAGTTCCAATACCGCACGAACAGGGCCGCCTGCAATTACACCGGTACCTTCATTGGCCGGCTTCATCAGGACACAACCTGCCCCGAACTTACCCTGAACTTCATGAGGAATGGTTGTATTTACAATCGGCACTCTAATCAAATGCTTTTTAGCGTCTTCGACACCTTTCCGAATGGCTTCCGGGATTTCAGTAGCCTTGCCGACACCGACTCCCACATGTCCGTTTTCATCCCCCACTACAACTACGGTATTGAAGCGGAAGTTCCGTCCACCTTTGACCACCTTAGCGACGCGGTTGATACTTACCACTCTCTCCTTAAGATCCAATGTACTGGCGTCTATACGGTCCATCTGTTTCCCTCCTTTAAAATTCCAGCCCGGCTTCGCGTGCACCGGCTGCAACTTCCAATATACGTCCATGGTAGATGTAACCGCTGCGGTCAAACACTACCTGCTTGATTCCCTTTTCCAAGGCCTTCTTTGCTGCAGCTTCACCTACAATTCTGGCAGCTTGTTTTTTGGTCTTGTCAGCAACCTGACCTTTCAAATCCGGATCAAGGGTAGAAGCAGCTACTAGGGTTGTTCCGTTCTGATCATTGATAATCTGAACATAGATATTATTCAAGCTTCTATATACGCATAAACGTGGCCTTTCCGCCGTACCGGACACTTTTTTCCTGACTCTGGCATGTCTGACCTTTCTGGAGACATTCTTGTCCTTCTTTGTGATCACCTAAGCTACACTCCTTCCCTTATTAGTTACCAGTTTTTCCTTCCTTACGGAGGATTCTTTCGTTCTCATATTTGATGCCCTTGCCCTTGTATGGCTCAGGTTTTCTTATTTCTCTGATCTTTGCAGCCATGGCTCCTACCTTTTGCTTGTCAATTCCTTTGACGATAATTCGATTGGGAGCCGGCACATCAAACTCCACTCCGCCTTCTTCAGCAATCTCTACAGGATGAGAGTAGCCAACGGTCAAAACCAGTTTTTTGCCCTGTTTTTGTGCCCTGTATCCCACACCGTTTACTTCCAGGACCTTTTCGTAACCTTTTGTTACGCCCTCTACCATGTTATTGATAAGAGATCGGCACAGGCCGTGAAGTGATTTATGGGGCTTGCTGTCTGAAGGCCGCTCTACCAGGATGGTATTGCCTTCAACTACAATTCGTATATCCTTGTGAATCTGCTGTGTCAGTTGTCCCTTTGGGCCTTTCACGTCAACTACATTATCTTCGTTGACTGAAACGGAAACACCGGCGGGCAGCTGCACAGGGAGTTTACCAATTCGCGACATATCTTTACACCGCCTTCCATAGTGCTGTTTTCAATTTGGGTATATCATTTTCCGTTACCAGACATAGCAGAGAACTTCTCCGCCTACACCCAGTTTCCGGGCCTGTTTGTCTGTCATAACACCCTTAGATGTGGAGATAATAGCAATCCCTAACCCGCCGAGCACTTTGGGAATCTCGTCCTTTCTGGCATATACCCTCAGACCGGGTTTGCTGATTCTCTTCAATCCGGTGATAATACGCTCATTGTTCGGAGCATATTTCAAAGTAATCTTCAGTATACCTTGGTGGCCATCATCGATTACAGTATATCCCTTGATATAACCCTCTTCAGCTAATATATCTGCAATGGCCTTCTTCATATTGGAGGCCGGTACCTGTATTTGTTCGTGCTTTACTACCAGTGCATTCCTTATTCGGGTCAACATATCCGCAATGGGATCTGTCATAACCATATATTCTACCTCCTTCCAGTCTCGACTGATTACCAGCTTGCCTTCCTGACACCGGGTATCTGTCCCTTATAAGCCAATTCCCTGAAGCAAATCCGGCAAACGCCAAACTTTCTCAATACAGCGTGTGGACGTCCGCACAATCTGCATCTGGTATAGGCACGGGTTGAATACTTGGGGGCACGCTGTTGTTTAATTCTCAACGATTTTTTCGCCACTTGTCAATTTCCTCCTTATTCCTTGGACTTCTATCAGCTTCTGGTTGCAAAGGGCATTCCCAAAAGGCTTAGCAGTTCCCTTGCCTCTTCATCCGTCCGGGCAGTTGTGACAATTATAATGTCCATTCCTCTTACCTTGTCAACCTTGTCATAGTTGATTTCAGGGAAGATTAACTGCTCCTTGATTCCCAATGCATAGTTTCCTCTTCCGTCAAAGGATTTGTCAGAAACCCCGCGAAAATCTCGAACACGAGGCAGGGCAACATTGAGCAGTCGATCCAGGAATTCATACATTCTGTCGCCGCGAAGGGTTACCTTTGCTCCGATGCTCATGCCTTCTCTAACCTTAAAGGCTGCAACGGATTTCCTGGCTTTTGTTATAATCGGTTTTTGTCCGGTTATGGTTGCCAGATCATTTACGGCTGATTCGAGGAATTTAGGGTTATCCTTGGCATCGCCCACGCCCATGTTGACAACAATTTTCTCCAGCCTGGGCACCTCCATGATGCTCCTGTATTTGAACTTATCCATCATAGCAGATGTTACTTCATTCACATAATAATCTTTTAAACGAGCCAAATCTTATACCTCCCTTCAGAGATGGAATTAATCACTGATGACTTCATTGCAAACCTTGCAAACTCTGACCTTGGTACCGTCCTCCAGTATTTTGCGGCTTACCCGGGTACGCTTGTTGCACCTGTTGCATACAAGCATTACTTTGGAGGAATAAATAGGACCTTCCTGGTGTATGATTCCGCCCTGTTGGCCGGCACCCCTGGCCTTCTGGTGCTTGGTCAGGAGGTTGATTCCTTCAACGATGACCTTACCCTTTTTGGGCAATGCAGCAAGTACTTTGCCTCGTTTAGACTTATCCTTACCGGAGATGATTTCTACGGTATCTCCTTTTTTTACATGCAATTTTCTTGGTATATTCACCACAGCAACCACCTCCTCTTATAGTACTTCCGGAGCCAGAGAAACTATCTTCATATAGTCCTTTTCCCTGAGTTCTCTGGCAATGGGGCCAAATATACGGGTACCCCTGGGTTGTCTCTGATCGTTTATGATTACAGCAGCATTGTCGTCAAACTTGATTAATGTACCGTCCCCTCTTCGAATGCCTTTGCTGGTACGGACAATAACTGCCTTTACTATATCGCCTTTTTTTACAACACCGCCAGGTGTTGCACTTTTAACGGATGCAACAATCACATCACCGATATTGCCGTATTTTCTGCCGGAGCCGCCAAGTACCTGAATGCACATGATTTCCTTGGCACCGGTATTATCAGCCACTCTCAGCCGGCTTTCCATTTGGATCATCTTTGCAGCCTCCTTTCACAATGTCGGCGACACTCCCCTGCTGTGCAGGTCATCCCTGTTGAGGAATGCCCCCGTATGACGATTCTCATCGTCAATACTGCGCCTACTGTGCTTTCTCTATAACTTCAATCAAACGCCAGCGCTTATGGCGGCTCAAAGGCCTGGTTTCCATAACCTTAACGCGATCGCCGATCTGGCAGATATTCTCTTCGTCATGGGCTTTCAGCTTTGTGGTGCGTTTGATGATTTTTCCGTACAGTTTATGCTTAACCCTGGTTTCAATAGCAACCACTATGGTTTTATCCATCTTATTGCTCACCACTATGCCGGTACGAACCTTACGATTACCTCTTGTTTCGTCAGCCACGCATTATTCCTCCTTTACCATCAAGCCTCCTGGGCTTTCAGCTCTCTTTCACGAAGAATGGTCTTCACTCTGGCAATATTTTTCCTTACTTCACGAATCCGCATGGGATTCTCCAATTGGCCGGTAGCTAATTGGAACCGAAGGTTGAACAGCTCACTTTTAAGATCGGCCAGATTCTGAATGAGCTCCTCCTGTGTCATTTCTCTGAATCGATTAGCCTTCACTGCCTTCACCACCCAATTCTTCTCTAGTCACAAACTTGGTTTTCACCGGAAGCTTGTGCGCTGCCAGGCGAAATGCCTCTCTGGCGATTTCTTCTGATACTCCGGCCAGTTCAAAAAGAATTCTGCCGGGCTTTACAACAGCTACCCAGTACTCGGGAGATCCCTTTCCGCTTCCCATACGGGTTTCAGCGGGTTTTTCGGTTACCGGCTTGTCAGGGAAAATCTTAACCCATACATTACCGCCTCTCTTGATATAGCGGGTCATGGCAACACGGGCAGCTTCAATCTGGTTACTGGTAATCCAACCGGGATCCAGCGCCTGTAAGCCATACTGTCCGTAGGTAACCTTGTTTCCGCGGGTGGCCTTGCCGGTCATCCTGCCCCGATGCACCCTGCGGCGTTTCACTCTTTTTGGCATCAACATATTATTTACCTCCTTCCGCAACCGGTCTGTTCTTAGCCTTGGGAAGGATTTCACCTTTATATATCCAGACCTTTACACCGATTTTTCCAAATGTGGTATTGGCTTCTGCAAAACCGTAATCAATGTCAGCTCTGAGAGTCTGCAGCGGTATGGTTCCTTCATGATATCCTTCTGTCCTGGCAATGTCTGCTCCGCCAAGACGTCCTGAAACCATGGTTTTGATTCCCTTTGCGCCGGCTTTCATGGTGCGCTGCATTGCCTGCTTCATTGCCCTGCGGAATGAAATTCTGCGCTCCAGCTGGGCTGCAATATTCTCTGCCACCAGCTGTGCATCCAAATCGGGAGCCTTGATGTCCACGATGTTAAGGATGGTTGTTTTCTTTGTGAACTTTTCAATATCCTTCTTCAAGGTGTCGGCACCGGTGCCGCCCTTCCCGATTACTATTCCGGGCTTTGCAGTATAAATATTTACCTTAATGCGGTTTGCCGCTCTTTCAATCTCAATCTTGGAAATACCTGCGTGGAAAAGCTTTTTCTTGAGCATTTCCCTTAGCTTAACATCTTCCACCAGGTTGTCTGCGAAATCCTTCTTGGATGCATACCATCTGGCATCCCAATCCTTGATGATTCCGACTCTGAGTCCATGGGGATTTACTTTTTGGCCCACTTGATTATCCCTCCTTGTACTTAATTTATGCTTTTAACTCGTCCAGGACGATACTTATATGGCTGGTCCTCTTTCGAATTCTGTTGGCTCTGCCCTGCGCCCTTGCTCTCAGCCTTTTCAGAGTCGGCCCCTGATTTGCATATACTTCTGCAATATACAGACTGTCGGTATCCATACCCAGGTTATTTTCTGCATTGGCCATAG
>DUOI01000094.1 GCA_012838915.1 Clostridiales bacterium
ACAGGATTCTATGGTTGGAATGCCTTTTGACAGTTCAGGTATATAATATTATAATAATAGATCACTATAATAGTTTTATTTTGCAGGGTATGTAAAAGATGTGAATACTATGGTGTTTACAACTGACTTAAGCAACTCCGGTATCACACCGGCTGCCTTTTGCGGGAAGGTTATCCCTCTCCCCTTACAAATACTTTTTACAATGCAGCAGATAGGATACCGGGGTGCAAAACGCTTTCAGCAGGCCCCGGTGTCAAGACCGGCCTTGATATAAAAATAGACCAATTCATTAATATAATGCGTTGCACCCTGAAACAATAAGTAAGGAGCAACAGCAAAGGAGACATGACTATGAATAACAACGTTTCCCCTCGTACTGTCAAGATGGTACTATTGGCCATACTTGCAGCAATTATGCTGGTTCTGGCATTTACTCCATTGGGCTATCTAAAGGTTGGAGTGGTAGAGATTAGCTTTATGATGGTACCGGTCGCAGTAGGCGCAATTGTGCTCGGCCCGCTGGCGGGTGCAATCCTGGGCGGAGTTTTTGGAGCTACAAGTTTTTTTCAAGCATTGGGTATGAGCCCTTTTGGGGCAGCCCTGATGGCAATCAACCCTTTTTATACCTTCATCCTCATCATGGTGCCGCGTATTCTTATGGGTTGGCTTACCGGGCTGATCTTTCAGAGGCTATACCAAAATGATAAAACAAGGTTTTTCTCATACGGAGCAGCCAGCTTGTCTGCCGCCTTACTAAATACCATATTTTTCATGTCGTTTCTGATATTATTGTTTGGGAACAGCGATTATATCAGGGGTTTTCAGGGAGAAATGAGCCTCCTTCCATTTATAGTGGCCTTTGTCGGAGTCAACGGCCTTGTGGAAGCTATTGCAACCATGATTATAGGCGGTGCCGTGTCACGTGCCTTAATCCGCTTCAGGCAACAATAGTAAAATTATCAAAACCTAATAATACTGGGGAATAAGGGCATTGCAACACAGCGGTGGATGATTGAAAAATTGTCCGCCGCTTTTATAAGTGTCTCCCAATCATCAATTAAAAAGCTTCCATGAAAAACATCAATTTTCCCAATAGATTGGGTTTGTTTTCAACCTTATGTAGTGGTATGATAATAATATTAAAACTGGAATTGAATGAAAACATATCAGGTTGATTATCGGACATTGAATGAAGACCAGTTTCTTACATATAATAACAACATGATATGGAGGGCCGTTAACCCATGAGGAAAGAGATTAAATCGAAAAAGACGAATAATGCCGGAATTATCTTGATACTGCTATTAACTGTTACATTTCTGACCTGCAATATTATCAAGGCAACTCCTGTTTTTGCATCCCCTTCGCAGGAAGTCGAAAGCGAGAGCAATCAGGCGGATTCAGATACAAGCGAGGATGAGGTACAAGACACGGATTCCGATGCAGATGCCGGTGAACCTGCAATATCCAAATTCGAATCCATAGCTGAAGCAGCAATTTTAATAGAAGCCTCCACCGGCAAAGTATTATATGAAAAAAATGCAGACCAACCATTGCCGCCCGCCAGCATCACCAAGGTTATGACCTTGCTGCTGGGCTTTGAAGCTTTGGAGCGGGGAGATATTTCCTGGGATGATATGGTTACAGTCTCAGAGCAAGCCTGGAGGGTAGAAGGCTCCGAAATGTTCCTATTAGTGGATACCCAGGTAAGGCTGGAAGATATTATGACCGGAATATCCGTGGTTTCTGCTAACGATGGATGTATTGCCTTGGCGGAGCATATAAGCGGATCGGTAGAGGCATTTGTTCAACAAATGAATAATCGTGCACAAGAACTGGGAATGACCAATACCCAATTTAAAAACCCTCATGGACTGCCTGAAGTTGAAGGCGGCCATTACATGAGTGCTCGGGATATTTCAACCGTAGCCAGACACCTAATTCTCAATCACCCTAAAATACTGGAAATTGAATCCATAACGGAGTTTACTTTTAACGAAATCCCTCAAAAAAACCGAAATCCTCTCCTCGGCGTATATCCCGGCGCTGACGGCTTAAAAACGGGCTGGACAGAGGAAGCGGGTTATTGTCTCGTGGGTACGGCTATGCGTAATGGAATGCGTTTGATATCTGTTGTTATGAAAACAAAAGACGATGAAGAAAGGCTGGCAGCCTCCAGAGAATTGCTGGATTATGGATATCAGAATTATGAAGTGGTTAAGGTAGTCGACAAAGGGGATACCGTAGGAGAAGCAGATGTAAAAAGAGGCAAAGACCTGACTGTTCCGGTTAAGGCAGATGAATCCATTTCAGTGGTTATACCCAGGAACAGAAAAGAGGATATTAAGGTCAACCTGATTATGGATGAAGAGGCCATATCTGCACCGGTGGAAGCGGATACTGCAGCCGGAAAAGCTGAATACAGATTGGATGATGAGTTGCTGGCTTCCACAACAGTAAGTACAACGCAGGATGTTGAAAAAGCAGGTTTTTTTGAGATTATCTGGAGGGAAATTGTTAATTTCTTTCGTTCCCTGTTCAAGGTAACCACTGAAAACTAAAATGGCTAAGGGGGAGTACATATATGCCGATAGTAGTAGGTATTGACGTTGGAGGCAGCACAACGAAAATTGTCGGCTTGCATAAAAACGAGATTATAAGCCCGTTACTGGTAAAGGCTAATGATCCAGTAGCTTCCATTTACGGAGCTTTAGGCAAGTTTCTGAGTATTAATAAATTACAATTGAAGAGAATCGAACGAATTATGATTACCGGTGTGGGCTCTTCCCAAATATATGAGCCCTTATACGATATACCTACCGGAAAAGTAGATGAATTTCATGCTATAGGAAAAGGCGGTTTGTTTTTAACAGGCCTGACTCGTGCCATCATTGTCAGCATGGGAACAGGAACAGCCTTTATCATTGCCGATCAAAATGGAGAAAAACATATTGGCGGAACCGGTATAGGAGGCGGTACCCTGCTGGGGCTTTCCAATAAAATGCTGAATATTCGTCATTTTGATGATTTGATTGAAATGGCCCAGAGCGGCAATCTGGCCAATATTGATTTGAATATTAGCGACATTACTAAAGACAGAATGGAAACCCTGCCGCCTGAAATCACAGCGTCCAATTTCGGTAAAATCAGTGACCTGGCTACAAAGCCGGATATTGCCCTGGGCATAATTAATCTGGTGTTTCAGACCATAGGAATGTTTGCTGTTTTTGCATCCAGGATTTATCAAACAAATAATGTTGTTTTGACAGGAAACCTCACCAATGTACCCCAGTCCCAAGCCATTTTTGATACATTGCATGAACTGTACCGGGTGAATTATCACACACCCCACAATGCCGAGTTTGCGACGGCTGTGGGAGCTACGCTGTCCACCCCCAAAGAAATGCTGTAATATGAGTTGTTTTTATGCTCAGTAATATCTTCCGGAACCGGCTTGAAAAGCATTGGGAATATGATTAATATAAAATGCACCGTCATGGTGCACAATGATCTCCAGGATATCGAAACGACAGGAAGCATTTGTCCAGCCTGTTTCCTTTAAAAAATAAAGCGCCAGCTTTTCATAATTCAACCGCTTTTTACGGCTTACTGCCTCAGCCGGACGGCCATAGGCAGTGCTTGTTCTGGTTTTCACCTCTGTAAAAATCAGTTCATCAGCTTTCTTTGCTATAATATCAATTTCTCCGAATCGACATCTGTAGTTTCTCTGTAATATTTCGTATCCATTGTTTATAAAATAGCAACAGCCCTGATCTTCCCCCCATCTGCCCAGCTTTTGCTTGTGTGGATACATTCCCTGCCTCCTATTTAAATTCATTGTTTCAGTACTAAGAAATTATTTTTATCTTATTAATGACTACTGTATAATGATAGACGTTGATTAAACAATACATAGACTGCATTTAAATGGCAAGGTATATCATTTCTTATATGCTCTGCATAACCATATTTTAATTATATTGGAAGTTTATCGGAAAATCAACAAGGTAAATAAACCTCATATATACTAAATAAATCACATATAAGTACACAAATTGCTGGAAAAGACTATACAAATCGACATATATATTATATAATGACAAAAAGAAATGAATATTTAATATTTCTGTCATATTTTATTCAAATTTTGCAACGGGGTGATTTAGTTGAAAAAACGGTTTACTGCAATTCTTGCACTCATACTTGTACTATTAATGTCAACATCTGTTTTTGCAACCAGTATCAATGATGCAAAGAAGGATCTGAATTCCTTAACGGGCAATATAAAAGAGGCCAAACAGGAACTCAATCAAGTCAAGGATGAACAGAACATTGTCCGTGATCAACTAAATCAAATCGAAAAAGATCTACATAATAAAGAGCAGGAATTAGAAGCTGTCGAGACAAAACTGGCTCAAACCCAATATGAACTGGAAACGGTAACCAGTGAATTGAAGGAAGCTGAAGAAGAGCTTGCGAAGACTCAAGAAAAGCTGAAATCACTGGAGGAAAGTCTGAAGCAGGCCATTGAGCAATGCAAAAAACAGGAGCAACTTAACGCAGCACGTCTCAGATCAATGTATATGAACAGCAATGCCTCCTATCTTGAGCTGTTGCTGGAATCCAAAAGCTTGAATGATCTCCTTAATCGTGTGGATATGATCATGCAAATGGTCGCTTATGATCAACAAGTTTTCGACAGCATGCAATTGTACCGTGATGAAGTAGAGCAGCGAAAGCTGGATTGTGAAGAGCAGGAGCAAAAAATACAGGAGCATAAAAAGAGCATTGAGGAAACAAAAGCTGCTTTAGAGCAAAAGAAACAACAAATTCAGGCCACCCAGGAGGAGATTTCAAGACAAAAACAGGAAATACAGAAAGCTCAGAATGAAAAAGAATCACTCATGAGCAAGCTGAGCGAAGAGGAAGCCAGGATACAAAAAGAGCTTGACCAGATGGAAAAGGATTCCAAGGCCCTTGAGAAA
>DUOI01000095.1 GCA_012838915.1 Clostridiales bacterium
ACTGAACATTGCCATGAGCATCCTTTTCCACCTTCTCTGCAAATTTGGTGATAATCGGAACATCGTTTTCGTCCTGTATCCCTTCGGAAACGGCGATGACACAGCGGCCGTACTTATCATACACTTTCTTTACATCTGCCAGGAACTTATCCGTGTTAAAGCTGCGCTCCGGTACATAGATGAGGTGCGGGCCGTCATCAGGAAATTGTTGAGCCATGGCAGCCGCTGCCGTTAAGAAACCGGCATGCCTGCCCATGACAACTCCGATATATACACCGGGCAGAGCACGGTTGTCCAGGTTGGCTCCCATAAATGCCTGTGCCACAAATCGGGCAGCAGAACCATATCCGGGAGTGTGGTCATTAACCATCAAATCATTGTCAATGGTCTTGGGAATATGAACTGCCCGCAATTCGTAACCTTCATTCTTTGCATGCTCACCTACAATACGAACCGTATCGGAGGAATCGTTCCCGCCAATATAGAAGAAATAACGGATGTCGTGTGCACGCATAACTTCGAACATCTGCTTGCAATATGCTTCATCGGGCTTGTCCCTTGTGGATAATAAAGCTGAGGAAGGGGTATTGGCTACCATCTCCAGGTTGTGCTGGGTTTCCTGCGTCAGATCCAGGAATCTCTCATTAATAACACCGGATACACCGTTTAAGGCACCGTAGATACGGGTGACCTGTGGATATTTTCGCGCTTCCAGAACAGCTCCCACCAGGGACTGGTTGATAACGGCAGTAGGGCCGCCGCCTTGTGCAATCAGTACTTTACCCTGTAATTTCATAATTGCCCTCCTTATGTAAAAATTAAATTATAATGCTATCTTTTCCATACAGGGCGACATTATTACGCCACCATGGTTCATATTATATTTTTTGTCTATAAAAGTCAAGGATTTGCATTTTTGATAAAAGGGCCTTATTTCGAATTAGCAAAATCTTCAGTTGCACGTAAGGCAGCGCGAACATTCTCCGCCGGAGTGTTGGGAGCCATTCCGCCCGCACTTGAGAGCAGCATGCCCCCTCCTTCTGCCCCGTCCATAAGACACTCCATAGCTTTTTTATAGACAAGTTCCGGTGTTCCGTTGCACATTACAGTGATTGGATCAAGGTTTCCCATTATGGTAACCTTTCCTTTCAAAATACCTTTTAATTTCTTGGTATCTACCCCATAATGCACAATATTGGCACCAAAATCAGGAATTGATTCTGCTATGTGCAAGATGTTGCCTTCGTTATGATAAATTTTAATTGCACCTGGAAATTCATCAAATACTCTTTTATAATATGGAAAACAAAACTCCATAAACATGTCAGAGGAGAGATTATGTGCTAAGTGATCTCCCATTGCAAGCCGCTTAAGAGGACCGTTTATCTTTTGCTGTTCATGTAACACATGAATCACTGCCTCTGTTGTCATATCAATAAGCTTATGCATCAGTTCCGGCTCATCATAGAATCCTATAAGAAACTGACTAAAGTCCATTAATGCTGCAGCCACTTCCAAAGGGCCCATGGAAAAACCTATTCCGTCAAGATACCCATTTTCATCAATATATCTTCTATCCATGTGCTTCCACATATATTCATATTGCCGAAGCGCAATGGGCAAAAGGCTGTCACCGATATTAATTCCAAGTTTCAGAATATCAGAATACCCATGTATGACAGGCTTATTATCAGGAGGTGCATTTTCATTCCAAACTATCTCGGAGCCGAAAACAGATGCTTCCAGGACAGTCCCGAAATCCGGCCATGGTCCCGGTATCAGAATCGCATCCGGAAACATATCCTGTACCTGAAGCATAATCTTCAACTTGAATTCAGCATTCAAGTAATAATCCTTTTCATCAGCCCCGCATATGGTTGTGCAAAAGGGCCCGGTGTTCCAGATTGCAAAGGGTACGCGTTCAGGCTCGATAAAATTCAGTGCATTGTTAAAGTTTTCAAGCTTAGTTGCCATTTCAGTCTCCACCCGCTTAATTCAGAAGATATTCAAATTATAGTTGTTAAACCTTACTAATACTTACGGAATTCCCTTTGATAATATTTATAGCATAATTACTCTCCGGCTGACCTTGTTCATACCCTTTCCATTATCATCTCAGATTCATCATATGGCCGAATCAAGGGCTTCAATAAAGAGACGTCCTGCACACTATGATCCAGCCATGCCGCTTCCTGCTCCCGGGGAAGTATTACCGGCATTCGGTTATGAACAAGCGAAACCAGTGGATTTGACTGGATTGTAAGTATAGAAAAGGCTTTATAATACAGCCCGGTTTGATCCTTAAAATCTTCGTATATGCCTGCCAGGGAAAACAAAGCCGACCGCTTCAGACCAAACTTAAACTTAGTTTTGTCTCTGCCTGCCCTGCTCCATTCAAAAAAGGCATTAACGGGTACAATACAGCGTTTCTGACGGAAAGCCCGCCGAAACATCGGCCTGGAATCTATAGTTTCACCCCGGGAATTGATAATTATTCCCTTGCCATATGGTGCCGGGAATCCCCATTTCATAGGTACCAGTTCCCTTTTATTCCGGTTTACTACTATTGGCACTTCATGAGAGGGAAAGACCTCCGGAACCCAGGAATGAGTTACCCGCCCTTTTACAATTCCATAATGCTGTAAAATTTCCTCCACATCTGCATGCAACATATATCTTCCGCACATGTTTCAGTTCACTCCCCGTATCTTCCCAATATGAACCAATGCCGATGTTTGCAATATCTTTGTTCCATTTAACTAGAATATTAATACCTCTGATGCCATTCCTGATAAAGGTTTTTGTCCAACTATATAATAACATATTTCCACGCATTTCAGGATTTGTAGAATATTTTACAAGGAATTTGTATAATTTAAGGGCTTTTTTCTAAATAATAGAATTAGGAAGAAAAAGGAGGTAATTCTTATGACTCACCTTATGAAGCCGGATGAGTTAAGACGGCATATCAAGATTTTTCTGTCCGGCAACCGCTATGGATCCCTGGGAACCTGTATGAACAACATTCCCCGTTCCAGCCCGGTACAATACTTTCTGGGACAGGATTTGGAGATCTACATATTGTCTGCCGGCGGCACAAAATTCCAGTACATTGCTCATAATCCCAATGTATGCCTGTTGGTCAATACCCAGTATACAAATTATACCCGCATTGAAGGAGTGCAGGTATTCGGCAGGGCTGTTACCAGCGAAAAGGAGCCGGGGCTGCTCCATGAAGCATTCGAATTCTGCCCGGATTGCCATACCATTGACTCTATAAAGGACGCAGTAAAGGCCATCAAAATTATTCCTGAAGAAATTATTTATCTGAACTCCAGGGAAACCGGCGACAGGACAAAGCAAATTTTGAAAAGAGAGCAGATGAGCAGACAAAAAAGCCAGTTCAGAAGGGAACTGGTATTTCAGTAGAATAGAGCTCAACCAGTTTATTCTCACAGCTTAATCTGACAATTATGCAACTGACATTTTAATGGCCTGCACTGCACAGCCTGTCAAAGTATTTTTCAAACCGGGCATTGTCTGCCTGGCTTCGTTTACCGGGCCCGGAATGCCTTCCGCCCGCTCTGCGGATTTTTGCATTTATATGCCTCTCAAACAACAATCGTTCCAAAGCTTCCTCTGTATAAATAAAGCCGTTGGGATGAATGGTTCTGGCACCTTTGGAGCTTGCCATGGCTGCCAGGCCATAATCCTGGGTTACAACAATATCCCCTTTCTGTATGCGGTTTACCAGGGCAAAATCCACAGCGTCCCTGCCCTTTCCTATAACAACTACTTCCGCATAGTCATCATGCAGAACATGACTTGTATCAACAAATAGAATTACTCTTATATCATGCCTTTTGGCTGTTATTATGATGATATCCGTGACCGGACATGCATCTGCATCCACCAATATCTTTCGATCTGATTGTTTAGCTGCCATATATAAATACCTGTCTCTCCTCCCGGCTTCTTCCTGGGAAATTTTGTATTTCTAAAATTAATAGTTCATACCGGTGTTTACGGTTATCAAGAAATTGGATAATTATATTATACCCTGGCAATGCCTTCAGACACAAAAAAGAGAACCTGATAACCAGGTTCCAGAGTAGGAGTTATTTAGAAAGACTACCATTTGCTGCAGACGCCGACGCCGCCGGGCCCAAGATGGGAACCGATAACCGGCCCTATTTCATCTATGCCAATCTGAATATCGGGGAATCTTTCCTGCAGCTTCTGATGCACTATTTCAGCGCCTTCAGTGCTTAAAATATGCAGAACCGTAATTGCAACCGCATTGTCCGGAACATTTTCCACCAGGTAATCCAAGGCCTTATTATTACCACGGACTTTAGCTACAGCCTCCAGCTTGCCATCCACCAGTCCGATAATGGGTTTTACGTTAAGCAGGGTACCAATTGCTGCCTGGGCTGCTGAAAGGCGTCCGCCTCTTTTCAAGTATTCCAATGTGCCGGCAGCCAGAATGACTTGCATTCTCTTTTTTTCCTGCTCTATAGCCGTAACTATCTCTTCCCTGCTGCTTCCCTGCTCTGCCATGTCATTGGCAATTTTGACCAGCAGCTTCAGATTGGATACGGTAGTCTCGGAATCGATTACCGATATCCTGTCAGGAGCTGTCATATTCGCAGCTGCAGATGCACTGTTGTATGTGCCGCTGAGCTTCTCGGATATGACAATGGTAACAATATCCCTGCCCTGTGCCAGAATCTCTTCATATACCGACACAAAGGCTTCAATAGAGGGCTGGGATGTAGTTGGAAAATCCTTTGAAGTCTGTAATTTGCGGTAAAAAGCCTCGAATTCACCGGGAAAGCCCTCATTGACAGTTTCACCGGAAAATGTAACGGATAAAGGTACAATCCTGATATTGTTCTGCTCAGCATATTCTTTTGAAAAGTATGCTGTACTGTCGGTTACAATTTGTACTTTAGCCATAAAATGATTTTCCTTTCCAGTTTGCTCAAATTGATGAAATATAATTTCTTTTAATAATTTTCATCTGATACTATAATATGCTTATATTACCAGGTACTAATACCAAAATCAATACTTTTTTCAGAATTTGATTATTATCTGCCAAAATTAAAATAAAACAGCAGACTGCCGGCAGCCTTGTAATGGTAATCTCTGGATAGTATTTCCAAAGCAGCGTCAGTCTATGATTTGAAAAAAGGATTTTACAAAGGATTGGCCTCTTATTATAACCCCTTGCTAAAAAAAGCATGTAATTTATGCATTTTTCCAAAAAGATGAAGCCCCGCCGGAATGTCGGATTGACAGGTGTCAGTAAACACACTAATCCAAACAATCCAGCGGGACTTTCCAAATGAGAAGAACTCTCTTAATTCTGTGTTATCTTTTCCAGGCGAATACCTGTCATATGATCGTTCAGGTTGGCCTTTTCAAAGGAATCATTCTTGGTTCTGACAATTTCCACTGCCAGTGTTTCAGTTTTAATATAGTCTTCAAACACATCTACTGCTTTGGAAACTGCTTGGTCTGCATCCAGGAAAATTCGAATATTATCCGTCACTTCATAATCATTGTTTTTCCGCATCTGCTGAACCTTGGAGATCAGTTCCCTTGCAAGCCCTTCATCTATCAGCTCCTGGGTCAGGGTGGTATCCAGAATTACAAACAGATTGTTTTCCGTCGCCACATTGAAACCTTCCTTGGCAGTTATGGTGATCAATACATTTTCCTTGTTTACTTCATAGGGTTCCCCGTCCAGATCAACGGTGAGAGCCTCTCCGTTTTCCAACCTTACTGCTGCATCCGCTGCATCCAATCCTGCCAGGACTTTTGTAAAGAGCTTGATTTTAGATCCCAGCACCGGGCCTACCAACTTGAAATTGGGTTTCAACTGGAAGTTCATATATTGATTAAGGTCATTGGTGAAAACAACCTTTTTCACATTCAGCTCTTCCTTAATCAAAGGTACTAAATGGGATATTTTATCCTCGTATTTTCCATCAACCAGTACCTTGCCAATGGGCTGACGTACCTTTATACGGGCTGATTCTCTGGAGGCACGGCCAAGGGTAACCAAATCACGTACCAAATCCATGGTTTCCTCCAGCTCCGTATCTATGAGTTCCTGATTGGCAACAGGATAATAACTTAAATGTACTGAAAGCTCCCCGGTCAGATTCCGGTAAATCTCTTCCGAAAGGAAGGGCGCAAACGGGGCAAACATTTGAGCAAACTCTACCAAAATCTCGTAAGTGGTGTTGTAAACCGCCTTTTTATCATCCGTAGGCTCGGAAGCCCAGAATCTTCTTCTGGAACGGCGAATATACCAATTGGACAAATCCTCATTTACAAAATCCTGCATCCGGCGGATGGCACGGGTCATGTCATAAACCTCAAGGTCTTCTTCCACTGCAGCCTTCAGGCTGTTAAACTTGGACAGAATCCAACTATCAAGCTCGGCTCTCTGTTCATAGGGTACAAAGAACTCCCTGGGATCCATATTGTCGGTATTGGCATACAGGGTAAAGAAATGGTAAACATTCTTTACTGTGCCAAAGAACTTGCTCTGCACTTCCCGCAGCCCGTCGATATCAAAACGGGTGGGGCTCCAGGGCGGCGATACATAGAGCAGGTACCAGCGCAAGGTATCCGCCCCGTATTGATCAAACAATTCAAAAGGATCCACGGTATTGCCCCTGGATTTGGACATCTTGCTGCCTTCCTTGTCCAGGATCAAATCATTCACCAAAACCGATTTATAGGGCGATTTACCGGTAACAAAGGTGGAGATGGCTATCAGGGAATAGAACCAGCCCCTGGTCTGATCAATGCCTTCACAGATAAAGTCTGCCGGGAAAAGCTCGTCAAAGTTTTCCTTGTTCTTAAAGGGATAATGATGCTGGGCAAAGGGCATGGAACCGCTGTCAAACCAGCAGTCAATGACATCTTTTACCCGGGTCATGGTGCCGCCGCACCTGTCGCATTTCAAGTGTACATCATCCACATAAGGTCTGTGAAGATCAATGCTTTCATCGATGGTTTCAATCGCCCGTTCAGTCAATTCCTTGCGGGAACCTATGCTGTCGGTATGGCCGCAGTCACAGCGCCAGATATTCAGCGGTGTTCCCCAATAACGGGAGCGGGAAATTGCCCAGTCGTTGAGATTTTCCAGCCAATTGCCAAAGCGTTTTTCGCCTACAAAGGACGGGTACCAGGACACTCCGTTATTGTTTTCAATCAATTTATCCTTCAGCCTGGTCATAGCAATATACCAGCTGGGCTTGGCATAGTACAATAAGGGAGTATGACATCTCCAGCAATGGGGGTAATTGTGTTCCATTTTCTGTTTCTTGAATAGTTTGTCCTGCGCTGCCAACCATTTGATAATTTCAGCATCGGCATCCATTACAAACATACCCTTCCAGGGAGTGGCGTTATATTTTCCGGTTTCATCTACCGGCTGCAATACCGGCAAATTGTATTTAACACCGGTCTGATAGTCATCCTCACCAAAGGCGGGGGCGGTGTGAACAATACCTGTACCATCCTCTGTTGTGACATAATCAGCTGTTGTAACAAAGAATGCCTTTCTATCAGCTTCTACAAAGGGCATCAGCTGCTCGTATTCCATGTATTCCAGCTCTTTACCCTTCAGCTCTTCCAAAACCTCAAATTCCCCGTCCAGCACTTTGGATGTCAGGGTTTTTTCCACATAATATACATTATCCTGGTATCTGACCTTCAGATAGGTCTCCTCCGGGTGTACTGTCAATGCCACGTTGGAAGCCAGTGTCCAGGGGGTAGTGGTCCATACAAGGAAGTACTCATCCGCATCCTTACGCTTGAATTTTACGGTAACCGTTGTGGTCTTGATCTCCTTATAGCCCTGGGCCACCTCATGGGAGGCCAGGCCTGTGCCGCAGCGGGGGCAATAGGGCAGAATTTTGTGGCCTTCATAGAGCATGTCCTGCTTGAAGAAGCGATCCAAGATCCACCATGCGGTTTCGATATAGTCATTATCCAGAGTGATATAGGGGTTATCCATATCGATTTCATAACCCATGCGCTTAGTCATTTCCCGCCATTCTTTTTCGTATTTAAACACCGATTCCCGGCATTTTTGGTTGAATTCGGCTATGCCGTATTCCTCAATTTCCTGTTTGCTTTTAAGGCCCAGTGTTTTTTCCACTTCGATCTCCACAGGCAGTCCATGGGTATCCCATCCGGCTTTTCGCTTAACCTGAAAACCTTTCATGGTTTTATAACGACATACGGAATCCTTCAATGTCCTGGAAATCACATGATGAATCCCAGGGTGGCCGTTGGCGGTAGGCGGACCTTCATAAAAAATAAAGGGCTTATTTCCTTCCCTGGTTTTTATAGATTTATCCAGAATTCGAATCTCGTCCCAAAATGCAGAAATTTGTTTCTCATTTTCGCTGACGGATTTACTGGATAATGATTTAAACTTTTTCATTATTCCATCCCTTCCTGTTTCTTTCCCTGCAGCTGCTTGTGCTTTCATGCCTGCAGCTTCGTTTTTTGTGTAAATTTCTTCTTATCCCATAAGATAATGATATCATAAAGCAATTCTAATTCAGTAACCAAACATGCTAAATAAAAAATCCCCGGCAAAATGCCAAGGGACGAAATTTCTCCGCGGTACCACCCGTATTATAAGGCCGAAAACGGTAAGCCTTATCTCTCAAAAATTATAACGCTATTAAAGCGGGGCAGCCTAGTGTGTCAGCGCCTGTAAGGACAAAACACATTCAGCTTCCGGCTCCAAGGTGATCTTCGTATCAGAACTTCATCACTGCGCTTCCACCACATGCGCTGTGTCTCTGGGAATGTTGTCCTGAACTACTGTCCTCTTCACAGCCTTTATTGATTCAATTTGCATTTTATAATACTTGATAATATAATATTTGTCAAGATATTATGCCCTTGTGGTGTTACCCCCAGTGGCTGCACCCCTAAATTTTTATTCCTTCTGTAAATGTGGCAAATATGCCTTCCGGGAGTGATTGAATTGAAATGGATTAATAGATTGGAAAGAAAATTCAGGCGCTATGCCATTAGCAACCTGATGACCTATATAGTCATCCTTAATGCAGCGGTTTATGTCATATCCTATATGATACCTAACAGCAACCTGTTTGCCAAATTCTCCTTGATCCCGGCCCTGATTCTGAAGGGAGAGGTTTGGCGACTGGTTACCTTTTTATTCCTTCCTCCGCTTACCTCTCCTATCTGGATTATATTCACCCTGTACTTCTACTATTTGGTGGGCAGCAACCTGGAAAATCAATGGGGAAGCTTTCGTTTCAACCTGTACTATCTGATCGGAGTTTTAAGCACCATAGCCGCTGCCTTTATCGGTTTTGCCTTTGGCAGCCACGGAATAATCAGCACAGAGCATCTGAATCTATCGCTTTTTTTGGCCTTCGCCTATCTGTTCCCTAATTTTGAGGTGTTGCTTTTCTTTTTCCTGCCCATTAAGGTTAAATACATCGCATGGCTCAACTGGGCTTTTATTGTATATTCCCTTATACTTAATCCGTTGCCCATAAAGCTGGCTGCTGTTGCTTCAGTGGTAAATTATTTCATCTTCTTTGGATCGGATCTGATCACTACGCTGAAGCTCCGCAGGCAGACATATAAAAACCGTAAACGTTTCAGAGATGCTTTCAAAAACAACCGTCGATAGTTTTAATCAGAACAGCATCAGGCTGACTGCCATTACAATCATGCCCGACACCAAACCGTAAATGCTCAGGTGGTGCTCTCCGTATTCCCGGGCAGTAGGAAGCAGTTGATCGAAGGAGATAAACACCATAATACCGCCTACAGCTGCAAAAACAATACCAAACATGGTTTCCGTCATAAACCTGGCCAGGATGAGATAACCAACAATAGAACCGACAGGCTCAGACATGCCCGATAAAAAAGAGTACAGAAAGGCCTTTCGGCGGCTTCCTGTAGCATAGTAAACGGGTATGGAAACAGCTATCCCTTCCGGAATATTGTGTATGGCAATGGCTATGGCTATGCTGATACCTAAACCCGGATCACGCAGGGCAGACATAAAAGTTGCGAACCCTTCCGGAAAATTATGGATTGCTACAGCCAATGCAGTAAACAAGCCGGCCCGCAGCAGCCTGGTTTTGTCGACTGCTTTTTGATTTGCTTTTAAGACAGCTGTATGGCCGGATGTACCGGATGTACCTCCGCCCAGATGATCCGGCATGTCAGTCGGTGCATCCTCCGTGATATCCTCTACCTTTCTGGCTTCATGAGGATTTTCATAATCCGGCACCAGATTATCAATCAGGGCAATGACAAACATACCGGCAAAAAAGGCAACAATTGCAACCCAGTAACCTGTCTTATCCCCCAGCTCTGCAGTCAATGTATTCCTGGCTTCCATAAAAATCTCTACAAAAGAGATATATACCATCACACCTGCCGAAAAGCCCAGCGCCACGGATAGAAATTTGGTATTGGTTCTTTTTGCAAAAAAAGCGATGGCGCCGCCTATTCCGGTTGCCAAGCCGGCAAGCAGGGTTAATACAAAAGCAAGCAATACATATTCGTGCATGGTATCCCTCCATATGACTCTAACTTGGAATTATCCATTTCATATTTAACCCGTTTATCAAAATGAATAACATCCTTTCATCAAACAATAAGAGGTAAATTTTATTCAACAGCAGTTAAATTGTTTTATTTTTCAATACTCCTGATCTGCCCGCCTCCCAGGCATTCTTCGCCCTGATAAAATACAACAAATTGTCCCGGCGTAACAGCCCTTTGGGGCCTGTCGAACAGCACCCTGCAGCTGTCTTCTCCGGTAATTTTGACGCTGACATCCTGATCAGGCTGCCGGTAGCGGAACTTGGCCTTACAGGTAAATTCATGGGCAGGAGGCCGGCCGATAATCCAATTTACATTCTCCGCTGTCAATCCATGGGAATACAGCGCGGGGTTTTCTTCTCCCTGTACCGCATACAGGATATTGTTCTCCAAATCCTTTTCCGCCACAAACCATGGCTGGCCGTTGCCGTATCCGCCGCCTATGCCCAGCCCCTTTCTCTGACCCAGGGTATAATACATCAAACCATCGTGTCTGCCTAGTACCAGGCTGGGATTTTCCAGGCTTCGAATCTCACCCGGTTGGGCAGGCAGATAATTTCCTAAAAACTGCCTGAAGTTACGTTCTCCAATAAAGCATATCCCCGTACTGTCCTTCCGGTGGGCTGTTTTTAGTCCGGCTTCCTCCGCAATACGGCGAACTTCCCGTTTTTCCAAATTGCCAACGGGAAATATGGCCTTGGATAATTGATCCTGGTTCAAAGCACAAAGGAAGTAGGACTGATCCTTACCGCGGTCCACCCCCTTAAGCAGGCGGGTCTTTCCTTCCTCCCTGTGGAGGCGGGCATAATGGCCTGTGGCAAGATAGTCCGCCCCGATCTTCATGGCATAGTCCAGAAACATTTTGAATTTAATTTCCTTGTTGCAAAGCACATCCGGATTGGGGGTCCTGCCCCTTTTATATTCGTCCAGGAAATAAGTGAAAACCTTATCCCAATATTCCTTCACAAAATTTACGGAATAATAGGGTATGTCCAATTGGTTGCACACCCGGACCGCTTCTTCATAATCCTCCGTTGCGGTGCACACTCCATATTCATCCGGTTCATCCCAGTTTTTCATGAAGACACCGATAACCTGATATCCCTGCTTTTTCAGCAACAGGGCGGCTACAGAGGAATCCACGCCGCCGGACATTCCCACTACTATATTCACTTTTGAAGTGGATTTGGGCAATCCATTCATACTGTTTCAGCCTCTCTTATCCTGAGTACCTTTACTTTCTCTGCAATATCAATGCACCTTACTGACACCCCCTATTTTTTCAGATAGTTGAGAATTCGTCAAGTCCTGTCCTTCATTCCAAAAAAAGCGTCAGCAATATGCCTTTATGTATCTATGTTAAAATGGAAAGCACTTCAATTCTGAACTTTATACATACAGCAACTCTTTTCATTACAGTAATCTTTGCTGTATTGACTCCATAACTGCGCCATTTGGTTGTATTGCAAACTGGCGGGATTAATCAATGGGGGAGGTTTTTTCTATAGCATATCGGCGTGGTATGTCAATTGATGTGGCTTATGGAAGTGCCTGAGCCTGCAGCCTGGTATGTATTCTAAAAATTGGGCGGTAAGTTGATTTATTTGCATACAGCCTTCTGCTATGACAAATAATTAGAAATACAAGGTTAGCATGCTGCTCATTACGGGCAGTTATTAAATACCGGAGAAAATCAATATTATAAATAGCAGGGAATAAGGGTAGAATTTTGGACTTAACCGAACTTAACCGGTTTACAGCATCACACTAAATGAAATTATTTATTAATTAATAATTATTATTATTTATTTCCTGCATGGAGTGTGTTATACTGATTGCAGGCTTGCTGGCACGAATCAACCACCATGCCCTTGGTGCAGATCCACCTGGGATTGAAATAACGGAGGGATATTTTATTGGCAAGAAAAACAGGCCCGCGATTTAAAGTCGCAAGACATTTGGGAGAAAATGTTTACGGTCACCCAAAGGCACTGAAAAGAGGAATAAAGAGTCATAGAAAGCTGTCCGAATATGGGCTTCAGCTTTTGGAAAAACAAAAGCTGAAGGGATATTACGGCTTATTGGAAAAGCAAATGAAGCGCTATGTGGAGAAGGCCTTTCGTTCCAAGGACAATGCCGGTGATATTCTTGTACAATCCTTGGAATGCAGGTTGGATAACCTGGTATACCGGCTGGGATTCGCCACTACTTTAAGACAAGCCCGGCAAATGGTAGTCCACGGGCACATATTGTTGAATGGAGAAAAAGCAGACCGGCCGTCTATTGAGGTTCAACCCAATGATATAATAGCTTTGAAAGAAAAATCTCAAAATGTGGAATTATTCCGTGATTCCTTCCTGTCCCATACCCTTAATCTGCCTTATCTGGAGAAGGATGTAGAGCGGTTTTCCGGCGTATTAGTCAGGAGGCCCATGCGGGAAGAGATACCTATCAATGTAAAGGATTCTCTGGTCATTGAATTTTACTCAAGAAGATAAGCAGCCTGACGGACACTGAATAACCGTGAAAAAGGACGAAGTCTATATTCGTCCTTTTCCCTTTTATTGCGTCAGCCTTCCTCCGGGTTATCCCTACTCCACTGCAGCCGCAACCTGTTTGCCAAACTCCATGCATTGGGCGACGCTGTCCTCATCCGGGTTCCATAGGGCTTTTATTCCGTCATTAATAACATCCATGCCGCATTCCTTGAGCAGATTGGTAATCATCTTAACCGATTCGCCGCTCCAGCCATAACAGCCAAAGGCAGCTGCCTTTTTATCCTTGAATTCCAGCCCTCTTATCTCTTCCAAAATAGCAGCAATGGAGGTGAGAATTCCCCTGTTTATGGTAGGAGAGCCCACTAATATTGCCTTGGACTTGAAAACCTCGGTTATGACATCATTCTTATCTGAACGACCTACATTGAAGAGTTTAACCGCCGTACCGGGTTTTGCATCCTTGATTCCTGAAGCGATTGCTTCCGCCATCCGCCTGGTACCGTTCCACATGGTATCATAAATCAGGGTTATCTGGTTCTCCTGATAGTTATCTGCCCATTTCATATATTGATCCACAATCTGAAGGGGGTTGTCTCTCCATATAATTCCGTGACTGGTGCAGATCATGGATACGGGGAGATTTAAGCCCACAAACTCCTTGATTTTCTTTTTTACAAAGGTGCTGAAGGGGGTCAGGATATTGGCATAATACTTGATTGCCTCCTGGTATAATTCAGCCTGGTCTACCTCATCGTTAAATAAAAATTCCGTTGCGTAATGCTGGCCGAATGCATCATTGCTGAAGAGAATATTATCCTCTGTCAAATAGCAGAACATGGAGTCCGGCCAATGCAGCATTCTGGCCTCAATAAACAAGAGCTCCTTCTTCCCCAGGCTCAATCGATCCCCGGTCTTTACCTCTACAAAGTTCCAATCCTGATGATAATGCCCCTTAATTGATCTTGCGCCGTTTCTGGTACAGTATATGGGAGTATCCGGGATTTCCTTCATAAGCTCCGGCAGGGCGCCGCTGTGATCGATCTCCCCGTGATTTGCGATGATGTAGTCAATTTCCTTTAAATTGATTTCCTTCTTAAGATTCGCAACAAATTCTTTGGCAAAGGGCTGCCATACAGTGTCAATTAATGCTACCTTCTCATCCCGTACCAGATAGGAGTTATAGGAAGAACCCCTGTGAGTGGAATACTCTACACCGTGAAATTCACTAAGCTCCCAGTCCTTTTTTCCTACCCAGGTTACACTTGCATTTAATTGAATACTCATATCTCTCCTCCTTATTATTATCAATCTGCATATGATTTACCAAATAGATACCCGGTATATGTCTCGGTTATGCAAATATTTTCTCTAAAAAATACAAAAATATTAACAAATTAGCAGGATGTTTGATCAGCCCCTGGTTGGGTAATTATAAGTACAGCAATTGTATATTTTTATTGGCATTACTCACAATATCAATAAAGGAGGTTGGAACATGGCTAAGAATATTGCACGATCCAAAAATTACAGGGATCCTATTGAAAAACATGATACTGCCGCCTGGGCAAATATCGAAGGCCTGAAACCCGTGTCCCGTGTCCACCTGCCCAGCGAGGAAGAAGTAAACAATGCCAAAGAATACGTGGATTCCAATCAAAAATAAAGAAGAATAAGCACCTATGAGCAGTCAATAAACATATGTATCAAACTTGAGAAGCTTTTACCTGGTTAAACCTTAAAAACGGAAAAAGCTGCCGTAAAACCTTCAGGATTTTACAGCAGCTTTTCTTATAAGGCTGGCATTCTATTTTTTTGCATGCTTTTTATCATACAGTATGCCTCCCGAAGAGTGCTTACCGACCGATTACTCCTTTGAGTAATCAGCGCTTGCCATTCTCTTGTAGTTGGCATACCTTTCTGTTGCATGTTCCTCCGCCTGCTTGAACATTTCCTCAGCGATTTCCGGGAAGGTATTCTTCAGGGAAGTATAACGAACCTCGGAGTTAATGAACCTCTGGAAGTCTTCCTTGGGTTCCTTGGAATCCAACTGGAATGGATTCTTGCCCTGCTCCTTCAATTCCGGGTTATAGCGATACAAATGCCAGTAACCGGATTCAACCGCGAACTTCTCCTGATTCATGCTGGTGCCCATTCCGGTGCGAATGCCATGGTTAATACAGGGGGAATAAGCGATGATCAGGGAAGGCCCGTCATATTTCTCAGCTTCGCTGATTGCGCGGATAGTATGGTTCATGTTGGCACCCATGGCTATCTGGGTTACATATACATAACCGTAGCTCATAGCCATTGCACCCAAATCCTTCTTTCTGATTTTCTTGCCGGCAGCTGCAAACTTGGCTACCGCAGCAGTGGGTGTGGATTTGGAGGACTGTCCGCCGGTGTTGGAGTATACTTCTGTATCCAGCACCAGGATATTAACATTTTCACCGGAAGCCAATACATGATCCAAACCACCGTAGCCAATATCATAAGCCCATCCGTCTCCGCCGATGATCCACTGAGAAGGTTTGATCAAATAGTCTTTTTTCTCCAGGATTTCCGCAATAATGGGATTGTCCTTGTCGGCATCCTGCCCGATTGCATCCAACACGGCCTTGGAAGCTTGCTTGCTCTTTTCACCGTCATTGAAAGCGTCCAGCCAATCCTGGAATGCAGTCCTGATATTTTCACTGAAATCGGATTCCAGTGCTTCTTTCATCAAATCTGCAATTCTTTCACGAATCTGCTTGACTCCCAGGAACATCCCGTAACCGAACTCGGCATTGTCTTCAAACAAGGAATTTGCCCAGGCAGGGCCCTTGCCTTCCCTGTTCACTGTGTAGGGAATGGAGGGTGCGCTGGCACCGTAAATGGAGGAGCAGCCGGTAGCGTTGGCAATCATCATTCTGTCACCAAACAGCTGGGTGATCAGTTTGATATAGGGTGTTTCACCGCATCCCGGGCATGCGCCGTTGAACTCAAACAGCGGTGTTATAAACTGACTGCCCTTAAGGGTGTTCTTTGCCATTACGCCTTCTTTATCTGTAACAGTGGTTGCAAATTCAGCATTTTCATATTCCAAATCAATCTGCCCTTCAGCGTCCTTCATGATAAGGGCTTTTCCGGGAACAGGGCATATGTCGGCACAATTGCCGCAGCCGGTGCAATCCAATGGGCTTACCTGTATGCGGTAGTGCAGCCCGTCCATACCTTTGCCAATGGGCTTCTTGGTCTTGAAGGTTGCCGGAGCCTTTTCCAGCTCTTCGTCATTCAGCAGGTAGGGTCTGATAACTGCATGGGGGCATACCAGTGAACATTGGTTGCATTGAATACATTTGTCAATCTGCCATTCAGGCACATTAACTGCAATGCCCCGTTTCTCATAAGCTGTGGTACCCAGCGGGAATGTACCGTCTTCCATATTGGATTCGGTAAAGGTGCTGACCGGCAGCTCATCGCCTTCCAGTCTGGCCATGGGGCGCTGGATTCTGGTGACAAAATCCGGCTCATCGGCAGGCTGAACAGGTTCCTCTTCCTTTACGTTTGCCCACTCAGCAGGTACTTCTACCTTGACAAGAGCTTCCAGGCCCATATCCACAGCCTTGTGGTTCATGTCAACGATTTTCTGTCCCTTTCTGCCATAGGACTGAATGATGGATTCCTTCAGATATTTTACTGCGTCTTCCAGTGGAATTACATTGGCCAGCTTGAAGAAAGCGGATTGCATAACCATGTTGATGCGGTTGCCCAGGCCTACTTCACCTGCAATTTTTATAGCATCGATAATATAGAAGTTCAATTCCTTTTCTGCAATTGTTTTCTTTACCTGTGCCGGCAGCTTTTCATCCAGTTCTTCCACTGTCCAGGGGCAGTTAAGTACGAAGGTACCGCCTTTTTTAATTCCCTTAAGCACATCGGTCTGATGCAGGAAAGAGCGGTTGTGACAGGCGATATAGTCTGCCGAGAATACCAGGTAAGTGGATTTAATCGGCTCTTTACCAAAGCGCAGGTGGGACACCGTAGTTCCACCGGATTTCTTACTGTCATAGGAGAAATAACCCTGTGCATATAAATCGGTATTATCACCAATAATCTTGATGGCTGATTTATTGGCACCGACTGTTCCGTCTGAGCCAAGGCCCCAGAACTTACAGCTGATGGTTCCCTCAGGAGTGGTGTTGACAACTTCAGATTCAGGCAGTGAGGAATGGGTCACATCATCCACAATACCTATGGTGAAGTTATCCTTGGGCTGTTCGCTCTGCAGGTTGCAGTATACGGATATAATCTGGGAAGGTGTGGTATCCTTGGAACCCAATCCGTAACGTCCGCCTACGATAACCGGCTTGTTTTCATGCTTGTAGAACACATGAACAACATCCTGGTAGAGAGGCTCACCAAGGGAACCGGGCTCCTTGGTTCTGTCAAGAACAGCAATTTTCTTTACAGTGGAAGGCAGAACCTTCAGGAAATGCTCTGTGGAGAAAGGTCTGTACAAACGGACTCGAACAGCACCTACCTTTTCTCCCTTGCTCATCAGGTAATCGATGGTTTCATCAATGGTTTCGCAAACAGAGCCCATTGCAACGATTACATACTCGGCATCAGGTGCACCATAATAATCAAAGGGGTGGTATACCCTGCCTGTTATCCTGGATATCTCTTCCATATAATGAGCTACTACTTCCGGTACAGCCTCAAAATATTTATTGGAAGCTTCTCTTCCCTGGAAGTAAATATCGGGATTCTGAGCAGTACCCCTGACAACCGGATGATTGGGATTCAAAGCCCGATTGCGGAACTCCTTAATTGCTTCATAATCTACCAGGGGTTTTACATCTTCATAGTCAATAACTTCAATCTTCTGGATCTCGTGAGAGGTACGGAAACCGTCGAAGAAGTGCAGGAATGGTACCCTGGACTTGATAGCTGACAAGTGAGCTACAGCAGCCAAATCCATGGATTCCTGTACACTGGCTGATGCCAATAATGCAAAGCCTGTCTGACGGCAGGCCATAACATCCTGGTGATCGCCGAATATGGAAAGAGCGTGTGCAGCTATTGCCCTTGCACTTACATGAAAGACAGCAGGCAGCAATTCACCGGCAATCTTATACATATTGGGGATCATGAGTAGAAGGCCCTGAGAGGCAGTATAAGTGGTAGTCAGCGCCCCTGCTGTCAGTGAGCCGTGTACCGTTCCCGCTGCACCTGCTTCGGACTGCATTTCAACAACCTTTACCTCCTGTCCGAAAATATTCTTCTGCCCATGGGCGGACCATTCATCCACTTCTTCCGCCATCGGAGAAGACGGAGTAATGGGATAAATGGCAGCAACATCGGTAAAGGCATATGACATGTACGCTGCTGCCTGGTTGCCGTCCATGGTTTTAACCTGTTTCGCCATTGCGATTCCTCCTCTGAATTTATTGTATCATTGAATATGATAATTTGACCCGTTAACAGTCACCCAGCACATCTGCCGTATTAGTTTCTGTCTTGAGTGAGCGAATAATGCATAAGGCATGCAAAAATAAACCTTATGAAGTAAGGTCTGACATTATTTTATCATTTTTTGTACTATATGTATAGTTAAATTTATTGATACAGCCTGTCTTATATTATACTTTTCATTTGAAATGGAAAAATTGTCGGAAATAGGTTTAATCTGTAAGCGGATTCAGAGAAACAGATTGACCTTGAAAAAATAAATGATAATAATTTTCAATAATCTGTTTTAACCATTATTATCAGGTTATTAATATTATGCTCGGTCCAAAGAGCAAGTTTGATAACCGTTCTCAGTCCATGTGAACCTGGTTTCCCATGGAGCCCCCTTATTCATACCTGTTAGCTTGCGTTTTTTGTCCTCCGCAGTTCCGGGGGACATTTTTTTGATTTGAATTTTTTGCTTTTTATTTTGCTTTTTTTCTTGTTAAACAAGCTGTTTTTTGAAATTAACACTTGATCACATACAATACAAAAAAAGGAGCTGTTTAACCATATTTCAGGTTAATATGCCCCTCATAAAGTCATAATTTAAAATATTATGCCGGATAATGGAATTATAAAAGTATTTCAATGTTAACTGCTTTTACATGATAATTTAATATATCGGGTCGTTTGGCTGACAGTCATTCAATCAGCTTTAACCTCCCAGGTAAATTTCCTGTACTCTTGGATTTTCAGCAAGCTCTTTTGCAGTTCCTGAAAGTGCTGTTCTTCCGTTTTCTATAACATACCCATAATCTGCAATTGCCAGAGCCAGCTTTGCATTCTGTTCTATTAATACTACTGTTATACCCTGCTCGTTAATCTTCTTGATTATTTTAAATATATCCGTTACAACAATGGGTGCCAATCCCATAGACGGCTCATCCAATAACAATAACTTCGGATTGCACATTAAAGCTCTTCCAAAGGCCAGCATTTGCTGCTCGCCGCCCGAGAGACTACCGCCCTTTTGAGAGGCTCTCTCTTTCAGTCTCGGAAACATTTCAAACGCTCTTTCTATGCCTTCGGGATTTCCGCCTTTGATTGAAAAAGCACCCATCATCAAATTTTCAAGAACCGTCAAATCTCCGAAGATTTGTCTTCCTTCCGGTACCTGGGCTATGCCTGCAGCAACGATTTTATCGGTTGACCATTGGGTAATCTCCCGGCCTTCATATTTGATACTTCCTCTCTTAGGACGAAGCAAACCGGATATTGTATGCACCAATGTTGTCTTTCCGGCACCATTGGCACCTATTATGGTTACAATTTTACCCTTTTCCACTTCCAAGGAGATATCTGAAATTGCTACAATACTTCCATAACGGACTTCCAGATTCTTTATTTTAAGCACCCAGATCAACCTCCTTGCCGAGATACGCATCAATAACCTTCGGATCATTTATAACTTCTTTGGGCAGACCATCTGCTATCTTATTACCATGATCAATTACCGTGATCCAATCAGCAATATTCATGGTTAGTCGCATATTGTGTTCAACCACTGTTAGGGTAACCCCGGATTCTCTTATCTTGAATATGGTTTCAATTAGTGAATCGGTTTCATAGGGATTCATGCCTGCTGCAGGTTCGTCAAGCATCAAAATTTTGGGCTGCGAACCTAAGGCTCTCGCAATCTCCAGCAAACGTTTCTGGCCATAGGGGAGGCTGCCGGCTTTTGCATGAATTTTATCCTTCAAGCCGATAAATTCCAGGATCTGCTCAGCTTTTTCACGCATCTTCTTTTCTTCGTTCCTCATTCTACCGGTGTGGAACATATCCATTACGATATTGGTGTTAATCCGGCAATGGCATCCAACCATTACATTATCTATAACAGGCATGTCATCAAACAATAATATATTCTGAAAGGTTCTGGCAATGCCTTTTTCTGTAATTTTGTGAGGGGGATACTTTGTTATATCCTCTCCGTTGAAGATGACATTTCCTTCCGTTGGTATATACAGACCTGTTACCACATTAAAGAAAGTAGTTTTCCCTGCACCATTCGGCCCGATCAGCAAATGAATTTTGCCGGCTTCCACCTTCATATTTACGCGATTTACAGCAGTTAAGCCGCCAAAGCGCATGGTTACATCTTTAGCTTCCAGTATTACCGACATCACTTTGTCCCTCCCGCTGAAGCGTCTTTTTTCGTGCCCGTTTTAAATTTAGCCTTTAAATATTCCACCACTTTTTCGATACCGCCCATAATGCCCCTTGGAGCAAATTTCAGCACAAGTACTATCATAAGCCCATAGGCAACCATGCTGAAGGATTCAAAGCTTCTCAGCAATTCCGGAAGAACTCCGACTACAATTCCACCGGCCAGCGGTCCATAAAAGCTGCCCAGCCCTCCGACTATAACGATGGTCAGGAAACGAATTGACATATCAGCAGTAAATGCATCGGGTGAAATATATCCTACAAGCTTTGCATATAAGCTGCCCGCAACACCTGCAAAAGCTGCACTGATTGCGAAAATTAAAAGCTTATATCTGTTTACATTTATGCCCATGGATTCTGCTGCAATAGGGGCATCCCTTACTGCCATAAAGGCTCTGCCGGTTTTTGAATTAACCAGGTTATAGGAGATAACCATTATAACAGCCAGGAAAAACAGGGCCAGGTAATAGAATTGGAACTTGGTCATCTTTTCTCCGAACAGCATTATGCCCGAAATATTCCTGATTCCGTTAATACCGCCGGTTACTTCCCGCCAGTTCATCAAAACCAGCCTTATTATATTTCCGAAAGCCATGGTTACGATTGCAAGGAAAATAGCATCCAGTTTATGGCTTGTAAATCCAAGCAGAATACCAAACAGGAAGGTTACGATTATTGAGAATATAAGGCAAACTATAAACGGCGCATCCAGTTTCACACTAAGCAGCGCAGTCGTATAAGCCCCGATTGAATAAAAGGCGGCATGTCCGATGGAAATCTGACCCGTATATCCCAAAAGGAGATTAAGTCCAAATGACAATAGTATATAGAGCAATGTCAATATCATTACATTAAGAATATAGTCATTGGCCTTCGAAATAACAGGCAAAAGTATTGCCACGGCAGCCAATATCAGATTAATAACAGCTCTATTGGATATTATTTTTTTCAAAGCGGCTTCCTCCTTTCGTTAAACCTTCGTAGTCTTTTTGCCACCAAGAATTCCCTGGGGTTTAAAT
>DUOI01000096.1 GCA_012838915.1 Clostridiales bacterium
CCGTTCTTGCGGGGTTGGCTGTTCTGCGTGCCATAGACGCCGTAACCGGCCTGAAGGCGTCCATAAAATGGCCAAATGATATCATTATAAACTCAAAAAAGGTTTGCGGGATATTAACCGAAATGCAAGCCGATCCTGATTTGATTGAATATGTCATAGTGGGCATCGGTATGAATGTGAACACGCCAGAGGATGGCTTTCCTGAAGAAATCAGGGGTTCCGCCACATCTCTTTTTTTGGAGTCGGGCCGTAGAGTGGATAGGTGCAGGCTGTCAGCCGCAGTGCTGGATGAATTGGAAGTGCTGTACCATGAGTATGAAAAAACCACAGACTTTACGGGCATTATGCAGGAATTCACGGAGAATTGTATCACCCTCGGACGTCATGTTCGGGTAGTAAGCACAGCCGGGGAATGGGAAGGGGAAGCCGTAGGTTTGACAGAAGGCTGTGAGTTGATAGTGAAACTGGCCGATGGTACAAGGCAGGTTGTATTCTCCGGAGATGTATCCGTCCGGGGAGTTGCAGGGTATCTATAATTGGATTTGCTGCAAAAACTCATCCGCTATAGCCGGTTTTCATACCGGCATCGTCACACTTGGCTGCGGTAAGGCAAAACTAACATGAAATGGATGAAATTAAATGGAAACAAGCTTATCAGACAAAAGAAGGGAGCAGGCTCGGAAGCTGCTGCAGCAGCGATTTGGCTATAGTGATTTCCGAAAAGGACAATGGGAGGTTGTGGACAGCATCCTCAGCGGGAAAAATTCCATTGCGGTTTTCCCAACCGGCGGGGGTAAGTCGTTGTGTTTCCAGCTGCCTGCCTTGGTCCTGCCCGGTACCACCATTGTTATTTCTCCCCTGATTTCCCTTATGAAGGATCAGGTGGACAGTCTGGTGGAAAAGGGCATCGCAGCTTCCTTTATCAGCAGCTCCCTTTCCGATTATGAGGCGGAGCAGCGGATTCGCCGAATGAAAGAAGGACGTTATAAAATTGTTTATATTGCCCCGGAACGGTTTCATTCCGAAGCTTTTGCCGCTGCATTAAAAAACGTAACCATTCCCTTTATTGCCGTGGATGAAGCCCATTGTATTTCTCAATGGGGGCACAATTTCCGGCCATCCTATTTAAAAATACGGGACTTGATCCAGATCGTCGGCAATCCCGTAGTGGCGGCCTTTACAGCAACGGCAAATGAAAAGGTGCAGAAGGATATGATTGAGTTGCTGGGCTTGTCCCAATGCCGATTATTTATAAGCAGCTTTGACCGCCCCAATCTGGAATTCCGCATTGAGCAGCCCCCTTGTCCCGATGCCTATGTTTTAAACTATGTAAAAAACCATGCACAAAAATCCGGAATTGTGTATGCATCTACCCGAAAAAAAGTGGAAAACCTGTATTTCTATCTGAGGAATAATGGTATCCGTGCAGCCATGTACCATGCCGGGCTGACTGCGGAACAGCGAAACCGCCAGCAGAACAGCTATATTAACGGAGAAGCCCGGGTGATAGTAGCTACCAATGCCTTTGGAATGGGTATAGACAAGAGTGATGTCCGGTATATTATCCATTATAATATGCCGATTTCCATGGAAAGCTATTATCAGGAAGCCGGCCGTGCAGGGCGGGACGGAAAAAGTGCTGTCTGTATATTGCTCAAAAACTCTGAGGACTATCGGTTGAATAAGTTTCTCATCAATGGAAATTACCCGCCGGTTAAGGCAGCAGAAAATCTGTTTCACAGGCTCCGAAGGCGGAAGGCTTCCGGTATTCCGAAAGAGCTTTTGCTGGGCAGAGGTGCTTCAGGCTCTGCCGTGCGGGAGAGTGCTTTAAAGAAAATTATTGAATACGGCTATGCTGAAATCAGGAACGGTGTGGTATTCCCCTCTGAAAAGGAGAAATTTACCCTTTCTCAAAAGGATATCGATCGACATAAAAAAATTGAACTGGAAAAACTGGATGCCATGCAGCGGTATTTCGAGGAAAAAAACTGCCTGCGTGCCTATATTCTCCGGTATTTCAATGAAGAGCCCAAAGATGTACAATGCGGTCATTGCAGCTTATGTCTTCGAAAGGCAGGGCTGAACAATTCCGATATGATGAACAGGGTGCTTGCCAATATTTTTGGAAAGTAAGCACATTTGTTTAAAACCGGTCGTTCGGACATAAACTACCTGCAGCCCTTCCATCAAGCTCCTGATTGACAAGCTCCTGAACAGATTGGAGTTTTTTTGAAAATGGGTTATAGTATTATTTGGAAGTATTAGGCTGAGAAATGTCGGTTGAATAACGAAATAACGGACGGAGGGTATCATTCATGCAGTACAGGGAGAAATATGATTTGTGGCTTAACAGCCCGCTGATTGATGAGGAAACCAAACAGGAACTTCTGGCCTTATCAGGAGACGAAAAGGAAATAGAAGATCGGTTTTACAGGGATTTGGAATTCGGTACAGCCGGTCTGCGGGGAGTGATAGGTGCCGGTTCCAACCGTATGAACAAATATACGGTAGGCATGGCTACTCAAGGGCTGGCAAATTACATATGTAAAAAAGGGGAAAAGGCAAAGGCGAAAGGGGTTGCCATTGCCTATGATTCCCGCAGAAAGTCTTCTGATTTTGCCTTGCATGCTGCATTGGTACTCTGTGCCAACGGAATCAGAACCTATCTGTTCAAGGAACTGCAGCCTACACCGGTTTTATCCTTTACTGTCAGGGAATTGGGTACAACAGCGGGCATCGTGGTGACTGCAAGCCATAATCCGCCGGAATACAACGGATATAAGGTGTACTGGAGCGACGGTGCTCAGGTTCCCCCGCCCATGGACAGCGAGATTATCCATGAGGTCAGCCGGGTGAAAGGCTTCGAAGCCATTCGCATCATGGATGAAGGGGAAGCTTTGAAAAATGGCCTGTTATGCTATATCGGCGAAGAAACGGTATCCAAGTATATCGAAAGAGTAAAAGATCTTTGTATTAACAAGAGCATTGTTGCTAAGGCAGGCAGAGACTTAAAGATAATCTACACCCCCTTGCATGGAACGGGCAATAAACCGGTACGCCAGGTGTTGAAGCAATTGGGCTTTCAGAATGTCAGCGTGGTGCCCGAGCAGGAAATGCCGGATCCGGATTTCTCCACAGTAGGCTACCCCAATCCTGAGGATAAGAAAGTTTTTACTCTGGGCTTTGAACTGGCCAGGGAAAATGGTGCAGATCTGATTATAGCCACCGATCCGGACTGCGATCGGGTGGGTGTGGCGGTTAAGAACAGCCAGGGAGAATATATTAACCTCTCCGGAAATCAGATAGGGGCTTTGATGGTGCATTACATATTGAATGGGTTGAAATCTCAAAACAGGCTGCCGGAAAACAGCTGCATCATCAAAACTGTTGTAACCGGCGAAATCGGCCAGGTAATTGCCGATTCCTTCGGGGTTGCCGTCATGAATACCTTAACCGGCTTCAAATTCATAGGTGAAAAAATCAGGGAATTTGAAGAGACCGGTTCTCATACCTTTTTGTTTGGCTATGAGGAAAGCTATGGTTATCTGGCAGGCAGCTTTGTCCGGGATAAGGACGCTGTCATCGCTTCCATGCTTATCTGCGAAATGGCTTCCTGGTATAAAGCAAAGGGTATGACACTGTATGAAGGTCTGCTTTCCCTTTGGGAGGAATACGGTTATTACGCAGATACGGTTAAGTCCATTCAGATGAAGGGTAAGGAAGGAATGGAGAAAATACGGGAATTAATGAACAGGCTGAGAAGCAGCCGGCCTGAGAAAGTGGGCGGGCTGTCGGTAATACGTATTGAGGATTATAAAACAGGCATGGCATACAATACCCAGGACGGAACAAGCGAAAGTATTGATTTTCCGGTTTCCAATGTGCTTAAATATATACTGGAGGACAATTCCTGGTTCTGCGTGCGGCCTTCCGGAACGGAGCCCAAGGTAAAGCTCTATTTTTCCACAGTGGCGGACAGCCGGCAGGAAGCCGAAGAAAAAAATCGAAAACTGATGGATGCGGTAGATGAACTTGTTTAGCTGCATTTTACATTTAACATGGAATTTGGACTTAAGCAGAACCAATATGATATAATACATGGGTATTATTCTATTGGCCAGGTGATGCCGTTTTGAGAAAAGTAAACCTGTTTATCCTTGTGTCCGGCGTGTTCAGCCTGTGTCTCTCAGGCTTTATAACCCCTGCTGTGGTTGATGCTGATGACTGTTTATATGCCCCTGTCTTACCAGAGGCTTCAACAGAGCAATATGAAGCCCAACAGGGCGAATCTGACGGAGCATCCCGGTATCGCACAAGGGGAGGAATCCAGATTGTCAGCTATGTTGATACCTGGCAGGCGGACAAGCTGTCTGAAATAGCGGAAGAATTGTATAAAAACCGCCATGGTCTGGAAATGGAATACCTGGATCGGATTGAAATATACCCGGATATGGAGCCAAACGGAAATGAGCAGGTATCGGCCAGCTACGAAAAGGAACAGCAGCAGTTAAGCATTCCCGTCAATCTTTCCGGATTTTTGCCTGCCGGTTATCAGCTGGAAGTACCGGTTGAAAAGGGAGTTATCCGAATTTACAAGGGAGATGAAAAGACGGAAATAGAGGATATTGCCATGGAGCTTTCCCATGAATACGGGCATCACTTTACCTTCTTTCATTTTGAAGACACCTTTTCTTCCCGGGAATTCAGGGAAAGCACCTATTATAATCTCCGTCAGCTGTATAAATACCCGGAAGTAAACGGTGAAGCAGGATACGAAGAGCAAATTCATCGCTGGAGTGTTTTTGAGATAGCCGCGGAGGACTACCTTCAACTGCTTGGCTCACCAACCGGTAAAAGAATAACCCATTATCTTGACATAAACCAGAAAACAGGAAATACAACCTATCAGCCTGTTAACACAGCCGGCCGGTTTAATTACAACGCTATTCCCCAGGAAAACTGGAATATTCCGCTGGCTTCTCAAGTAGAAGGCCTGTATCAGTATTTTCTTTCATTTCTGGAAGAATCATCTTATACCGCTGTGGCGGCTATGAATCCAAACCAAGATACAGGGGGGATTCTGCCGCAATTGTCTCATCGGGTGGAAGAACATTATAGCTTCAAAAAACACATCATAGAATGGGATGGTATTGACAGGGGAAATTCAGAGCAGCCGGTATATACATTGGTAGCGATTGACAGGGACAACCGTGTCATCCCGATAAAAACAGTGTATCCCGGGGAAAAAACATCTGCAGTAGTGGGTACCGTTACCCAGGTAATTGATTCCTTCATATACTATTATCAGGACGGCTTGGATAAGGGGAGCCTGGATTTCCGGCTGTATATGCAATATCCCAACGGCCGGGTATTGGCTTCCGAGGATTTGACAGTGGAGTTTAATGAAGAATGAACTTATTATTCAGAAATAAGCTTTTTGTTAAAAATAAGCTCACGCTTTCACAGGATTTATTCCAAAAGCCGTGAGCTTATTTTTTCTTTGTTCTTCGTATGAATAAAAAGCAGGCTGACAAAATCAGCAGACCGGCAGCCGCAAGGCCCCACAACAGCTTATTTTTTATACTGCTTTTATCCAAAACGGCATCAATTATCAGAGTCTTGTATTCTCCGGGACGCAGGGTCCATGAATAGCGAAGGGCATTTTTACCCTTTACTCCGCTGGTTTGCTCTGCATTGGTTTTTATGGATTGTCCCGGCAGAGTAATATTAATCCTTGCTGTGCTTTTCTCTATGGCTTCCCGGGCCAGCTCCTTCAAATCCGACGGCAGGGCATCAACTGCGGTTTGGTCCACAAGGTTTCTGAGGTCTATGTCCATTCTCAATTGATATACATCTTTAAAAACGCCCGGCTTATAATGCCAGGAATAATCAGTTATTATTGAAGGAAGTTCCTGAAACCCCAGCATGCCGCTGCCTCCCTGCCGAAGGTCCGCTATTATCATGGTTTTGGCAGCCTGCAGGCCGGTGTATCCGTCTTGATGGTAGGAAGAAACGGAAAAACCGTTGATGTCCGCCTGCTGCCGGGCGGCTTCCATCAGGTGCTTAATATCAGCCAGATTTTCAGCCCGTTCATCCAATGCAATAAGATAGGAAGCTTCTACCGTACCATTCTCTTCAATTACATAGTTCAATTCCAGCTTAGCGCAGCCGGAAAACAAAAGAGAGGCTGTTAAAATCAAAATCATCAAACGAAACCGTTTCAGTGAGCATCCTCCTTCCCTGTTAAGGCAGCTCCGGGCAGTAAATGTTAAGTATAACCGATATAGTTTCCATTCTAGCATATGGGAGCCATGCTGACCAGAAGGGTTTCCAGAAAAGTAAATGTACTGATATATATTGAAAAATCATGATGCTTTGGGTTCGGGCAAGCACACTTCCATTGGCCGGCTCAGCCTGTCGCCTTGATTTCAAGGAGTACATTGTCTTATAATAGGTATGTTGAGTATAATAAACTTATTAAAGTGAATTGTCGGGAATCTGGAGGAACATTGATTGAAAGAAAACAAACTGTTGCATGTTTTTATTTCTTATTATAAACCACATTATAAACTGTTTTTTCTGGACATTTCCTGTGCCCTGTTAATAGCACTGATTGATTTGTTTTTTCCCATGATAACAAGGGAAGTGATAGGAAAGGTTCTCCCTGCCGGGCAGATGAGAACCTTTTGGCTGTTTGTAACAGGCATGGTAGCCTTGTACCTGTTCCGTACGGTCTTGCAATTCATTGTTCAGTACTGGGGCCACATTTTAGGAGTTAAGATGGAACATGATATGCGCAGGGATTTGTTTTCCCATTTACAGACCCTGCCCTTCCGATTTTATGACAAGAACCGGACAGGCCACCTGATGTCCCGGATGGTAAACGATCTGAATGAAATCGCTGAGCTTGCCCATCATGGTCCGGAGGACCTGTTCCTTTCCGTCATCATGCTGGTTGGTTCCTTTTTCATGCTGATGTATGTTGAATGGCGTCTGGCGCTGATCGTATACCTGCTGGTACCGGTGATGATTTGGTTTGCACTGAAGTATCGCCGGCGCATGAATCAGTCCTTCCGGGAAATGCGGGTCAAGCTGGCGGATGTAAATGCACAGCTGGAAAGCAGTATTTCCGGTATCCGGGTTTCCAAATCCTTTACCAATGAGGAATATGAAAAAGAGAGGTTCGGAGCAGGAAACAAGCGTTTTCGCAGCTCAAAATATAGGGCTTACAAATACATGGCTGTTTTCCATACAGGCATGGAGTATTTCTCCAATATGCTGAGCGTGGTGGTGATAGCGGCAGGGGGATACTTCATATACAGGCAATGGATGGAGGCAGCCGACCTCCTGGCCTTTATCATGTACGTCAGTGTTTTCCTGCAGCCTGTCCGCCGGCTGACCAATTTTATGCAGCAATTCGAATCGGGCATCACCGGACTGGAACGATTTATGGAAATCATGGAGGTGCAGCCGGACATTGTGGATGCGCCGGATGCAAAAGAACTTAAGGACGTACGGGGCAGCATTGAATTTGAAAATGTCAGCTTTTCCTATGAAGAAGATGAAAAGGTATTGCAAAACATTAATATTACCATTCCTGCCGGGCAAACCATAGCATTGGTCGGGCCCTCCGGTGGGGGAAAGTCTACCTTATGCCATCTCATACCCCGTTTTTACGAGATCAAGGAAGGAAGAATAAAGATAGACGGTCAGGACATCCGTAACTATACGCTGAAGTCCCTGCGGCAGAATATCGGCTTAGTGCAACAGGATATTTTCCTTTTTGCCGGCACCATCAGGGACAATATTCGATACGGCAGGGTAGACGCTGCTGAAGAAGAGGTTGTGGAAGCGGCAAAGAAAGCAAATATCCATAATTTTATAATGAACCTTCCTGACGGATACGATACCCAGGTGGGAGAGAGGGGCCTTCGCCTTTCCGGCGGGCAAAAGCAGCGCATTTCCATTGCCCGGGTTTTCCTGAAAAATCCGCCCATTCTGCTGCTGGATGAAGCAACCTCGGCCCTGGATAATGAAACTGAAATTAAGATTCAGCGCGCCCTGGAGCAGCTGTCCCATAACAGAACCTCTATTATAATTGCCCACAGGCTGTCTACCATTAAAAATGCCGACAGGATCCTTGTACTGACCGAGGATGGTATTGTGGAGCAGGGAACCCATGAGGAATTGATGGATGAGGGCGGTATTTATTCGAGATTGTATCAGGCTCAGTTCAGAGACTATATTACCGATGATGATGTGGTGGAATGGTCGGAGACGGATGAGTAACCAGTATGCTTCAGAAATATTGATAAGCAAAGAATAATAAATATAGCAGCAATTATTAAAAGCTGCAAGGGAAATTGTGTAGGAGGGCTGATGATGGAATATCTGTCCCTGGCAAAATTCATAGAGCATGAAGTGGTGATACAAAAATCCAGATTTATTGGCCTGACCTATCTTGTTACCGAAGAGGAGGAGCTTTCCCGGTACCTGGAGGATGCAAGAGAAAGGTATCCCAATGCCACCCATTATTGTTATGGTGCGGTAATTGGTTTGGACGGTCTGCTGCAACGCTTTTCCGATGACGGCGAGCCCGGTGGTACTGCCGGAATGCCTATTTTGCAGGTGCTGATGCAAAAGGAATTAAGGAATGTACTGGTGGTTGTGGTGCGCTATTTCGGAGGGGTAAAGCTGGGTGCAGGCGGTTTGGTGCGGGCATACAGGCGAACGGCAACAGAAGCTGTTAATCAAGCCGGTGTGGTAAAAATGGTGTTAAGCAGCCGGGCTCTTGTTTCCATTGATTACAGTTTGCTGGGCAGTGTAGAACATTTTCTTCATCAGCCGGGAATTATGATACAGGAAATATCCTACGGGGGAAAAGTCAACATTCACCTGTTGACCAATCAGAACTGGGATGAGCTGAAAGGCCGGTTAACCGATCTTTGCAGCGGCAATGTGGAGATAGAGAAATTGGACAGCATTTATCATTATTGGGATTGAGCCCCCTTTTTGAAACCGAAATAAGGCAGTGTACTATAAGGAAGTGTACTATGAATGATACTATTAATGCGCCAAGACTGGTCTTGTTTACCGGTCATTTCGGCAGCGGTAAAACCGAAATTGCAGTCAACTATGCCCTTCGCAGTGCTGATTCCGGACACAAAACCATATTGGTGGACTTGGATATTGTAAACCCCTTCTTTCGCTCCAGTGAAGTCGGGGCGCATTTGGAGGCAAATGGAGTAAAGTTAATATCCCCGAATTTTGTATCCACCGCGGTAGATGTGCCTTCTCTGCCCGCAGAAATCTATTCGGTATTCAGTGACAAGTCTGCCAAAGTTATCTTTGACGTCGGCGGAGATGAAATTGGTGCCAGGGTTTTAGGTCAGTTCCACCCATATTTTCAAAAAGAGCCCTATTTGATGTATTATGTCATCAACACCAAGAGGCCTTTGTCCTGCACAGAACAGGATATTCTGTCCATGATGCAGGAAGTTCAGCGTATGTCCAGACTCCGGATCACCCACCTGATTAACAATACAAATTTGTCGTATGAGACAGAAATTTGTGATATAATTAATGGACATGTTTTGATTTCTCAGATTTCAAAGTCTGCAGAAATACCCATTGCGTATATTGCCGGAGTTAAGGAGCTGCTGGATCAACTGCCGGATGAGATGGATTGCGGCTTGTTTCCCATTAGGATTTTTATGAAGCCTCCTTGGCGATAGAGGGTTTTATGACAGCGTGTTTTGTATACTAATATTTTTTTATTTTTATTTAATGCTAGGGGGTTTAGCAATGGCAAAGGTGACCTTTAACGAAGATCGCTGCAAGGGCTGTCAGCTGTGTGTTCCGGTTTGCCCGAAAAACATTGTGATAATGGCGGCAGATCGGATAAATGAAAAAGGATATCATCCCGCAACCGTTGAGGATATGGATAAATGTATAGGTTGTGCATTTTGTGCAATGATGTGCCCGGATGTGGTAATAGAAGTGGAAAAGTAAGGGAGAGAGAAAACTAATTATGTCCAAGGTATTGATGAAGGGGAATGAAGCCATTGCAGAAGCTGCCATTCAGGCAGGCTGCAGATTTTTCTTCGGATACCCCATTACACCTCAGAATGAAATTCCAGCCTATATGGCAAAACGCCTGCCGCAGGTAGGCGGTTGTTTTGTACAGGCAGAAAGTGAAGTGGCTGCCATTAATATGGTTTATGGTGCAGCCGGTGCCGGAGCCCGTGTTATGACATCATCATCCAGCCCGGGCATCAGCCTGAAGCAGGAGGGTATTTCCTATATCGCAGGGGCGGAGCTGCCCTGTCTGATTGTTAATATTGTGAGAGGCGGTCCCGGTCTGGGCGGAATCCAGCCGGCCCAGTCCGACTATTTTCAGGCGGTAAAGGGCGGCGGCCACGGCGATTATCATCTGGTTGTGCTGGCTCCTTCCACCATTCAGGAAACGGTGGATCTGGTACGAAAAGGCTTTGATATAGCTGATCAGTATCGCAACCCGGTTATGATTCTGGGAGACGGTATGCTGGGTCAGATGATGGAACCGGTGGAGTTTAAGGAGGCAAAACCAAGAAGGCTTCCTCCCAAGGATTGGGCAACCACCGGCTGGAAGGGGGACAGGCCCCGGGCTGTTATCAACTCCTTGTTTATCGATCCCCAGGTACTGGAGGATCATGTTAACAGGATTTATAAGAAATATGAAGAGATCAAGGCAAATGAAACCCTGGTGGAATGTTATAATTGCGAGGATGCAGAAATCATCGTATCCGCATACGGCACTACTGCCCGTATTGTCAGAAGCGTAACAGAGATGGCTGCCCGCAAAGGAATCAAGATAGGATTGATTCGTCCCATTACCCTGTGGCCTTTCCCCGCTGAAACCTTGCGCAGCTGGGCACAGAGAGATCATGTCAAGGCATTTCTGACAGTGGAAATGAGCATGGGCCAGATGGTAGAGGATGTTACCCTTTCCATTGACGGTTTAAAACCCTCTCATTTTTATGGCAGAACAGGCGGAATGGTTCCCAGACCGGCCGATATACTTGCCGAAATTGAAAAAATCAGGGGGGTGAATCTATAATGGCCAAAGTATTTCAAAAACCCGAGTCTTTAACGGACAAGCCCATGCATTACTGCCCGGGCTGTACCCATGGAATTGTTCATCGCCTGGTGGCGGAAACAATGGATGAGCTTAATATCAGGCAGGATACCATAGGCATCGCTCCTGTTGGTTGCGCTGTGTTTGCTTATGATTACTTCAATTGTGACATGCAGGAAGCCGCGCATGGCAGGGCTCCGGCTGTGGCAACGGGAATAAAGCGGGTCCATCCTGACAAGGTGGTATTTACCTATCAGGGGGACGGTGACCTGGCTTCCATCGGTGCAGCGGAAATAGTTCACGCTGCCAACCGGGGTGAAAAAATAACCACTATATTCATTAACAATGCTATTTACGGCATGACCGGCGGTCAGATGGCTCCCACTACTTTGTTGGACCAGGTTACGGTTACATCACCCTATGGCAGAAAAGCGGAAACAGAAGGATATCCCATCCGGATGAGCGAGATGCTTGCTGCCCTGGAAGGAGCTGCATATATAGAGCGGGTATCCGTTCATGATATAAAGCATATTATGCAGGCTAAAAAGGCTATAAAGAGAGCCTTTGAATACCAGATAGCAGGCAAAGGCTTTACCCTGGTAGAGGTATTGTCCACATGCCCCACTAATTGGGGGATGACTCCCGCTGAAAGCCTGGAATGGGTTAAAAACCATATGATTCCCTATTATCCCCTGGGCGTAAAAAAGGAGGCGAAGTGACATGACTGAACAAATCATTATAGCCGGTTTTGGCGGGCAGGGTGTCATGTCCATGGGTCAGCTCCTTGCCTATGCCGGCATGCTGGAAGGCAAAAATGTATCCTGGCTGCCCTCCTATGGCCCGGAAATGAGGGGCGGCACGGCAAACTGCAATGTAATCATTACCGATGATATGGTGGCTTCTCCGATAGTCACCCAGGCATCCGCTGTTATTGCACTGAACAAGCCTTCTTTGGATAAGTTCGAGAATGCTGTTATACCGGGCGGCATGTTGTTTGTAAACAGCTCTCTCATCGACCGGAAATCGATGCGGGGTGACATTGAGGCATTTTACATTCCCGCCAATGAAATAGCAGACGAGCTGGGCAGCAGTAAAGTGGCCAATACTGTTGTGCTGGGCGCTTACCTGGCAAAGGCAGAGAATAGTGTATCGCCGAAATCCATTATAGAAGCATTAAAAAAGGTATTAGGTCCTGACAAGCAGGATCTAATCCCCTTGAATAAAGAAGCTTTGAAGCGGGGAGCGGAGCTGATTCAGAAATAAGGAACATTTTGCTGCATTGTTGTGAAAGCCTGCCCCGAAAGCTGAGATAACATCTGAAATATCCGTCATCGCAGTGTATTTTAACCAAGGTAAAAAACCTGACCGGCAGTGTTGAACTGCCGGCCGGGTTTTTCTTCTTCCAGGTGTTAATCATGCCTTTATATCATATAAACCCTTAAGGTTACAGGTACTGCCGATACATATCCGGGTATCCATAAGCTTTCCTTACTTTTCTTTACTTCCCATAATATGCTAAACGATAGATTTCTTCCAGTTCACTTACCAGGGGATAGCGGGGATTGGCGGTGGTGCACTGGTCTTCAAAGGCTCGTTCCGCCAGGCCGGGTATGGCTGCCAGGAAGGCCGCTTCCTCCACTCCGCAGTCTTTGATGGTCATGGGCATGTTAAGCCGTTTCATCAAATTGCGAACTTCCTTTATCAGGTTGGCTATCTGCTCTTCCTGGGTGTTGCCTCCAAAGCCCAATTGGCGGGAAATCTGTGAATAACGATAATCAGCTGTAAATTCGCCGTATTTTGGGAATATGGTAAACTTGGTGGGCTTTTGCGCGTTGTATTCAATTACATGGGGCAGGAGTATGGCATTTGCACGTCCATGGGGTATATGGAATTCGCCTCCCAGCTTATGTGCCAGCGAGTGGTTTATTCCGAGGAAAGCGTTAGTGAAGGCCATACCTGCAATACAGGAAGCATTGTGGACTTTTTCCCTGGCAACCGTATCGTTGGGGTTTTCATAGCTCCTTGGCAGATATTTGAATATAAGCTCAATGGCCTTGATAGCCAAGCCATTGGTATAATCTGAAGCCAGCACCGAAACATAGGCCTCGATTGCGTGGGTCAGCACGTCCATACCAGTGTCTGCCACTATGGATTTGGGCATGGTGGTAACAAATTGAGGGTCGATGATGGCTACATCCGGAGTCAACTCATAGTCAGCCAGGGGATACTTGATATTTCCGTTTTTCTTATCGGTGATAACCGAGAAGGAGGTTACCTCTGAACCGGTTCCGGAAGTAGTGGGGATGGCAACCATCTGCGCCTTCTTTCCAAGGTTGGGGAAGTGGAAGGCACGCTTTCTGATATCCATGAATTTAAGTCGCAGTCCGTCAAAGCTGGTATCCGGATGCTCATAGAACAGCCACATTCCCTTGGCAGCATCGATGGCGGAACCGCCGCCCAGTGCAATTATTACGTCCGGTGCAAATGCATTCATGGCAGCTACGCCCCTTTGAATGGTTTCAAGGGAGGGATCAGGCTCCACTTCGTAGAATATTTCGCTGTGGCAGTACTGTTCCCGCTTTCTCAGGTAATATAAAGCCTTGTCAACATAGCCCAGCTTCATCATGGTAGGATCGGTAACGATGAAGGCACGGGAAATATTGGGCATTACCTCAAGGTACTGGATGGCTCCTTTTTCAAAATAGATTTTCGGCGGAATTTTGAACCATTGCATATTTACTCTCCTCTTGGCTATGCGCTTTTTATTAAGCAGGTTGACGGTGGATACATTTGAAGTAGTGGAGTTTCTCCCAAAGGAACCACAGCCTAAAGTCAAAGAGGGAGTATAGGTATTGTATATATCGCCTATGGCTCCTTGGGAAGAAGGTGCATTGACAATGACCCGGCCAACCTTCATTTCTTCGCCGAAGTGCACGCACAGTTCCTCATCATCGGAATGGATTACAGCCGAATGGCCAAGTCCGCCCAGTTCCAGCATGGCCTTTGCATATTCAAAGCCCTGCTTTTCATCCCTGCAGACGAAGTAGGCCAGAACGGGGGAGAGCTTTTCCAGAGAGAGGGGGTATTCAAGGGAAGGTTCAGGCAGTCTTGCAAGTAATATTTTGGTTCCGGCAGGTACCTTCAGGCCTGCATTTTTTGCAATGGTTTCTGCAGACTGACCCACTACTGCGGGATTCACCGCCATTTTCTCCGTATTCATTACATATTTGGTAAGAAGGGCGGTTTCTTCCTCATTGGTGAAATAGCAGTTATGCTTTTTCATATAGGCTTCAAATTCATCCCTGATTGCCTCATCGACGATTACCGCCTGTTCGGAAGCACAGATCATGCCGTTGTCAAAGGTTTTGGAAATCATTAAATCAGTGCATGCCCGGCCCACATTGACATTTCTGTTGATATAGCAGGGTACATTGCCGGGACCGACGCCCAGGGCAGGCTTGCCGCAGCTGTATGCCGACTTGACCATTCCGGAACCGCCGGTAGCCAATATCAGGGATACCCCTTCATGCTTCATCAATCCGGTGGTGGCTTCCATGGAAGGAACCTCGATCCACTGAATGCAATGCTCCGGAGCTCCGTTTTTGACGGCGGCTTCCTTTAGAATCCTTGCTGCCTCGGCAGAGCATTTCTGGGCGGAAGGATGGAAGGCAAAGATTATGGGGTTCCTGGTTTTTGCACAGATGAGGGATTTGAACATGGTGGTGGAGGTGGGATTGGTAACCGGGGTAACGCCTGCTACCACACCTACCGGCTCGGCTACTTCCACAAACCCTTCAAGGTCGTTTTCCTCAATGACGCCCACTGTTTTCTGATGCTCAATGCTGTGATAGATGTATTCAGTGGAAAACATGTTTTTGATGACCTTGTCTTCAAACAAGCCTCTTTTTGTTTCTTCTACTGCCAGTTTTGCCAGATACATGTGCTTATCCAGGCCGGCAAGGGTCATGGCGTGAACAATTTTGTCCACCTGCTCTTGATCCAGCTTCATGTATTCCGCCAGTGCCTGATGTGCATTTGATACTAATCTGTCAATCATGGCATTGACATCGGAGGGAGTGCTGTTCTCAGTGTTTTCTTTTGGTTTGGTTTTGAGGTCCTTTTTCATAGTGGTGTTCTCCTTATATATAAAAATTTTATAAAATTATTACCGTTACAACATCTGGATAGTTTGTTTTCGGTACTATCTGCTGTTTTTGGCATTTAATTGATTATCATTATCTGTCACATATATCATAATTGATAAATTGCCAATTGTCAATTATTTAACAAACATTTTTTTAAAAAATTTTTATCAGGGCAATGGATTCACTTTTACCTGCATAACTGACTAATTCTTTCATTATATGTAAGGAATTGTGAATAAATACATGGAAATAAGGGAGCAATTTTGTTAGAATAGAGTTATTCTTATAATTGAGAACCGTCCCCTTATTCCTTTCCTGCATTTCCGATATAAAGGCTTTACACGAACGTGTGTTCTGTGATAGGATGGTTGCAGGAGATGAGAGTAAGCTATGGACGGGAAAGAAAAACTTATTTTCCATGTAGATGTCAATTCCGCCTTTTTATCCTTTGAGGCGGTATACAGGCTTCAGCACGGAGCGACGGTGGATTTGCGGGATATCCCCTCTGCAGTGGCCGGAGCCCAGGCCACCAGGCACGGTATTATTCTGGCCAAAAGCGGGCCTACTAAAAAATACGGAGTCAGAACAGGGGAGCCCACCTGGGAGGCAAAGCGAAAATGCCCTCACCTTGTTACAGTTTCCCCCAATTATGCTCTTTATATGTGTTGTCACCATGCTATGGTTGAGCTGTTAAGGAAATTTTCCGACAGGGTACAGGTTTTCAGCGTAGATGAGTGCTTTATGGATATGGCAGGCATGCCTGGAGCAGACCAACCCATGGAACTGGCCGACAAAATCCGGAAGCGGATTAAGAATGAGCTGGGTTTTACTGTCAGCATCGGGATCAGCACCAACAAGCTGCTGGCCAAGATGGGTTCGGAATTCAAAAAACCCGATGCAGTATCAACGCTTTTTCCCTGGGAAATAGCGGAAAAGATGTGGCCGCTGCCCGTAGAGGATTTGTATATGGTGGGGCGTGCTACATCCTTTAAGCTTCGTAAAATGGGTATCGATACCATTGGTGCTTTGGCAAACTGTGATTTGGAAATACTGAAATACAAATTCAAAAGCTGGGGAAAATTGCTTTGGGATTATGCCAATGGGATAGAAAACTCGGAGGTTTCCCCCCCAGGCCGGGAGCTTGTCAAGGGGATCGGCAATTCCACCACCGTTCACTTTGACGTGGAGGACAGGGAAACTGCCCATCAGGTATTGTTGTCCTTGGCGGAAACCGTGGGAATGCGGTTGCGTTTTGGCGGCCGGCACTGCCGGGTTATTGCGGTATCCATCAAGAGGGCGGAGGATTTGATTTCCTACAGCCATCAGCTGAAAATTCAGTCGCCTATTGACAGTACCGCGGCTATTTACGAATATTGCAAAAAGCTGTTTGATGAAGCCTGGGACGGAAAGCCCATTCGTCATCTTGGGGTACGGGTCAGCGATTTATCTACGGCAGACCATGTCCAGCTTTCCATGTTTGAGAAGGATTGGGAAAAGCAAAAAAAAATAGATCGGACGGTGGATCAGATACGAATGAGATTCGGTCCCGGCACCATCGTTCGTTCCAATTTTATCCGGAGCGGACTTGCCCCCCTTGAGGGCGGTTTGAGTGACGATGCTTCCTATCCGGTTATGACAAGCATATTGTAATACAGGCATAAATGCTGCGATTCCGGGGCCGGCTTATGCACCTTGGAAGCAGAGGCTCTTTTGCCTGTTGCAGCAATTAAGTTTATTGCAGTGGAAGAATGGGTATTAGAAATTGATATGGGAGGTGTTCCTGTGAGCTGGGAAATTATCATAAAGCTGGTATTGGCCATGGTTTTCGGCGGCGTCATTGGTCTGGAAAGAGAAATCGGTAACCGGCCTGCCGGATTCCGTACTCATACACTGGTATGTATGGGCGCGGTACTGGTCATGATGACATCGGAATTTTTGTTGGAAGTTTCATCCCTGGCTTTACCCGATCCGGCCCGTCTGGGAGCCCAGGTAATCAGTGGTATCGGTTTTCTGGGAGCGGGCACCATATTAAAGGACGGTTCCCGGGTTCGGGGTCTGACAACGGCAGCCAGCCTGTGGGTGGTAGCCTGCATCGGACTGGCCATCGGCGCAGGCTTCTACTGGGGAGCATTATCCGCTACCTTGCTTTCCTATGTTACCCTGGTATTGCTGAAGAAATTCGAAGGCTATGTACCCGGTTTAAAGGACTCTGAACTTTCCCTGGAGATTCCCAATGTACCGGGGCAAATTGCCCAAATTACAAATGTATTGGCTGAATTGAATGTCCGTGTTCGGGATATCAAGGTTGATCCGGGAGAGGATGACCGCACCGTTGCCTTTTTCAAGCTGGTATTTCCTCCCGGGGTGGACAAGCGTATTTTAGGTGCGGAGTTGTCCAGGCTGGAGGGTGTCAAGCTTCTGGAAGATGATGATTGAAAAGTTTTTTTACTGTAAAATGCATGCACTGCTGGGGTATGGCTGCTGTTTCATGTCTATGTATTTTGCAGGGGTGCAGATCAAGGAGGTTTAACAGTTGAAGGAGTTTTTGGCTGAATTAATAGAAATACCGGGTGTCTCCGGTTATGAAGAACAGGCAGCAAAGCGCATTGCCGATGAATTTTCCGGATATTGCGACGAGGTTCAAACGGATTCCTTCTTCAATGTGTATGGGATCAAGAAAGGCCCGGTTTCCCGGGAAAGCGCCGTGGGTCCCAAAGTCATGCTGGCTGCGCATATGGACGAAATTGCCCTGATGGTAAGTGATATCGATGAAAAAGGATTTTTGCGCTTTACCAATATAGGCGGGGTGGATCAAAGGATTTTATTAGCCCAGGAGGTAACCGTCCACGGGCGGGAAAAGCTTTATGGTATTATTGCTGCCATCCCACCCCATCTTCAGGCTGCAGAGGATGCACAGAAGGCTGTGAAAATGAAGGATATGAGCATTGATCTGGGATTGCCGGCTGAAAAGGTGAAGGAACTGGTTCATGTAGGCGATTTAATTACTTTTTGCAGTCCGCTGGTATCCATGCAGGGTTCCATGGTAAACGGAAAATCCCTGGACGATCGGGCAAGTGTAGTTATGCTGGCAGAAGTCATGAAGGAGCTGAACAGGCTTCAATATCAGGCTGAAGTATATTGTGTGGCAACGGTGCAGGAAGAGGTTGGCACCAGGGGGGCCATAATCAGTACATATAATATCCGGCCGGATATCGGAATTGCCATTGATGTAACCCATGGTGAGACACCGGATGCTGCCAAAGAGGATACCCATGCGATGGACAAGGGCGTTGTTGTTTGCAAAGGTCCCAACATGCATCCGGGTTTGACGGAAAAGTTTTTGGATACAGCAAAGGAATACGGTATGGATTGTCAGATTGGAATCGCGCCCCGGCCGACGGGAACCGATGCCCGTTCCATGCAGATTTCACGGGGCGGAGTTCCCACCATTTTACTGGAGCTGCCGCTGCGCTACATGCATACCACGGTGGAAACCCTTAACCTGGATCATATTAAGATGGGAGCCAGGCTCATTGCATTGTTTATAGCTTCATTGAAGGAGGGATGGCAGGAATGGCTGAAGTATTAAAAAGGTTGACGGAAGCCAGAGGGGTTACCGGCAACGAAGATGAAGTCAGGGAGATCATCCTGGAGCTGGCGA
>DUOI01000097.1 GCA_012838915.1 Clostridiales bacterium
AGCGTCTGAGGATATACTCCTTTGTTTCATCATAAAAATTGTAGTTATGAAATTCCCTCTATATTATAATAGTATGGTATAATTTACATGTATTCTCCTGATACCAAGGATAATTATGCAAGTGTTTTTTTAAACACAAGTTTAACTGATTACATAAAAAGTAATTCGGGGTTTTGAGCAGCAAGTATATGCTGAAAGGCTTATGTTTATTTTCAAGGAATGAGGGGTTATATGCAAATCAAAAACAATTGTGGCTCTGCACTTGTATCTGCAATCATGGTTTTTGCAGTATTATCCATTTTGGCTATTACAACCCTTGGTTTCGTGTTAGCTGAAAACAAGCTGGCTATCTACTATCACAATAAAACACAGGCATACTATATCGCAAAGAGTGGTGCCGATACCATTGAAGCCGCCTTAATTTCCCAATTGGCCACCTATTCCAGCGATGTCAGCGCTCAAAAGGCTTTTCTGGATGTATATAATACTGCCCGCAAGGTCGATGTTGATATCGATGGCGTTACGGAGGTCATAGTCAAAAACGAGTCTGTTGGAGAGGAGGACAGGGTTCTGACCATACAGTCCACATCCCAATACAGAGGTATAGAACAGTCGGTAAAGAAAGCATTATTCAGTGTTGTTACGGAGATTGATGCCAACGATCAGGGCATTACCATAGAACATCCTGCGCCGCTTATGTATACTGAGACTGCATATCAGCAGACCAATGCCGGGATAGACGACATTCCTTCCGATATTGCACACAATGTAAGCGATGTAGAAGCCTTTTTACCCCATGTTTTTGATGATGTAACCGAAGAACAATGGAACAGTGGAAATCCTTATGTATTGGATGGCAAGATCATTGGTGGTACTATAGGTACTGCTGGTAAAACGACAAATATCTATGTAAACGGCCCCTTGACTCTTGGAGGCACGATAACTTTTGTAGGAAAGGTTAACCTGTATGTAAGGGGCAACCTTGAAATTATGCAGAATACAGAAATTTACTCCGACTCATTGGTCAAGGAGGATATCACGGAATATCTGCTGAACATTTACGTTTACAATGAAGCAATCCCTGTACAGCCTAAGGGGCTGGTTACTCCACTGAAACTGTATTTGACTTTTAGTGGCAATTTATATATAAAACAAGGTGATATCGATATAGACTTTCATCAGGATGCCTATCTGACAGGCAATATAATTTACAATGGCGATAAATTGCATATCGGAACCCATAACAACAGTATCAAAAATGAGAAAAAAATCTTAGATGGTTCCATCTATGCACCAAACAGCGAAATATACATCGGTTTTAAAAACAACAAGACGGCATTTATTTTAGATGGTATGATTTTTGGCAAGAGTATATTTGTCTATGTCCAAAACCCTGCGCAAGCTCGGAAATTTTATGATGCGATTGCCAGCAAGGTTACGGTAAATGTCCCTGTGAATACGGGTATATCCACTAAAACCAGGACTGTGAGCTATCAAAGTTATTATATTGATTAACCATATTCTGGATCTCTGATGTGAAGGGAATTTAATTTTATGAAAAAGAACAAAGGATTCTCTATTATAGAAATTATTATATCACTGGCTGTAATAGGCATTATTGCGGTAGTTTTCCTGTCAATATTCAGCACCGGATTGGTAAATATTGTTAGAGCCGGCGTCAGAACTAAAGCCGTCGGCACTGCAGTAGATGATTTTAACGACAGTCCCCATGTGATTAGCAGTAAGACGGTAGAAATTGAATTGCCTGTTGCTGGCGGTGGTACCAGATTGGTTGAGATTACCGGCAGCTATGCCAAGAGCAAGGTAAATGTAACGGAAGGTCCTATTTCCAACATGGAAGTTGAGGTTGTGGCTTTTATACCAGGTTATACAGAGCTGGAATAAGAGCATGGAGGAAGTGAATATGGTGAAAAAAATAAAAGGATTGACATTGATAGAGCTAGTGATCTTCATGGCTTTAATCGGCTTGGTGCTGCAATTGGTGTATACATTGTTTTTTATGGGCAACAATTCTTTTGTCATCAATACCAATAAAGGTGTTACCCAACAGGAGGTCAGGCTGCTAGGGGACATAATTGATTCCGAGCTGAAATACATCACAAATATGACAACGGATTACAGTGTTGTAGAAGAGCATTTTCTACGCAGTTATTATTCGCTTGAGTTTACTAATGACAGCGGAGTGCCTGCTTTGCTTCGGAAATTTTATGAGTATAACGGAGGAGATTATGTCATTTCCGAAAAACGCTACCCAGTAGCATCCACACCGTATAAAGCCTTCAATATTACCAATCATGAAGAGGGTATTATAAACATTCTAATTGAGCACGAACTAACAAAGGGTAAATTGACTACAGGCTACGAATTGCCTTTTAATATTCATTTGCTGAACAATACTGGTTTGGCAACAGGAGTAGAGGTGGATTTAATGGATGAGGGAGCCATCCTCTATTATACCAAAGCTCAAGATATGCTGTTGGGTAAGCGAATTGACATCCCGGATGTACCTCCGGGGGAAGAATATGAAGAAGCTCCGGAGCCCACTCTGAGCCCGGAACCAACTGCCAGCCCTGGTCCGACCGAAAGCCCTGAGCCCACCGGCAGTCCTGAGCCGACCTCAAGTCCGGAACCTACGCCAATGCCTGTAACTAAACAGGTAACAGCCGGAGGAGTAAAAAGCATAAACAGTAATACTCCAAATATTGACGAAGAGGGTAATTTAAAAATAAGAAAAGCAAATCAGGGCGACGGCAGAAATTTTATAAGTATTCAGTTGAACAATTACATTTATGATATGCATAAAAATGGAAAAGTTATGGTAACAGCTACAGTTAAGAATGGTTATATTCAAGATTCCATCATCCTGAATGAGCAGTCAGGAATTGTTTCCTTTTATTTAAAAGCTTCAGCTAACGGCAGCGGCAAGAAGGTAGATGTTAAGCTGGAAGTGAAGACATTTATGGTAGATGGAGAGAAAACACATGCCAGGGAGTATAAATTTATTACCAATTAGTATAAATCGTTTTTATTGATTTAGACCAATATTGGTATACTCCTCCAAATATCAAGCAAGAATGGAAACGCTTTAAGGAGGAGTCTTATTATATTAATATTCAAAAAAAGCGGGGATGGAAAATATGTGTGACACAATGGTTGCTTTGGGTAATTCTACTGCAAACGGACGTGTATTATTTGCAAAAAACAGTGATCGTCAGCCCAATGAATGTCATATAATGGTTCGGGTGCCTCGCAGGAAATATCCTAAAGGTTCAAAGGTGAAATGCACCTATATTGAAGTCGATCAGGCAGAGGAAACCTATGAAGTTCTCCTATTAAAGCCCCATTGGATATGGGGGGCAGAGATGGGGTGTAATGAGTTTGGACTGAATATCGGCAACGAGGCAGTGTTTACAAAGGAACCATACGCAAAGGACAGCCTCATTGGAATGGATATGCTTCGAATTGCATTGGAGCGCTGCAAAACCGGCAGAGAAGCATTGGAGTTGTTGATAGAATTATTGGAGAGGTACGGACAGGGTGGTAATTGCGGCTATGAAAAACCTTTCACCTATCACAATTCATTCTTGATTGCAGATAGGAGCTCTGCTTGGGTTCTGGAGACTGCCGGAGTTTATTGGGCAGCGCTGCAGGTAAAGGATATCTACAGCATATCCAATCGTTTGTCTATCGGCAGAGAATATGACATGGCTCATCCCCGTTTAATATCTCATGCTATTGAAAAAGGCTGGTGCAGGAGTAATGAGGATTTTGACTTTTCTAAATGTTACAGCAATAAGCTAATAACGCGGCTCAGCGGCTCTCAGGAAAGACAGTCATGCAGCCTCGATATCTTGAAGAAGAATAAAGGCAATATTAAAGTAGAAACTATGATAAATATACTGCGGAGCCATACACCGGATTATGAAAAGAAGCCTTACCGAAAAAGCTCAGTATCCAGTATTTGTATGCATGCCGGGTTTTTATATGGTGACCAGACAACCGGTACTTATGTAGTATCCTTGGGAGCACCGGATGACGTCTCTGTTTATTCTCAGAACGGCCTCCATGAAAATATAAATACCCGAGTTTTAGATACCTATTGGATTACCGGAAGCTCTGCTCCCTGTTTAAGTTTGTTCAAACCGTTCTGGATGATAGATGGCGAAAACATGTCATTCGAAGAGGATAACGCGGATGCAGCGGTCTCCTATTGGAAGCGGCAGGAAGAGATCCATCGATGCATACTGGAGCAAAGAATTAACGCAGATGAATATAAAAAGGACAGAGATCAGCTTGAAAAATCTATTATGGAAAAGGTCGCTGCAGCTGATATTGGATTAATGAATTCCCAACAGTTATCCGACATTATGGAATACACATTATATGAAGAAAAGAAGCTTCAGGAAAAATACTTATCCCGGGCAAAGGCCAAGGGCCCTGCTCCAAGAGGGAATTTATACTTTAATCATTATTGGAGAAAAATGAACGGAAATCTACACAAATCGTAGCAGTATTTATGATTTTGTTAAGCCCAGCTTTTTCATTTCGTTGGCAAGCAACATGAACCTAATCTGCTCTTCCATCCAGGAAGTATGCAAATCTTCGTCCACAAAGTTTCTCCATAAAAGTTTAAGTAATTTCGGCTCTTTTACCTGATCAATTAATTTTTTATAATCTGATTTTGCTTTTTTTTCCACTGCTACATTGAATCGAAGCATATTCATTAATCCGGTAGAGGGTGTAATTTTGCCTATAATTCTACCTAAATATGAAGAAACTGCATCTCCGGATGCAGTAGGTTCTTCTCCCATATTCTTAATATAAGCTGCTATATTTTCAACATGTTCCTGTTCAATAGCTGCAAATCTGGCTAAAGCCAGAGATATATACGGATGTTCGATAGCTTTGGATTGGGTCATATAGTTGTCAACCTGCGTAACCTCCAAAGAGTAAAACCAGTTCAATTTACTGATCAAGTAAGAATCCTTCATGCCGATTTCCATTTCCTTCCGATGATTTGACTGGGAGATTAAAACTTAGAATCTCCAAATTCATCGGATTTATTAATAAAACTCATTTAGTTTAGAATAATAAATTTCTCATCTTCCTGAAGGTTTCTACTACATAATCAATCTGACTGTCGGTATGGGTAGCGATATAGCTGGTACGTAAAAGGTCGCATCCTTTGGGTACTGCAGGGCTGATGGACACATTACAAAAAACACCTTGATCAAACAAGAACTCCCATGCGGCAATGGTTTTTTCTCTGTCGCCGATTACGATGGGGATAATAGGTGTTTGACTGCCGCCGGTATCAAAGCCCATGTCATTCAATTCATTGCGAACATAATTGGATATTGTATGAAGACGTTTTCTTCTTGCATGATCATTCTTGAGGATTTTAAGTGATGCAAGTACGGTGGCAACGGATGACGGGGGCAAGCTGGCTGTAAAGATAAAAGAGGGGCAAGTAGCCTTTAAAAAACGAATGACTTCTCTGGAAGAGGCAGCAAAACCACCCACACAGGCAAAGGATTTACTGAATGTACCTGTAACAATATCCACTTCATTTTGCAAGCCGTAATGCTCTTCTGTGCCCTTGCCGTTTTCACCCAATACGCCTATACTGTGGGCATCATCTACGATTACAGCTGCATTATATTTCCTGGCCAGGTTAGTGATTTCGGGCAGTTTGCAGATGTCACCAAACATGCTGAATACTCCATCGGTAATGATGAATTTTTCTTTATTTTCATCAATGCCAGCCAGCTGTCTTTCCAGACTTTCCATGTTATTATGCTGGTAACGTTTCATAGGAGCTCTTGTTAAAAGGCAGCCTTGTACAATGCTGGCATGATTGTCCCGGTCGCATACCATGACATCCTCCGGGCCAATCAAAGTAGAAATCGTGCCTGAATTTGAGAAAAAGCCGGTACTGTATACTATGACTGCTTCCTTTCCCAGGAAGTCGGCTAGCTCGGTTTCCAGCTGCTCATGGAGATCCAGGTTGCCGTTCAGCAGGCGAGATCCGGTGCATCCTGTACCATATTTTTCTACTGCCTTAATTGCTGCTTCCTTGACTTCCGGATGGTTGGTTAATCCAAGGTAGTTGTTAGATCCAATCATTATTTTTTCTGCTCCCCGGACTGTAACAGTTCCATCACTGCTGCCTTCAACTACCTGCATAAAGGGACAGCGTTCCATCTTATTTTCATAATAATCATATAATTCCTTCATACGGAAACGACTGGTGATGTTCATGATACCAAAACTCCTTTTTAATAAATAATAATATAAATGAATGCCTTAAATGATATTTCGCCAAAAAGTGCAATATTCCTGCTAAATTATAATGAAATGACAATTTCTAAAAATATGCAAAGTTCCCCTCATGACTTTATAAAAGGAAACTTATTGAATTTCGGTATTACATATTGTAAGATGGAATAGTAAAGAAAAGGAGGAATCCTGTGTGGAGCATCTTTTGAAAACGCCTTTATACTCAATTTACAAGAATTATGGAGCAAAGGTTGTTGATTTCGCCGGCTGGGCTCTGCCCATCCAATTTGAGGGAATTATACCGGAACATCATGCAGTGAGAGAAGCTGCGGGTTTATTTGATGTCTCTCATATGGGAGAGATTGAGGTAACAGGAGCAGATTCCCTTATCTTCTTGGAACATCTGGTAACCAACAGCATTGGTAAATTACAGAATGGACAGATCCAATATGCAATTTTATCCAACGAAACAGGCGGTATCAAGGACGATGTATTGCTGTACCGCTTTTCGGAGCAGCATTTTTGGGTGATAGTCAATGCAGCCAATCGAAGGAAAGACTTTGAATGGATGCTGAAGCATTCAAAAGGATACCATGTAGAAGTAAGGGATATTTCTGATCAGGTTGCTCAAATAGCACTGCAGGGCCCCAAGGCCGAGGAAATTCTTAAAGCTGCTGCAGGCGACAATGCAGGTAAAATTCGTTTCTTTCGATTTGTAGAATCAGTGAAAGTAAATGGTATTCCCTGTCTGATTTCCCGAACAGGATACACCGGCGAGGATGGTTTTGAGCTCTATTTAAAACCTGATGATGCAGTTCCATTATGGAAATCACTGCTTAAAACCGGTATTGAATTAGGTCTAAAGCCTTGTGGGCTGGGCTGCAGGGATACCTTGCGTTTTGAAGCCTGCCTGCCATTGTACGGGCAGGAACTAAGTGAAGAAATTACTCCTCTTGAGGCAGGGCTGGGATGGGTTGTCAAGCTTGACAAACCTGATTTTATCGGTAAGCAGGCTTTGGCTGCACAAAGGGAGAAAGGCATACCGCGCAAACTCGTTGGATTTGAACTGCAGGAGCGAGGGATTGCCAGGAGCGGTTATGAGATTCAAAAGGATGGGAATCAAGTCGGCTATGTAACAACCGGTTATCTCTCACCTACATTAGGAAAAAGCATCGGCATGGCTTTAATTTCCAGTGAATGTTCTCAGCCGGGAGAAATCATAGACATAATTATACGCAGACGGGCTGTTAAGGCAACTATCGTCGAAACGCCCTTCTATTCCAAAAAATATAAAAAGTAGGAGGAAAAAATATATGAAAATACCTGAGGGTTATTATTATTCCAAAGATCATGAGTGGGTAAAGGTGGAAAATAATCTTGCATGGATTGGAATCACGGATTATGCACAGGATTCCCTGGGGGATGTAGTATATGTTGAGTTGCCCGAACCGGACAGTGAGTTTCACGCGGGAGAAGCTTTTGGAGTCGTGGAATCGGTTAAGGCTGCATCGGATCTTTATACACCTGTTTCCGGAAAGGTATTAGATGTTAACGGGGAACTGCCGGACAACCCTGAAAAAATTAATGAAGATCCTTATGGAAGTTGGATGGTAGTGGTGGAAATGTCAAACAAATATGAGCTTAATGATTTGCTTTCGTCTGAAGAGTATCAACGACTGTGTGCCGAGGAGGGTTGATTATGTTTCCCTATTTGCCTGCTACCTTGGAAGACGAAAAAGTTATTCTGAACCGTTTGGGTTTGAACACAGCTGATGAGGTATTTCAGCACATTCCTGATACCATAAGGTTGAAAAAAGAACTAAAACTGGAACAGCCCAAGTCGGAATTGGAAGTGGAAGGAATCCTGAAAAATTTAAGCGGACGCAACCTGGATGCAGGAAATACGCCTTTTTTTTTAGGCGCTGGTATATATGATCACTACATACCCTCAACCGTCCGTTTTGCCGTAAGCAGGTCTGAGTTTTATACAGCTTACACACCTTACCAACCGGAGATCAGCCAGGGTACACTACAGGTGATTTTTGAATACCAAACCATGATTTGCGAGTTGACAGGCATGGATGTATCCAATGCTTCCCTGTATGACGGTGCCAGTGCCGCTGCAGAAGCAGCTTTGCTGGCAACCGACAGCACCCGGCGCAAACAGATATTGGTTTCTGAAACCGTCCATCCCGATGCCCGAAGGGTATTGTCTACCTTTTTGAATCACCAAAATGTGGAACTGGTCACCGTACCCATGAGAGAAGGGGTAACGGATTTAGAAGCTGTTAAGAATGCTGTCAGTGCCAAAACCGCTGCTATTCTGATCCAAACTCCAAACTTTCTTGGATATATGGAAGAGATAGCAGAAGTTGAAAAGTTGATACACCAGAACAAAGGCCTGTTGATCCTGTCCGTAGATCCAATTTCATTGGGATTGTTCAAAAGTCCGGGGGAATGGGGTGCGGACATTGCCATAGGAGAAGGGCAGAGTTTGGGTAATTCCATGTCTTTTGGAGGCCCCGGTCTTGGCTTTATGGCATGCACTAAATCCCTAATGCGGAAAATGCCGGGAAGAATAGTAGGTCAGACCAAAGATGCTGAAGGAAGGAGAGGTTTTGTATCAACGCTACAAACGAGAGAACAGCACATACGCAGAGAAAAAGCAACCTCCAATATTTGCTCCAATCAGGCATTGAATGCACTGGCGGCCAGCGTCTATCTGACTACCATGGGCAAGCGGGGGCTGCAGGAAGTAGCAAGACAATGCTACGATAAATCCCATTATGCGGCTTCTACTATTACTGCATCCGGTAAGTATCGTCTTGCTTATGAGAAACCCTTCTTCAAGGAGTTTCCCATTATTAGTACAGTATCCAGTGAGAGAATACAAAATACTCTGTTACATAAAGGCATTATTGGAGGTTATAGTCTGAACAGGGACTATCCAGAGCTTGAGAACGGAATTTTGTACTGTGTAACAGAAAAGAGGACCCGGCAGGAGATCGATGTGCTGACCCGGATTTTGGAGGAGATGGCATGAGAGAATACAATAAACTGATTTTTGAGTGTTCTGTTGCAGGCAGAAGGGCATATAGCTTGCCTCGGGCTGATGTACCATCATATGAACTGCCACAGAATTTAGTTCGTTCGGAAGCTGCAGAATTACCGGAGGTAAGTGAGCCGGATGTAATACGGCACTATACCAATTTGTCTCAGAAGAATTATGCCGTTGATTTGGGTATTTATCCCCTCGGTTCCTGTACCATGAAATATAATCCTAAAATTAATGAAGAAGCTGCCAGAATGCCGGGTTTTGCAGAGATCCATCCCTTACAGCCTGTAGAAACCGTTCAAGGTGCGCTGCAGCTGATGTGGGAACTGGAAAACATGCTGTGTGAGATAACCGGTATGTCTGCATTCAGTTTGCAGCCCTCCGCAGGTGCTCAGGGTGAGGCATTGGGCTTAATGATTATTAAAGCCTATCATCAGTACCGAGGGGAAGACAAACGAAAAAAAATTATTGTACCCGATTCTGCTCACGGCACCAATCCCGCCAGTGCCAGCATGGTTGGAATGGACGTTATAGAGGTCAAATCCAATAAGGAGGGCAGTGTGGATTTGGATGCTCTCAAGGCAGTAATGAATGACGAAGTTGCCGGGCTGATGCTTACCAATCCCAGTACCCTTGGATTGTTTGAAACAAATATCCTTGAGATTGCCGATATAATTCACGAAGCGGGCGGGCTTTTATATTATGATGGAGCCAATGCAAATGCCATCATGGGTATAACCCGTCCTGGTGATATGGGGTTTGATGTGCTGCATCTGAACCTGCATAAAACCTTTTCTACTCCTCATGGAGGAGGTGGACCGGGTGCAGGGCCTGTTGGTGTAGCGGCTCATCTGGCAGATTTTCTACCAATACCTGTTATCGTGAAAAAACAAGGTCTATACGATTTGGAATATGACAGACCTATGTCGGTGGGAAAACTTAAGAGCTTTTACGGCAATTTTGGTGTTTTAGTCCGGGCATATGCCTATATAAAAACCATGGGTGCAGAGGGACTGAAACGGGTCAGCGAGTTGGCCGTACTGAATGCCAATTATATGAAGGAAGAGCTGAAAGAGTACTATGAATTGCCTTATGAACAAACATGTATGCATGAGTTTGTATTAGGCCGGTTGAAAATAAATCCTTACGGCATTACTACAAAACAAATTGCTAAGAGGCTGCTGGATTTTGGATTACATCCACCTACAATATACTTCCCTCTAATAGTATCGGAAGCCATGATGATTGAACCCACGGAAACGGAAAGTTTAGAATCCATGGAAGAGTATATTTCTGCTTTGATACAGATTGCAAAAGAGGCAGTTGAGAATCCGCAGATTATCAAAACCGCTCCTCATAATACACCTGTAAAACTACTGGATGAAGTGGCTGCAGCGAGAAATCCCGTTGTAAAATGGCAGAAGGAGGATACTAAGGATTGAATTCCAGGGGAAATACTTACCTATAGGCAGGAATTTCCTATTTTATGTAGAACTTTTTTTTAATTGGCTGAATGGTTTTTAATGCTCTGCATGAAAATGCAGAGGCTTATTAAGACCGTCGCCAGAAAGGGAGTTCAAAATATGAAAGTACCAAATATGGAACATCTTAGTTATCTTGCCTTAAGTTCAGTGAGTGCCGGTATTATTTTGACAGACAGCAAGGGACAAGTAATATATATGAACAAATTTGCTGAGCGGCTTACGGGTTGGAATAATGAGCAGGCTGCCGGCAAAACTTTGGATGAAGTTTTCGTAGTATATATGGAAGGAAACCGCAAAAAATATACCTTTTTTCAGGATAGGAGTTTTGAAATAATTGACCTGCCCGAATACCTGATACTTTCTGTCGGAGATAAATCCAGCGAAATTTATGTTAGTGGCAAGATTTCATCATTTACTGATGCAGATTCAACCTTTTCAGGCAGAGTAATAGTATTTTATGATGTATCTCATCACAGGCAGAAAGAAGATGTGATCTCATATCACACCTTTCATGACCATTTGACAGGCCTGTATAATCGTGCTTTTTTTGATGCGGAAATGCAGCGCTTGGACAG
>DUOI01000098.1 GCA_012838915.1 Clostridiales bacterium
AGTTTACTTAACTGTCATGCTCAGTCAGTTAAATGAGATATTATCTTAAGACACAATTCAGTTGATTTAATTGTATCATAAACATACATACCATTGTTGATATTGACAAATCTGATTTGATTCTATAACATGTATATATAACAGAAGTATGCAAGCTTATACTTGGTGAAGCAAAAGGGCACAGAAAAAATACATATAAAGGGGAATTCTCATGCAGAACGGTATCCAGGAGAATGAACGACATCCCAAAAAACAGGCTGAATATTTAATTGACAAATTATATGAGCATTATGATAACTACATAGAAAAGAGCTATCGATACGAACAGGAAAACAAGTCAATTACAAAGCTCTTTGAGAAGTGGTTCAGAGGTTTTGATTCATCAGCTTCTGATTCCATGCATCAGGAGTTTCTGGATGGAATTGATAAAATTGTTACGCAGCTCAGCGAGCAGCTTAAACAAATTCAACAGGATGCTCCCGACTTATGCAGTGATTTTGCAGAAAAGGCGGTCAGACGGCTGATGGCGCCTAAAATTCCCAGAAATCAACCAAGGTCAAATGCGGAATGGTATATGACTATTGCAGAATACCAATGTGCACCGTTGCTTCCATATCTGAAACTGGAAGTAATGGAGGAATTGCGAGGCACGATATTTAAGGTGTCAAGGCGCATGATGTTCCCCAAGGAGCGGGAGTTTTTCGATGAATTTGAAAGAATATTGAAGGCAAAAAGAGAGCAGGCCTAAGCATAAAGAAGATATCAAACAGGTTTCGATACTCCCGATCAGAAAAAATTGAGAGAGATGCTTAATTGATAATACATAAAAAGTGTCGATGAAAATCGACACTTTTTTAAATTCATTCCTTGTCAAGGCAAGCGAAAGTATGTATAATAGCACTTATAATTATTTGTATAATTATAAATTGGAATAAACAGCTGTTTGTTTTAAAGGGAAGAACAGTAAAATAATACGGTCATAATATTATAATATGCAAAGGCGCACCTGCCTCTGAACCACTCAATTAACATATTTACTACTCAAAGGAGTCAGCTATGATTGATCTGAAAGAGATTGCATTAACAGACCCGGAAACGGCGTCAGCCATGGAACAGGAACTCAACCGTCAAAGAACTCATTTAGAGCTTATAGCATCAGAAAACTTTGTCAGCTCCGCTGTAATGGCTGCCATGGGTTCTCATCTGACCAACAAGTATGCAGAAGGATATCCCGGAAAGCGTTATTATGGCGGCTGTGAATTTGTGGATATTGTGGAAAGGCTTGCCATTGACAGGGCTAAAAAGCTGTTCGGCGCTGAGCATGCGAATGTGCAGCCCCATTCGGGAGCCCAGGCAAATACAGCTGTTTATTTTGCCATGCTGAAGCCCGGAGATACAATCCTGGGTATGAATCTGGCACACGGCGGACACCTGACACATGGAAGTCCGGTGAATGTTTCGGGTAAATATTTCAACATCGTGCCTTATGGCGTTGACGGTGAAACAGGTTATATCGACTATGACAAGCTGGCTGATCTGGCTGGGAAGCATAAGCCTAAAATGATTGTAGCCGGCGCCAGTGCCTACCCGAGGGAGATTGATTTCGAAAGGTTTCGGGAGATTGCAGATGAAGTCGGCGCCCTGTTGATGGTGGATATTGCTCATATTGCCGGTCTGGTTGCAGCCGGCCTGCATCCGAGCCCTGTTCCCCATGCAGACTTTGTTACAACTACCACCCACAAAACCTTAAGAGGACCCAGGGGCGGCATGATTCTATGTAAGAAAAAGTATGCAAAAGCCGTAGATAAGGGGATTTTCCCGGGAACACAGGGCGGACCGCTGATGCATATCATTGCAGCCAAGGCAGTATCCTTAAAGGAAGCCCTGCAACCTTCATTCAGGGAATATCAGAAGCAAATTGTTAAAAACGCGGCAGCATTGGCACAAGGCCTTATTGATGAGGGCTTCCGGCTGGTTTCCGGAGGAACCGACAACCATCTTATGCTGGTTGATCTGCGTAATCACGGCATAACCGGCAAGGATGCGGAAAAGCTGTTGGATAAGGTACGGATAACCGTTAACAAGAACACCATTCCTAATGATCCTCAGAGCCCCTTTATTACCAGCGGTATCCGAATAGGTACTCCGGCTGTTACATCCAGGGGTATGAAGGAGCAGGACATGAAAAGCATTGCCAGGGCAATTCGACTGGCTATTGAGGACTTTGACGGCAATAAACAGAAGGTCCTGTCCCTTGTAGAAAAATTGTGTACAAAATATCCATTATATAACCATAATGTGGTAAGATAAAAGAGGCCGAACGGCCTCTTTTTTGTGAAAAGGAAATGTACATGCCTGCTATTGGCATTATAATGATTAATCGCTATTACGCGAGTAAAGGAGTGTAAGGACTTGGTACAACAAATGCCCCTGGCTGCCAGAATGCGCCCGGAAACATTGGAGGAGTTTATAGGCCAGCAGCATATTGTAGGCCGTAACCGCCTGTTGTATCGCGCCATAAAGGGGGATCGCCTGTCTTCGGTTATTTTTTACGGCCCGCCCGGAACGGGAAAAACCACCCTGGCTCGAATCATTTCTTCGGAAACACAGTATCGATTCATACAGCTGAATGCGGTTACCGCCGGAGTAAAGGAGATAAGGGAGACAGCTTCGGAGGCGCAAAATCTCCTGTTGAATCCCAAGGGCAGGGTGATTCTCTTTTTTGACGAGATTCATCGATTGAACAAAGGACAACAGGATGTTCTGCTGCCCTATGTGGAAGACGGCAGCATTATATTGATAGGAGCTACTACGGAGAATCCCTACTTTGAAGTAAACAAGGCTCTTCTGTCCCGCTCTACCATCTTCCGCTTTGAGCCGCTGGAGGAATCAGATATTCTGGAATTGCTTGAGCGCGCCTTACAGGATGAGGAAAAGGGACTGGGCAGGTACCCCATTCAGCTGG
>DUOI01000099.1 GCA_012838915.1 Clostridiales bacterium
ATAATGAGTTCCATAAGAGTATCTTCCTTCCTGTGATTCTTGTGGTCTTTGCAAATTACATGATATCACAGAGGAGATACTCTTTCTTTTATTTTTGATTTTTTGCCCATAGTAATTTTACACTAACAATGACAGAAGCATCAATATTATGTATATAACGGGAGCCGGCTTAACCATATACTTTAGGTAAACCCCGGAGTTTATACATTTGTAGATATAAACAGGTTTAATATATTGTGAATAAATGTATGACAGGGTGAATAGAAATATAAACAAGGTGTACTGTCTTTCCAATAGAATACCAAAGGAGGAGATAGGGTGCCAAGACCGGTGACATTGAGCTATTCAATGAATAAGAAAACAGACAAACTGTTGAAGACACACAGGAGTATGCGCAGGGCAATGTCGCTTCTGATTCCCATTGGTGCAATTGCAGGTCTGCTCTGGATTTACTTTATCTGGAACATGGATCGTTATTTAAGTGGATTGTCTTTATTCAATTTCGAGAATGCAAGCTCAACCAATACACTTACTCCTCTGGAAGCAATTCTTTTTAAAGTATTGTTATTGGCTTCATTGATTTTTGGATGCATTTTTACTGTTTGGAACAATCATAATGAAAAATTCAAAAAGCTGAAAAAAGAGATTCTGGATATTTTGGAATTGAATCCATGTTATCACAAAGATCCGTGTACCTGTAAGGATGATTATTGTAAATGGCTGGATCAGGTTGAAGGGGTGGATTTTCTTTAAAATTGCTTGATAATTTCTCAATAAATAATATATATAGGCAGGAATTATTTCAAATATGTCGAATATATTTATAATAATGTAACAAAATTGCAAAGTTTGAAATACAAATGTAACAGGATGATTTCCTGAGGGGGGTCCGTTATGAAAGGCCTAAAGGGTGTAATTTGTCTGTTGTTATCCGTCTTACTGGTTTCTTCCCTGGTATCATTTACCACATTCGGCCAGGAAAAGTCTGTTTCTTATGAAATGTATGTAAACAATCAGAAGGTAGGTGTAGTTAAATTTGCAGCAAAAGGTCTGGCATATTACGATACTGCCATGCAGCAGTTAAGCAGGAATTATCCGAAAGATGTCAGCATCAAATCCGATGTTCATTTTAAGGAAGTCAGCGGCGTAACTTCATATACCACTGAATATCAAGTGATAAGGGCAGTAGAAAAGGCTGTTGAAGTTAAAACCAAAGCCTATGCCATTGTCATAAATGGTGAACCTCTGTGTTATGTTAAGACATTGCAGGAAGCTGATCGTTTGTCAGAGGCTGTCAAGAGGCCTTATGTGGAAGAAATTCAGTCAAACCAGGACACCCGGCTGGAAGAAGCGATATTTTCCGAAGACCTTCGTTTTGAGCCTGTTACAATAGATTACGGTGAACTTACAGGGGAGCAGGAAGCCCTTGATATGCTGCAACAAAGCACCGAAGGAGTTATCGAACATGTCGCCAGGGAAGATGATACCATCTGGGACATTGCCATTGAAAACGGTATGAGCGTGGATGAAGTTATTTCTCTGAATCCTGATATGGATCCTGAAAAAATCAAACCTGGTCAAACCATTATCCTGTCTGCAGAAAAGAAATTATTGAATGTTGTTACCAGAGAAATTATCACTTATGAAGAGGATATCCCCTTTGAAACGGAAAAAAAGGATGATAATACCCTTTTAAGAGGGCAAACAAAAATACTCCAAAAGGGGAAAAAGGGCATAAAGGAAATTCAAGCCCGCGTTATTCGTGAGAATGGAATTGAAGTCAGCCGTGAACTTGTAGATGAAAAAACGCTAAAAGAGCCGGTTAATGAAATAATTGCAGTGGGGACCAAGAAACCGCCGACATCGTCCAGGGGGAGCTCCGGTTCCTCAGATTCACGAAAACCCATAAAAGATGCACCCGCACCAAGCAATGGCTCCGTTTCCGGGAACGATATAGTAAAATTTGCGCTGAAATTCGAGGGCTACCCATATAGACGAGGCAAAGAAGGGCCCAATTCCTTTGACTGCTCCGGATTTACGTATTATATATATAAGCAATTCGGGTACAGACTTAATCGTGTATCCAGGGATCAGGCTTTAAATGGGGTAGCGGTTTCTAGGAGCAATCTGGCTCCCGGCGATCTGGTGTTTTTTTCAAACCGCACTTCCGGAAATAGTATAGGGCATGTGGGAATTTATATAGGAAACGGAAACATGATACATGCTTCCAATTCCAGAGAAGGTGTTAAAAGAAGCAGCATTAATTCCGATTATTACCGCAAACATTGGAAGTGTGCCCGAAGAATAATAAGATAATTATAAGGCTGCTATTAATTTAGAGTTAAACCAGTATTATGGTCATTGAAAAAATGATTGAGAGAGCCCGGCATCTGCCGGGCTTTCTGTTTTCCGTATTCTGCTGTTCCATGAATTACAATGTACGGGCATAATCGGATATGCTATAATTGTAATAATTTCTGAGCGAATGAGTTTACAAATACTGAGGTTTGATAAGATGTTCAAAGGACTTTCAAAAAAATACCTGCTGATATTGTTATTCCCCCTGGGATATCTGCTCAATACCTTGTCCCGCAATAACAGCGTTTTGACAGAAAAAATCTATTCCAACGGCATTTATCGGGGAATCTCATGGTTGGTCGGGAATATACTCGGATGGGTGCCTTTTTCTTTAGCAGAACTGCTGCTTCCTGTTTTGTTTATTATTATAATATGGCGCATGGCAGCATGGGTTGTCAGGCTGATTCGCAAAAAGGGGCAGCGCTGGATTGTTTTACGTAACGGAGTGCTGAATTTATTATTGATTGGCAGCCTGGTTTATTTCTCTTTTATTTTTATATGGGGGCTGAACTATAACCGTCAAAGCCTTGCCGATATTTTGGGCCTGGAGGTACGTCCCTCCACAGTGGATGAGCTGGTGGAAATGACGGAAGTTCTGCTTGAAAACACCAACAGACTGCGTAGGGAAGTACAGGAAGACGAAGAAGGGGTAGTCATGCTCATTGGAGGAGCCAGCGGGGCTTTTGCCCGTGCAAGCAAAGGATATCAGGCAGCCGCAGAATATTTTCCGGGCTTTGACAGGGTGTATGGCAGACCCAAACCCCTGCTGTTTTCTTCTGTCATAGCCTACACCAACATTTGGGGCATATACAGTCCTTTTACGGCAGAATCTAATATTAACATGAAAATACCTGCGCCCATGCTGCCATCCACCCTGATGCATGAGCAGGCACATCAATTGGGCTTTGCAAGGGAGGATGAGGCCAACTATATTTCCTATCTGACCTGCAGTTTCCATCCCGATGCAGATTTTCGCTATTCCGGCTCCCTGTCTGCTCTTAATTATTCTTTGAATGCCGTTTACAGACAGGACCGGGAGGCCTGGCAGGATTTATACAGCCGGCTCTCGGATGGAATCAAACGGGATTTGGCAGAGAATGCAAAATATCATGCCAAATATGATGGGCCGATACGGGAAGCCACCTCCAAAACCAATGATGCATATTTGAAGGCAAACAACCAGAAGGATGGGGAACGCAGCTATGGGAGAATGGTGGATTTGCTTCTGGCTCAATACCGATATGAAAAGCAGAATAATGAATAATCGAAGAAATGATAGTATAAAGCAGTTTTCTGATAAATAAGGGTTGATAACACTTATGATTGAGGTGAGGCCATTGGTAAAATTGGCAGGCAGCGGATGTGAGCTTTTGATTCCGCTTTCAGAAAGAAAGCCCTTGCAGGAGATAGAACGAAGCATAATAAAAACCTATCGCAGGCAGCTATGGGCAAAATTCAACAAAGCTGTCAGGGATTTTAAACTTGTGGAGGAGGGCGATGTAATAGGGGTAGCCATATCAGGGGGAAAGGACAGCCTGCTTATGGCTAAATTGTTTCAGGAAATGCAAAAACACGGGGTCAGCAATTTTAAGCTGGAGTTTATAGCAATGGATCCCGGCTTTCATGAAACCAACCGTGAATTACTATTGGCTAATTGTGCATACCTGAACATTCCGGTGAAGTTGTTTGAATCGAGAATATTTGACATTGTAGATCATATAGCCAAGGATTATCCATGCTATATGTGTGCCCGCATGCGCAGGGGCGCTTTGTATTCAAAAGCCCAGGAACTGGGTTGCAATAAGCTGGCCTTGGGTCATCATTTTGATGACTTTATCGAGACTACTCTGCTTAATATGTTTTATGCCGGTACCTTCAAAACCATGCGGCCGAAATTGGTATCCAAGAATTTTAAGAACATGGAACTAATCCGCCCCATGTGTTATATCCAGGAGGAAGATATCATCAGGTTTACATCAAAAAACGGGATTTCTGCCATGAGCTGCGGTTGTGTGGTTGCAGCAAAGAAGACATCCAGTAAACGAAGGGAAATTAAGGAGCTGATCAAGGAGCTGAAAAAAACCAACAGTGAAGTAGATAGTGCTATATTCAATGCGGCAAGAAATGTAAACATGGATTCCATATTGGGATGGCAGAAAGATGGGAAGAAATATTCATACCTGGACTTCTATGATAAATAAGAATAAAACCATTGAGAAATATTTGATTTAATCATATAATATAATTTGAGTGTTTTTATGCATTATTGCTAAAAAATAAACAATGTTTGACATTATTTTAACTTTAAATACTGCGCTTGAGAAAAGGGGTGTGGAAGTTGGCTCAAAAAACCATAGACATCATCCGCCAGGCGGAACAGGAAGCTGATCAATTGGAAAAGGATACTGCTGCTGAATGTGAAAGCATTGTACAAGCTGCCCGGGAGCAGGCAGCCAGGCACTTTGAAATTACAACCGACCAATCCAGAGCCAGTGCAAGGGAAATTTTGGAATCGGCCAGGCAGAAAGGCGATGAGATAATCGCCCGACAATTGCAGCAGGCTGAGGTTATAGCTGCCGATCTTAGAAAAGCAGCGGCAGAAAAAGAGCAGGAAGCAATAAGGATGATAATTTCAAAGCTATACTAGGCTTTCAAAGGGCTTTCCTATGGAAGGACAGCAAGAGGGATTCAAAGGAGGAATCTATCAAATGGCAATCCTGCCTATGAAACGCATACATATTTACGCATTGTTGAAGGATCGTAAACCGATTCTGGAGGCATTGCAGCAATTTGGTTCGGTACAGGTGAATAATCTCCAGGCAGATGAGTTCTTCATAAAGAATGATATTTCAGAAGACCTGACAAATGCTGAACATAATATGGCAATGGTGGATGAAGCCCTTACAATTCTGGAGACCTATGCTCCCGAAGACAAGTCCCTGTTGGATTCTCTCAAAGGTCGGCAGGAGCTTTCATTGAAGGCATATGAAGATATGGAAAGTAAACGCAGTGAATTCCAACAAATGGCAGAACGAATCAGATTTCTGGACAGACGCATTGCAGAGTGTACCGCAGAAATGCATAAGCTTCAGGTGCAGATTGATGCTTTAACTCCCTGGAGTAAGCTGGATATCCCCTTGCAATTTCAGGGCACTCGTTCTTCTTCTGCATTCATTGGTACATTACCCGGTGAAGTTTCACTTGATGGACTTCTTGTTAAACTGGCACATCTTATTCCAGAAGTGGAAGCAACACATGTGGATATTATAAGCAAAACTAAAGAGCAAACCTGTATCTTTGCTCTGTGTCATCGTAAAGATGCCGTTGCTGTTGAAGGCGCACTAAGAGCTCTGGGGTTTGCCCGTCCGCCTGTTTCTGCCAGTAATCTGCCTCCTGCCAGGCAGATAGCTGAATCGGAAGAGAAATACAAGGTCCTTGCTCAGGAATCGGAAGAGGCCAAATCCGAGATTATAGGTTTTGCCGGTGAGAGGGAAAGCCTGAAATTGCTGTTTGACTGGCTGACTATGAAGATTGAAAGGCTGGAAACAGCCGGCTTTCTTTTGGAATCCAATCGCATTTTAATGATTTCCGGTTATATCCCTGAAAGGGAAATTGAAAAAGTTGTCCCTGCCTTAAAAAGCAGATTCATTGTACATCTAGAAATTGAAGATCCCGATGATGACGAAGAAGTTCCTATCCTTCTGGAAAACAATAAATTTGTAGAGCCGGTGGAAGGCGTGCTTGCTTCCTTCAGTTATCCGGGAAAGGGAGAAATTGATCCCTCGGCTATCATGTCCATATTTTATTACATATTATTTGGCCTGATGTTGTCTGATGCCGCGTATGGGCTTATTATGGCCATCGGCTGCGGTCTGTGCCTGTGGAAATTTCCCAATATGGAAAAAGGCATGAGAAAAACCCTGCGTATGTTTTTCTTTTGCGGACTGTCAACTACTTTCTGGGGCGCTTTGTTTGGCAGCTGGTTTGGCGATGTTGTATCAGTGGTATCCACTACTTTCTTCAATAAGCCAATATCCGTTGAACCACTATGGTTTGAACCTATGAAAGATCCCATGCGTATGCTTGTATTTTCCATGGTAGTGGGTATAATTCACTTATTTGCCGGCCTGGCGGCAAATATTGTGCAGAATGTAAAAGCAAAGCAGTATAAGGACGCTTTTTATGATGCCGTGCTTTGGTATTTGCTGGTAGGCGGGTTAATTGTATTTGCCCTTTCCAGTCGGAAGTTTGTGGAAATTCTGAATCTGAATTTTATTGTACCGGCTTCCATAGGAAGAATCGCTTCCATTGTAGCTGCTGTTGCGGCTGCAGGCATTGTATTGACAGCCGGCAGGGAGTCAAGGAACTGGTTCAAAAGGATTGCCAAGGGATTATACGGGCTGTATAATGTATCAGGTTATTTAAGCGATATATTATCATATTCCCGATTGCTGGCCCTTGGACTGGCTACTGGAGTAATTGCCACAGTTATCAACCAAATGGGTGCAATGGGTGGAAACAATATTGCAGGCATAATTCTTTTTATCGTAGTATTCCTGGTTGGGCACGCCATCAACCTTGGCATTAATCTATTAGGCGCTTATGTCCATACCAATCGTTTATCCTTCGTAGAATTCTTCGGTAAGTTCTATGAAGGCGGAGGAAGTGAATTTACGCCTCTCGGCGTCCATACTAAATATTATAAACTCAAGGAGGAAACAAATCATGGATAATTTGGGAATGTTCTTTGCGTTATCAGGAGCTGTACTGGCAGCTTTAATGGCTGGGATCGGCTCTGCCATAGCAGTAGGAATGGCCGGTGAAGCTGCTGCAGGAGTTGTAACAGATGATCCTTCCAAGTTTGGTAAGGTGCTGATTCTCCAGCTGCTTCCAGGTACACAGGGAATATACGGACTTTTGATTGCATTTTTAACATTAACTCAAATAGGTGTTCTTGGCGGAACTTCCGATATTTCACTTGTTAAGGGATTACTGTATTTTGTATCTTGCATGCCTATGGCAATCGTTGGTTTATGGTCAGCTTTGCGCCAGGCACGTGCATCCATTGCCAGTATTGCACTGGTTGCAAAACGTCCCGATCAGGCCGGTAAGGCAATTATTTTCCCGGCTATGGTAGAAACCTATGCAATTCTTGCATTGCTTATCTCCATTCTGGCTGTAACAGGTATTGGTGGTTTGAATATATAAGAGTATCCGGATAGGAGAGAGATTGATGTCAGGGTTGAAAAAACTAGTTGAGCAGATAAAAACTGCAGCAAGAGATGCTGCTGAAGCCAGACTGGCTGAAGCCCGTCGACAGGCAGAAGGTATAACTCATGAAGCGGAAGAGAGGGCCAGGCAGGAAAGTGACATTATCCTTCAGGAGGCCAATGAAAAGGCATCGGATATTATTGAAAGAGCCAAATCGTCCGCCGACCTGCAAAAAAGAAGAGCTATTCTGTCTGCAAAGCAGCGAATTATAGAAGAAATCATGAATAAAACAATGGACACTCTTAAGTCTTTGCCCGATGAAGAATATTTCGACTTAATTCTGAAAATGGTATCCAGTTATGCCCAGCCTCAAAATGGACAAATCATTTTTTCCAAGCGGGATATGGAGCGTCTCCCTGCAGACTTTGAGCAACAATTAAATCAAGCGATTAAATCCAGGGGAGGCTCCTTAACCATATCTTCGGCAAACCGCCCTATTGACGGAGGGTTTGTTCTGGTTTATGGGGATATAGAAGAGAATTGTACCTTTGCTGCTATTTTCAGCAGCAAGCATGACATCCTGCAGGATAAGGTGCACGAGTTCTTATTCGCATAAATAAAGGGCATGCTGCAGGGAGGAGGAAACCATTATGCCGGAAAAACTATATGTATATGCTGTGGCAAGAATCCGTTCCAAGGAGATGCAGCTTCTGGATACACAATTTATTAATCAATTGATGGCAGCTCCGGGCTATAGAGAATGCCTGAAATTGCTGATGGAAAAAGGGTGGGGGAAAGAAGGCTGCACTGAGCTGGAACAGATACTTACCTATGAGCAGCAAAAGACATGGGCATTCATATCAGAATTGGTGGAAGATATGTCGGTATTTAATGTATTATTGCTTCCCAATGATTATCACAATCTGAAAGCAGCAATAAAAACGGTTTATACGGGTTTGGAAGACGAAAACCTTTTTTTATCCCGGGGTACCGTTAATGCTAAAACCATTCTGGAAGCAGTTAAGGCTCAGGATTATTCCTTGCTGCCTGAGCATATGCGTACTTCTGCCAGGGAAGCCTACCGGGTATTAACGCAGACCGGTGACGGCCAGCTATGCGATCTGATAATTGACAAAGCGGCATTGGAAGCACTTTATGCAGCCGGGAAAGAACAGACTGATGATGTACTGAGGCTTTTTACCGAGCAGAAAATAGCATCTTCCAATATCAAAATAGCAGTGAGGGCTCAAAGAACAGGCAAGCCCCTGGAATGGATACAGCGGGCTTTGGCAGCTTGTGATTCCCTGGA
>DUOI01000100.1 GCA_012838915.1 Clostridiales bacterium
CTCTGCCCTGTCCCGAATACAAAAAGCCGCCTCCCAGGAGACTGAATTACTCCTTCTTTGGAGACGACTATTATATGATGGCTTTAACCTGACAGCTTAACCTTTTGCTTTCGCCTGATAAATTTCAATTTGACAGGCCGGTCCTTTAAGCCGGTACCATAGTTGCCATAGTTGCCCCATATGCTCATATGGTTTTGCCGGACTCAGGAATCAACTCTGACTGCATTAAACACTCTTGCTTTATCCAGCACCTTCAACAGGGCATAGGAAATAGCCCCATCCACTCCATGATGGAGCATGGTGCCCACTCCGGTGACAATGAACAGTTTGTATGCATCGAAGGGTACAAAGGGCAATACCACCAATACTTCCAGCAGGCCGTGCAAAGGTGCGGTAATCAATACCACCCTTCTGAAGGAGAAACCCTTCCGGATCATGGCAGAACCGGCCAGGGCTACAAAAACATGCATAAAAGCCCTTGCTCCAATCAGAGGACCCAGGGTCAGGAAAAAGCCGAGGGCAGAACCCAGCCCGGTTATAACTGCCGCCAGGGGCCCCAGTAACATGGACAAAAACATGGGTACATGGGAACCAAGGGTAGCGCTGAAGGGGGGAATAACCACTTTAAATACCACGACATAGGGTATGATAATGGCAGCTGCCGTCAGCAATGCCGTAATTGTTAATTTCCTGACGTTCATAACAATAAGCCTCCCGGTTCATCATTGCACAATAATCATAACAGGTGTATATACACCTGTCAATACAAAAACCCGAATTTCGTCAGAAAAACGGGTTTTCGTTTCTTTCGTTTTACAAACCAGTGTATTTGAATTATATCCGGTACTACTCTGTGGATTTTTCACGTTCACGGAAAAGCAGGGTGATGCAATACAAACCGGCCAGGCCCACCAGGCCGTACACAATGCGGCTGAGAAACGCATCCTGTCCGCCAAATAAGGAGGCCACCAGATCAAATTGAAATAATGCTATCAGACCCCAGTTAATGGCACCGATTATGACTAGAATCAGGGACAGCCTATCCATTGATTCCACTTCCTTTCGTGTTATGTTTTACAATGCTATTATTTGCAATAACACGAAAAGTACTCAGGCTTAATTCCTGAACAGGAATTTTTCTCTGTTGAACATCCAGGCTGCCAGCATCAGTGAAAGAATAACATAAACCAGGGACGTTCCCAAACCTATTGTCAGATAGGTATAATTGATCACGCCGCCCAAACTCATTTTCAATGATGCAATGGCATTGAGCAGCGGTACAAAGAACATGTAAAGCTGTAAATCATCAGGCTGCATCATCATGGTAGCATAGCTGGGCACCATTGCAATGAAGATAAGGAAGGACAAATAGGTTTGTGCCTCTTTGAAGGACCTGGCAATTGTGCTGATGGCAAGCTGTATGGCAGCAAATACCATACCCAGGGCAATAACAGTGAGTATGGACAGGAGCAAGGCACCTACGGGCATGAAAAAGCCCGCCTCGCCCCCGGGATTGGCCATGGTGAAAAAGCTGGGGCTGATGGTGCTGCCAATGGTTATACCGATTAGCTGAGAAATAACACTGACAAAGGCGAACAGGGTAACCGTCAGGTATTTGCCAAACAGGATGGACATGCGCCCTGCCTGTGTGGTCAGCAGCGGTTCGAATGTACCCCTTTCCTTTTCCCCTGCCACCAAATCCGTAGCTGCAGGGATGCCGCCCACCGCAATCAACACGGCAGCCAGCATGGGCAGCATCATCATAATCATAATATTGCCGCTTTTCTTTTCATCCGCCGTATTTACATGTACTATTTCAACCGGCCTAAGGATTTCCAGATCGATGTTCATGGCGGCAAGGCGTTTTTCAACCTGTTTCCTGCTGTAGTCCTCTATCGCCTGGGCTAATATGCCCAGGCTTCCTGCTGATTTGGTGTCCGACTGATCGTAATGGACTGTTATGGCATAGGTTTTTCCCTGCTCCAAGAGATCGGCATAATTGCTTTCCACTTCAAGAACGAAGCGGGCTTCCCCCTGCCGTACAGCCTCAACCGGGTCTTCCACACTTCCGTTCAGCTTTATATTCGGATAGCCGGCGAAAATTTCATTTTCCAGCAGGCTGTGGATTTCATCGGTATCAGATTGCGCTGTCAAAGCTATGGTAATATTCTCAATGTCCTCTTCCATCTTCTCCATTCCGCCCCCCATTAAGGCAAACAGCAGGGGCATCAGGATGATGGGAATAAAAAGGTTGGTAATCAGGGTACGTTTATCCCTTGCGATATCCTTTACTTCCTTCTTAAACACAATCCATACATGCTTGAGCTTCACTTGTTTTCACCTGCCAATTCCACAAAGATATCTTCCAAGGCTTTGCCCTGGTGCTGCTCCTGCAGCTCTTCAATGCTGCCCTGGGCGACCAGCCTGCCTTTATGTATGAAGCCGATTCTGTCGCATAGTTTTTCCACTTCGCTCATGGTATGACTGGACAGGATGATGGTTTTCCCCTGGGATTTACAGTCCATTATAAATTCATGCACATTTCGAATGGCACTGACATCCAGGCCGGTGGTAGGCTCGTCAAACAGCATGATATCCGGATTATGCACAATGGATCGAGCAAAGGCCACCTTCTGCTTCATGCCCTTGGATAACTTTCCTGCCTTTCGACAGATGTATTCCCCCATGTTAAAAATGTGAGTCAGCTCCCTGATTCTTTCCCTCAGCTGTTTTTCTCTCATATTGTTGAGACGGCCGAAATAGGCAATGTTTTCCTCAGCAGTCAGCCTATCATATAAACCGCTTTCCCCGCCGAACAGGATGCCGATGCAGCTTCGAACCTGCTCCGGCTGGGTAACCAGGTCAAAACCCGCCAATGCGGCGGTTCCTGAAGTGGGCTGCAGCATGGTGGCAAGCATTCGCAGTGTTGTGGTTTTACCGGCTCCGTTTTCCCCCAACAGGCCGAAAATCTCTCCCTTGTTTACCCGGAAGCTCACCTCATTTACCGCTGTAAGCTCCCTGAATTGTTTGGAGAGCTTCATGATATTTATCAAGCCTTTCACCCCTTTGCCAAGATATTATGTCATGAAACTTTGATGCTGGAAACAACGCAAGAAAAATCCGTTTCCTGCAATTTGAATCTTGCCCTTCGCTCCATTATATTAACTTGTGAAAAATGCGTCAATATAAGTATTCAATTAATTCTTCCATCAATCTTAAATATAAGTATTATTCTTCCATCAACTTAAGTATTAATATTATTCTTCCATCAATCTTTCGTACATGATAGAATGTTTGTAAAAAATACACAAGCTGAAAGGAGCTTCTGTCCTATGTTGCTTCGCAAATCAACCCCGGATGACCTGACCGGGATAATGGACATCATAAAACAGGCACAGACTTATATGAATGAAAACGGCATTGATCAATGGCAGGATAACTATCCGGATGAAAATGTGATAAGTAACGATATAAAAAACTGCTATAGCTATGTTTTAGTTGAAAAGGGAATCCTGATAGGGACAGCTGCTGTGCTCTTTGACGGAGAAAAAACCTATGACAGTATCCATGACGGTGAATGGCTGACCTCGGGAAAATATGCGGCAGTACATCGGGTAGCGGTATCCTCTGCCTACAGAAACACAGGTGCGGCAGCAGTCATGATGGAGCACATTGAACAGCTGTGTGTTCAAAATGAAGTATACAGCATTAAAATAGATACCCATGAGGATAATCTGCCCATGAGAAAATTCCTTGGGAAATGCGGTTTCCAATACTGCGGCATTATTTACTTGGAAGACGGAAGCAAGAGACTGGCTTTCGAAAAGCTTCTAAAGCTTGTTTAAAAGAATACTTTCCTGATTCTTTCCATATAGGTCTGAATAAACAGGGAATAAACCATGTCGTATATAATAAAAACAAGCTCCAGGGCAGGAATGATAATCCACAAGGGCAATTTAATTTCAATCTGACCCAGGAAAACCGTCCTGGCTGTAATATAGGCCAGTATCATGCAAAGATTGAAAAAGGCATATTTCAAAAGGTATTCCACCACCCTGCCGGATACCTTTTCGGTGTAATGCTTAACAAGCCCATACAAACCGAAAAACACAAGGTAAGGCAGCACATCCAATTTATCCGGTACCAGGAAAAAAGCCAGCAGGGAAGTTGCCAGATAAAAGAGCCAGCCCGCATGAATTCCCGCCTCTATAACAATTACGGATACAAAAAGGGAGCTTAAGGCATAGAGCGACAGCCTGCCGGTAGGCGCTATAGATTGTGCATACAGGAGCAGCACAGTAAGTGCCACAAAAATGCCGCCAAGGGCTATTACCTTAGAGGGAGTTTGATTGTTATTCCTTCGGGTTGTTCTGCCTGTCATAACTCTGTCCTTCCCCACCCAACCGATATTTTATTGGCCAAGATAAGCAATCCGGCCATATTCAACGGTTCATTAACACCTTTTTCCAGCTGATTAACAACAAGTGATGAAATCGCTTCCCATGCACTCACAGCAGCAATCGGTGCAAACAAGGCATTGGCAGATGGTACAAAGATCCACGTCCCGGCTGCCGTATTGTCCGGAGCGTTCCCTGTACATGCGATTGTTGTAATTCATCATATTCAGCGCATTGCGGTACTCAGCATTACCCGGCTCCATATTGACAGCAGTCTGCAGATGGGACAGCGCCTGGGCATACCAGCCTTTTCTCTGAAAGACAATTCCCTTAAGAAAATACCATTGGGCTGTCCGGGTGTTGGATTGATCCAGCATCTGCTCAGCTGTTTGCAGATCCCCGTTGTTGATATGCACCCTTACCTGCTGGAAAAAAGCATTGTCCGAATCGGAATTGTAACGGTATGAACCGGAGCTGCCTGAATAGCTTCCGGAGCCGGCGCCGTTTTTCATCAGGTAATCATAGGCTTCATTGATTTCTGCAAGCTTTCCCTGTGCCAGCTTTTCCAACGGGTGATCCCGATACTGATCCGGATGATACTGTTTTACAAGCCTTCTGTATGCCTGCTGAATTTCCTCCCTGGTTGCCCCTCTATTGATTTCCAACACTTCGTACGGGTCTCTCAACACATTTTCCCCTTCCCAATATGGTTTCTGTCTTTTTCTGCATGCCCAGGTAAATGATATTCCCTGCTATTTCCCTGTGCCGCTGGAAATCCAGCAGCTCAAAGCTTCTGGCGAGTTCGCTCAAGGTATGGATTAATAAAAACTCGGCATCATCCAGAATGGAGCTTCGAAATTCCCCGATGTCTTCACCACGGTAATTATACTGATAAATGAAGGGATTGTATAATCGGTTTTGGATATCCTTTTCCAGATCATCCAATGCATCTATTGTATAAAGCCATTTCCCGATATGGTAGCCCATCCATCTGAGGATAGTTTCCTTCTTCCTGTCAGTGCAAACAGGAGGGTAGCAGGCGATCTCCTCCATCAGCTTTGCAAAAGGCTCAGCTGCCTGATCGATGGAGCTGCATTTGCTTTTCTCCAGCTTTGAAAGCTCTTCCAGCCTGTTATGAATGATACGGCTTTTTTCAGGATATTGTTTTTTCAAACGGCGGTATGCAGAGTGGAATGCAAGCATTCCGATTCGGGCGGCTTTTGACCGGTCATCCTGCCATTTGTCCTTCAGATTCAGCCAGAAAAGCAGAATGTTCATGTCCGCTGCATAGTCCAATATTTCGCTGTCAATTACTGTTTTCCTTCTTTTCATGGGGTGAAGGATACAGCGGGTATCCTGAATCCGGGGGGCCTCTTCAGCAAGTGAAGAGAGAAACAAGGCTAAAAAGGCTGTATCATAAGTCAAGGTCAGCCTGGGGAAATTCCCATGTTTCCTTTTTATGGCTTTACATACGCCGCAATAATAAGCCTTGTATATTTCATATTCCCGTATTTTCAATTCGGGCTTGTCGGGCTGAATATATCCGAACATGCAGGCACCCCTGTTTTTATCACTAAATTCATTATACGTCGTAATAACACTGAAATCAACGAATTCTCCGTCCAATCATCGATGTGCCGACTACACGACTTCTTTCACAGGATTGCCTTCCTGATCGGTAATTTTACCGTCAATTATCAGATATGCATCTCCTGCCCGCAGTGCATCTACAAAATGCCGGCTGCTTTTGATTCGATAGCGAAATGCTACGCCTGCAAGCCCGGCCCCCTCAGTGCTGTGAATATCTGAACCGGATATTCGTATAAGGCGGGGATTCTTCCTTGCCAGTTTCCATGCCATATGGTTGTTATTGCAGGAAGAACCCGCTCCGGCATTGTTAACCTCCACTCCGTCAACCAGATGAACCTTGGGGTTAGGCGGATAATGGATATAAAATGCGGTTCGATAGGGATGGGCATGGACCAGCAGCCCGCCGTTCTTCCGCACCAATTTGGAATACTCCTTGAATGAAAGTCTGCACAGCTGCGGATAGGCCAACAAAAATTCCTTATCCAGATTATAGGTCAGGTAGTCTGCCCCATAAGGGTTATGGGTATATTCCCATCCAAAAAATACATCCATACCCAGTCTTTTGCCTTCCGCCTTTGCTTTTTCATAGCCCCGGACCAACAATTCCACCTGTTTCTCCCAATCCAGTTTCCTGGAAATAGTACAATTTCCATTGAAAAAATGATCGGTTACGAAAATTCCTGTGTATCCTGCCCTCTTATATGCTCTGACCATCTCTGCTCCCGTACTGTGTCCGCATAAGCTCACTTCGGAAGTATGAAGATGTGTTTCATATTTGTAAAACATACTAACCTCCTATAAAAATCCAGGCCTAAAATATGGCCGGAAAAAAAATTATCAATTTACAATCCATGTCGATTATATGCCCCTTCAGGTGAGAAAGTCAATTAATACTACCCTGGCAGTAATTTACGTTTTGCTGTCTTCAACCATCTTACTTTTATACTGTTATCACCAAGACATTTATAACACTTTACAAACTATCTAAACGCCTGCGATGGATCTGCCTGTGGGTGCAGGGTTGCCTGCTGCACCGGGATAACAACCGTTTACATATACAAGGAGCGACATAGAGCAACATAAGGATAGGATTTCGTCGGGAATTGCTAAGCTTCGTACTAATTGGTATAATGTCATGAACGATAGAGCTGTTCTCCGGCTCATTGGAAATGGGAGGCAAAAAAAAATGCATCAGCAGACAATTAAGCCCGTATCCATTCTGTATGAAGACAACCATCTGCTTGTGGTGGAAAAACCCGTTAATATTCCCACCCAGGCAGATGCATCCGGTGATATGGATTTACTGTCCCTCCTGAAGCAGGATTTGAAAATCAGGTATCAGAAGCCGGGTGATGTTTACCTGGGGCTGGTTCATCGACTGGACAGACCGGTAGGCGGTGTCATGGTGTTTGCCAAAACCTCCAAGGCAGCAGCCCGGCTGTCCGAGCAGGTGCGGACTAAAAGCCTGGTAAGAATATATCTTGCTGTACTCCATGGTACTCCCAAGCCTGCCAAAGGGCGTTTGGAGCATTATTTGAAGAAAGACAGAGCTGCAAATATGGTAAAGGTGGTTAATCCATCTGCCGGGAATGGCAAGCAGGCAATTTTGGAGTATTCGGTTTTGGAAGAAGGGGAAATGAAAGCACTTTTCAGTCTTGTTCAAGTTCAGCTGCTTACCGGGCGTTCCCATCAGATTCGGGTACAATTTTCCTCAATAGGTCATCCCCTGTTTGGTGATCAGAAATATGGTGCGGAAGTCAATAAACCCGGCCAGCAAATTGCGCTCTGGTCTCATGAAATCAGATTTTTGCACCCAACAAAAAAAGAAGAGATGGTTTTTCAATCCCATCCCCCCGATCAATATCCCTGGAATATTTTTTCATCAATAGAATTATATGCTCCCTATTTATAGGTATACTCACTCATAGCACTAAAAAGCCCGTGAAAGAGTTGCTTGATTAATTCTAACAAATCCACTTTTATTCTCCTCTTGTATTATATACTAAATAAACTTTATGCCTTTAGCATAGCAGAAC
>DUOI01000101.1 GCA_012838915.1 Clostridiales bacterium
ATCCCTTCGACCCAACAGAACAGCCGCCTCCCAGATTAAAGAGGCTGAAGCTGTAAGCTTGAATCATACAGCACCAAGTAATATGCAGCTCTCGCATCAGTATTATCATATTTAAGTCTCTCATGTGCAATTAGCAGTTAAAGGATCCGCCACAGTATTCAAGCCTGGGTTTTTTAGCTGTTAATTATTTTATAAAAAAGACATACAAGGTCAGACAAGGTCAAATATTTATGTTATAATAGGACTAGGGGTAAAAATTCAGTTGAGGGAGATGCTTCAAACTTTATGGGTTTTATTTGCACTCATTGAGAACCCTATTAAAAGGGTCATTAAATCATCGTTATATTTAACTTTTGATAAATTACAATAAAATCAAGGAAAGCGAGTGATGTAATGTTTTTCCCCTTTTATTTTGATCCAACATTTATTATATTGATTCCCGCAATCATACTGGCGCTGTATGCACAAACCAAGGTGCAGACAACCTATTCCAGATATATGAGGGTGCCCGCCAGGAGCGGTATGACCGGCGCTGATGCAGCCAGGGAGCTGCTTCGTCAGAACCGGGTTTATGATGTAAAAGTGGAGCGGGGCAACGGCCGGCTGTCCGACCATTACGACCCCCGATCCAAAACCCTGCGGCTGTCTCCCGAAGTATACGGCTCCACTTCTTTAGCTGCCCTAGGCATAGCTGCCCATGAAGTCGGCCATGCCTTTCAGCATGCCAATGAGTACGCCCCGCTGAGGCTGAGGAATGCAATTGTTCCCATTGCCAATATCGGTTCCACCCTGGCATTCCCCCTGCTGTTTCTTGGGCTTCTGCTTGACAGCCTCAACCTGGTTATGATAGGCATAATTGCATTCTCACTGGCAGTACTGTTTCAGCTCATTACCCTGCCGGTGGAATATAATGCCAGCAACCGTGCCATAGCCGCACTGGAAGCCGGCGGCATAATCTACCGGGATGAGGCAGGGCCGACCCGGAAGGTATTAAGTGCCGCAGCCCTGACCTATGTGGCAGCCACCATTATGGCGGTTATGCAGCTGCTGCGTCTGCTGCTCATATCCGGATTGCTGGGAGGCAGGCGCAGGCGCTAATCAAAGTGCCGCTCAGTGCAGACGTCAGCCAAAGTACCGGTCAGGGCTCCTTAATGGCACCGGTTTTTGCCAGCAAATTTTCCATTGCCCGGATCACGCTTTCCGGCGATATGGATTCCATGCATTCAATTCTGCTGCGAATACACAAGTTGGAAAGCCTTGTCTGATCCCAATGATAGCAATAGCGGCAGTTGCTTGGCGTATCCGGAGCAAGGGATATATCATTGAAGGGCAGCCTTTGTTTAGGGTTGGTGCATCCGAACAAGCCAACCACAGGCGTATCCACTGCACCGGCCAGGTGCATTACAAAGGAATCCACACAAAGCAGCAATTTGCACCGGCTGAGTATGGCAGCGGTCTGACGGATACTGGTTTTTCCGGTTAAGTCGATGCCCAGCCCCATGCCATTGCCCTTAAATTGTCCAAGCTCAATGAATGTGGCTTTGTAGTGCTCCTTGAAGTAATCAGCAACCTTAATATATCTTTCCCTGAACCACATTCGCTCCGGCCAGGTCGGGCCGGCATGCACGGCAATGGTCAGATCATCGTCTGTCAGATTATAGAAATTAAAAAACCGTTCCGCTTCCCGATGGTGTTCTTCGCCTATATAAATGAAAGGTTTCTTATCCTTAAGGGTGACCCCTGCATTAACGGCAAAAGCATCGATAATATGTAAATTGCTGGGCAGCTTGATATAGTCCAGATGCACTATTTTATTAAACCGAAACCAACTGGGCGCCTTGCATGTAATTTCATCAATGTAAGGATTACCTGTCAGTATAAGGGCAAGGTGTGCGGCGGTATATACAGTTATATGGCTGCCAGGGTACTTTCCCTTTAATGCCTTGAAAATCGGCGTTGCCAAAAGCATGTCTCCCCTGCCGCCGATCTGGGTATACCGGTGCACCAGAATCTTTACCCGATCTCTTCTCATCTTATCTCCCCCATATTTACCAACTCATTCGCGAGTTTAATTCTTATGCACATCCTGTTTTCATTAACTGCAGCTTCTTATTAATTACAACTTACCCGCTTTTATAAATGATGCATACACTTTCACCAATATGCACTGCAAGGGGCAGTTGTGCCTGAAACCCTTATCCCGGGTACCGAAAAACACAATTTATTGCCGGGCATCATAAAATAATTAAGCATTACAAAGCAGTTAGCGAGCAGCATTATTAATTCATAAGGCAGGTTCTTGAGAGGTGATTGCATTGTACTGCCTCAACCGGTCACCCAGGCTGGTCAGCTTTATTATCCCCACTGTTGACAAGACTGACCTGCTTGAGCAATGTCTTGATTCCATTATAAATGTCTGCATGCTTAATAATGCATCAGGCATAAAGCATGAGATACTTGTGGTACAGGACGGGATTTCGCCTGGTATAACCAATAAGCTGAAAGCCCTGTGCAAGAGGTTTCACTGCCATTTTCTTCAAACCGGCAGATTTTCCGGCTATACCTCTGCCATAAACCTGGGCTTGCAATACTCAAAGGGTGATTTGCTGGTGCTGTTGAATGATGATGTCAGGTTTGAGCAAAAGGAATGGCTGGACTTGATAATAAAAAGCCTTCAGCTCCATCCACAGGCAGGCCTGGCGGGATGCCGCCTGCTGTATCCGGACAGAAGGATTCAATATGGGGGCATGTTCTATTCAGATGATTTTCAGCTTCTCAGACATAAGTTTCAGGGATGCCCGGAAAGTGAACCGGATGCCCAAAGGGTGATTCGTACCGTTGCATTGACAGGCGCTGTATTGGCCGTAAAAAGAGAGGTATATTCCCAAATAGGGCCTCTGGATCAGCGCTTTGTTATCCTGTGCAGCGATACTGATTATTGCCTGACAGCCCATATGAAGGGCTGGTATGTGCTGTACAACGGAAAGGCCTATGCCATCCATATGGAAAGCCAGACCAGGAAACAATTTGCAGAATTGAAGCAATTGAGTAAGATTGAATACCGGGATAAGCTGCTCTTTTATAACAAGTGGAGTGGGCAGCTAAAGCAAATGCATATGCGGGGAATGATTTGAATTTCGGTACAAATGAATTATGACCGCCTGTTTAGAAAGGGTTTACAAAAATACATGCAGAAAAAATCAGGTTACAATATTCAGGATATCTTCCAGTCTCCCGACTGAATAGTCCGCTGTCGCATCCCGGGTGCCAATCCGAATGGTTTTGATACCGTATCGCCTTCCTGCTTCCACATCACCGGCTGAATCCCCCACCATATAGGAATTGGCCTTGTCAATTCTGTAATATTGCTCTGCCATAGCCAGCAGGCCGGGCCGGGGTTTTCTGCAATAGCAGTGATCCTGAATATCATGGGGGCAGTAAAAAATCCGGTCAAAGGAGCAGCCGTGCAGCTCCAAAGCAGCCTGCATGCACTGATGGATGTTTTGCAGTTGTTGTTCCGTCATGAGTTTTCTGGCAATTCCTCTTTGATTGGTTACCAGTATTATCAGATACCCCCTGGATTTTATATGCCTCAGAGTTCGGAAAACATCGGGGAGGAATCGAAATTCCTCCCAACGCGTTACATACCTGTCCTCGGGTAATTTTTCATTAATCACTCCGTCACGGTCAAAGAAAACCGCCTTATTACCCCTTAAAGACATCACATCCATCCTCCGGCAGCTATGAAGCTGCTTGCTTATTCTACCGTTACCTTGTGATATACCTTTTTACCCCTGCGGATCATCAGGCTGCCGTCCCGTATATCTCTGTCGGTAAGAGTATGATCGATGGAATCGATCCGTTCATCGTTAACATAGATGCCGCCCTGTTTTACCAGGCGTCTGCCTTCAGCTTTGGAAGGAATCAGCTTTACCAGGTAAAGCAAGTCGATAATATTGCTGTTTTTCCGGAATTCCACTGCAGACAGCGTTGTTCCGGGCACCTCGGCATCCGCTCCGCCTTGTCCAAACAGTGCTTCCGTTGCAGCCTTGGCTTTTTCCGCCTCTGCCTTGCCATGCACGATTTTGGTAACCTCATATGCCAGCACTTTCTTGGCTTCGTTAATTTTCTCGTCCTTCAAGCTGCCCAGCCTTTCCACTTCCTCCATAGGCAGGAAGGTCAAAAGCGCCAGGCATTTTTTTACATCGGCATCGTCAATATTTCGCCAGTATTGATAAAATTCATAGGGGGATGTCTTTTCCGGATCCAGCCACAGGGCACCTGCCTCGGTTTTACCCATTTTCTTTCCCTCGCCGGTGGTAAGCAGATTAAAGGTCATACCGTAGGCAGAAGTTCCCTGTACCCTGCGGATTAAATCAACACCTGCTATTATATTGGACCATTGATCATCGCCGCCCAATTGAAGCTTTACATTGTATTTACGGTTTAATTCCAGGAAATCGTAGCTTTGCATCAGCATATAGTTGAATTCCAGGAAGGACAGACCTTTTTCCAGGCGGGATTTGAAGCACTCTGCAGTTAACATGCGATTAACTGAAAAGTGAATACCCACTTCCCTAAGAAATTCCACATAATTCAAGTTGAGCAGCCATTCCGCATTGTTGACCAGAATAGCCTGACCTTCGGAAAAGTCCAGGAATCGGGAAAGCTGCTTCTGAAAGGCGCGGCTGTTGTGCTCCACCATTTCCAGTGTCATCATCTTTCGCATATCGGTTTTCCCCGAAGGGTCGCCAACCATGCCGGTGCCGCCTCCCACCAGGGCGATGGGTCTGTGGCCTGACCTTTGCATATGCATCATAACCATAATCTGAATAAAATGACCTACATGCAGACTGTCGGCAGTAGGATCAAAGCCGATATAAAAGGATACGGATTCACTGCCCAACAGCTCACGTACCTCATCTTCATGAGTTACCTGAGCCAGGTAACCTCGTTCCTTCAGCACATCAAAAACATTTCTGCTGTTCATACAAAATACCTCCAAGCGATCCAATCATGTTCCTTATTGTATCCCGTTAAAGGGGATTTTTCAAGCATTTATCATATCTGTTTTGCCACCGGCCCAGTAATCAGCAGCTTATGGTATTTCGCGGTAATCCTGCATCTTATTGACACATGTGGCAGCATTTGATATGACTTACACATATTGTCTCATTGCATAAAAAACGCAAATCGGACGGTAATTATTTGGGTAAAGCTGAATTTCTTTGCGAGATCGGATTCGGGCTGCACCACGCTTTACTTCCCCTGGTCACAAAAGGCGCCATTCATGTTAAATGTGAAAATAATAAGAAATGAGAGATTGATGAATACCTGAAAGACAACAGCTATAATAAGATCTACATCATGCCGGGCACAAATGATATAGGCGCACATGGCGTCAACAAGTCAGTAAAAAATTATGTGAAGCTAATAAAACGTATAAAAGCTGTCAGCGATGCCGATATTTATATCCGGCCGGTGCTTCCAATGTGCAAGAAAACCAGAAGCGTGTTCTCAATAACGCCAACATTGAAAAATTCAACAAAAAAATATATGAACAGAGCTGCCAAACTCAACAGCTCTTTTTTCTGTTCTCAGCGCTGTATCAATAGCGCTGATATCCTCTGTATGTTATTGGGGTACACATTACGCACACCCTATTCCCCAAGATACTCCTCATATGTTAATCCGCTTTCATACACAGCCGTGGCGAGATCAACACCCAAATACCGGATGTGCCAGGGTTCATAGATATATCCGGTGATTTTCTCCTTTCCCTTTGGAAAACGAATAATAAACCCGTATTTATGAGCATTATTCTTCAGCCACTTACCTTCGGCTTTTTCTCCAAATTTGGAAGTCAATAGATAGCTGACACTTTTTGAAGTTACATCCATGGCAAGGCCTGTTTGATGCTCACTATATCCCGGCTTTGCACTATATCTATTGGCTGCCTCCACACTGCCCCTGCTTTTTACATTTCTCTGGAATATGGTTTTCTGAGTAGCATAGCTTCTGAAACCGCTTACCGCATACAGGTTAATTCCTTCCGCTGAAGCAGCTTTGAACAGTTCCTCCAGGGCGCCGGCAGCTTCCTTCCTCATTTTTTTGTTGTAGGCTCCCGGAGCAAAGGGCACATTTGGGGTTACCAGATCTTTAGGTTTATAATCTGCAGGCAGCTCATATTTTTTATTGACCAGGACATCAACAGCGCTGGGATTACTTACCACAATGCTTTCTGCATTACCGCCGGTATTGGCTGGTTTCTCTTCAGAAGCCTGATCCTTTTTGGGTTTTCCCTTGTTTTCAGCTTGTTCCTGTTTAGATTTTTCCCCTTTAGTCTGTTTCCGGTCGGCTTTTTCCTGCTCAGCTTTGTTTGGGGCTTGATCCTGTTCCAAGGACTCTACCTCCTCACCCTGATTCGGCTCAAAGGAATTTATCTCCGTATTCTGATCCGGCTCATAGGAATTTATCACTTCAGAATCAGCCTCTATTACTTGTACCTTTTGCATACCCATGTTCCCATCGGTTTCTTCAGCAGGCTTGGTAAACTCTATGATGACTGATGCCTTATTTCCCTGTAATCCGGAATCGTCTGAAGATGGGGATACCGCATCAGGCGGATTATCTAAAGCCGCAATTTCAATATTGTTGATTAATGTCCGGCCAAAGGATATAATTAATGCAGCGGTTAGTACAGCCAATATACTGACGGGAAATAAAATGTTCAAGCCGCCCCGTATTCCCAGGCTGAACGCCGGCCGCCCTGATTTTTTTGATGATGATTTTTTATATCCGGAAAAACGCTTATTCAATGGTAAATTACTCCTTAACACTCAAAGTGATACTGTTTTGATTCTATTCGACAACTATTTCCACTTTCCTTCTAAATATCTATAATCTGTTTAAAAAAACAGTCATAAAGGCTATATTTTAATGATTTATTATGAAAACTGACGGTTAATATCATACATTCCTTTCTGCAAGAGCCCTGAACTTGTTTCGCCGGGATAAGCGGCGGGTATAGTATATCACAGAGAATCTTTATAATTGAGGAGGAATCATATATGGATACGTTGGGTAAATTTCTGCAGTCCGGTGACTGGAAGGGCGAAAAACATGTTCCGATTATTCATGCACCGGAAAAGGTAAAGTCAGGGGAAGGTTTTGAACTTAGAGTTTCCATTGGCGATGCCATCAAGCATCCCAACACATTGGAGCATCATATTGTATGGTTCAAGGTATTCTACCTGGAAGACGGGGGTAAATTCCCTGTTGAGCTGGCAGACTTTAATTTCAGTGCACATGGGGAGGCGGATTCATTCACCGAACCGGTCGGGGTTGCCCGGGTAAAACTGAACAAATCCGGAAAAATATTCGCCGTCAGCTACTGCAATATACACGGCCTGTGGGAGAATAGCGCAGGCATTACTGTAGAATAAAACACAGCCCCGGCATCACAGGAGCCCCTCGCCTGCCGGCAGACCAAGCCCGACAGGTAATGGGCTTCTTTATTCTGCCTATTTTCCCTTTACAAATTTACCTTCCAAAGCTTCCCACAATGAAACAAAACACTCCTTCATCATCCAATTCCTCCGTAAACCTGCAAGGGAGGCTTATGCCTTCCAATCAATTCCTTCCCGGACGATGCGCATGGGGTTGCCCACTGCCAGGGAGTTGGGCGGAACATCCTTGTTTACAAGGGTATTGGCACCGATGACAGCATTGTCTCCAATGGTAACCCCTTTAAGAATGGTGGTGTTGCATCCTATCCAAACCTTGTCTCCGATTCTTACAGGTGCGGTCAATTCATTTTGAGTTCCGTCGGGATAATAAATATGATGAAAATCCGTATCCATAATGGTGGTATTCCAGGCAATGGCGCAATTGCTTCCAATCTCAATCTCTTTGGCACAATAAACCACGGAAGAGGCTGTTATATAGGTATTATCGCCGATGGTAAGTCTGGCATTGGGGCCGGTTACCACTCCTACGCCCGGACCCAGCTTCACCCTTCCTTTCACATGAAATATTGAATCCCGGTACATCCGAATGGTGGATTTGGCGTTGGCCATGTCCCCTATATATTTTCCTCCCAAATACAGTCTTTTGTCGATAATCAACCTGGCACCCCGGCCTTTTGTAATTGTACTGCCGAAATCGGCAATGACCTTGAAGCGATAAAAATGCCGGATGGAATGAAACAGGTTGAGAAAAAAACTGTACAGGATATTCAAAATCAATTTCGGATTCATCCGAAGGACATTTCGAATTTTCTGATTAAACATGGGAATGTCCATGAATCAGCCTACCTCCGTTCCAAAATTTTTGACGAATATTGCAAGCACATTATATCACAGGGCCAATCCCTTTACTATATGTATATATTATGGACAAATATCGCTTCTTTTTAATCAATTCAGTCATTATATTGCTTTTAAGGCTGTTTATTGCCGGACCGTTCATAGACCTGCATACCGTTTACATAGACATATTCCACTTTGGAATCCATGTCCAGGGGATGTCCGTTCATAACCACAATATCCCCATCCTTTCCCTTTTCCAGGGTGCCCACCCGGTGGTCAATATTCAAAATAGCGGCGGGATTGCAGGTGACAGCCTCCAATGCCACCTTCTCCTTCAATCCTTCCTGATGGGCTATAATTGCAGCCAGCCTCAAATGCTCAATGGAGTTATAGGGATGATCGGTAATCAGGGCAATTTTAATACCTGCCTCCGCTAATTCCCGGGCAGTATCATAAGAGCGGTTTTTCAGCTCCATTTTGTCTCTTGGTGTTATCAAGGGTCCGACGGCCGCCGCCACATTCTTTTGTTTAAGAAAATCCCGGATCAGATAACCCTCCGTTCCATGCTCTATAACCAGCCTGAGATTAAATTCTTCCGCCAGCCGGACGGCAGTCACGATATCATCGGCACGATGGGCATGGACGCGAATCGGGATTTCCCTGTCCAAGGCAGCCACCACCGCCTCCATGGACAATTCCCGGTACTGCAGTTTTCCTGCTTCCCGCAGCCTCTGATAATCCTGGGCACGACAGAACATCTCCCGAATAAGGGCGGCTGTTCCCATTCGGGTAACCGGTGCATGATTGGATGAACCATGGGTTACCATGGGGTTTTCTCCCAGGGCCAGCTTCATACCGACAGGGTTTTTTACCACCATTTGATCAATGATGTTTCCATATGTCTTCACTGCCACGCACAGCCCGCCTACGGGATTGTTGCTTCCGGGACCGGTCATGACGGTTGTGACACCGGCACGAAGGGCATCCCGGAAACCGGCATCGTTGGGGTTCACTCCGTCCACTGCCCGAAGATGGGGCGCCAGGGGAACAGAGGTTTCGTTGTTGCCCTTACCGATTTCTCCTGTTTTTTCTTCCAGGATACCAAGGTGGGTATGGGCATCAATCAAACCGGGTAAAAGATGCTTTTCCCGGCAGTCCAATACTTCCCTGTTCTTCATAGCTTCTTCGCCGGGGTAACCCCTTCCCAAATCTGAAATCCTACCGTTTTTAAGAATGATATACCCTTCTTCAAAGGATTCCGAGCAAATCGGATGAATCACGCCGCCAAGTAAAATTGTTTCCATCGAAGAACCGCTCCGTTTTATTTGCAGGTAATCAAATTTCTCATTCCGAATTCCTTACTAGTTTTACAGAATTGCTCTATCTTATCCATGACCGGGGAAGGATCTGAATCCGGAGAGTACAATCCCTGAGGTAAAAAAGGCACCAGATTAAGCAGCATCATGAGAAAAATAACATACCCGGGCTTGGCAAATGCATAATTATAAAAACCCTGTGGAAATCTGTCATAAAAAATCATGCGAATTCATGTTAAAGAAGGATTCTTGAAATCTTTGGCGAATATAGCTTTTGGAGAGCTGTTTTTCCAATGTCTTCTATGTTTTTTTGCAGGCTGCAGATTGGAGGAATGCGTTTCTTATGGTTGACGAAAAAGAGATTGAAAGCTATCAGGAGCTATTGAACAAGATTCCAGGCATAATCAACACCAGGATAATTGTAGGAGAAGACGGCAACCTGAAGGAAATTCACGTCCTTTCCGACCTCAGCCGGGGACCCAAGCAGATTGTTCGAGATGTTCAATCCGCCCTCATAGCCGGCTGCAACCTGTCAGTGGACCACAAAATCATCAGCGTTGCTCAAGTGGAAGACAATAGAATCGGCATTCAGGAATTCAGGCTGGCCATAGACAGCATTCAAGTTTTCAGCAGGAAGGGCAAAATGGAGGCCTGCGTCCTCCTAAAAAATGATGATCAGGTATATGAGGGAATAGCTGTCGGCGGCAACTCAGCTTTGGGACGGTTGCGTGTAGTAGCGGAAGCAGTTCTTCGGGCAATTCACAAATTTCTCAACCAGGAGTTCCTGTTTGTACTATCCGATGTGGTTAGAATCAATTTAGCTGATAGAAAAGCCATAGCTGTATCCATTCTTCACTTTTCCAGTCAGGGTGAGGAATACCTCAGCGGCCTGGCCTTTATACGGAACGACGAAAATGAAGCCGTAGTTAAAGCTTCTCTGAGCGCAATAAATCGAAGACTGACAGTTTATATGGATAAAGTATAAACCTATAACCTGAATTGAAAGCCAAAACATCATATTAAAACCAGCGAAGCGGATATAGCCTGTCTCAACAGCGTAGGACAGAGAATAATTATAGGGGGCTATATCTATGAAGAAGATTTGGGCCAAGGTAATAACTTTGATCATTAGCTTGATCTCTCTTTTACTTGCCGGCGGCGCAATGATGTCCATCAAATAACATCATTGACAATCAGTGTTGCTTGACAATTGACAAAACTGATTTTGATGTTTTGGCTTTTTTTTATAAATAAGGAGCTGCACAAGTATGAAGAAAACCAGTATTTTTCTCTTATCTTTAACAAGCATCATCAGCCTTTTCATGCTTGTGGATTGTATTTATAATTATGCAGGCGCTACGGTATATCAGTTGATATTTTGGATTATTATTGCTTCTTTATGTGAATCCCTGCCTGTCTACTTCGCTAAAAACCGGGTAGTTTCCGTTACACTGGCTGTATTGCTGGCTTTGCAATTAAGCCATGGAACGTATTTAACAACCATAGTCGCCGCTACATCCACTGTTTTTTACATAATAAAAACCGAAGACGGTGAATTTAAACATACCTTTAATTTGCCTTTCTATAAGACAATGGCAAACTTCTCAAACTTTACAATTTCTACCTACCTTTCCGGCCTGCTGTATGATTTTCTGATGGACAGATTTAATATTACAATCAATAATCCCTATATGGTAATTGTAGTATTTTTATATTTTGCTGCCACCTTCTTGCTCAATACAATTCTGGTTTCAGTGTTTCTGCACATTATGACCGGAAGTAAGATTATAAAGACCTGGCTTCAAAACTCATTGTGGTGCTTGCCCAATTATGCAGCTATAGCTCCCATAGGTTATTTCCTGTATGTCTTGTACCAAAATCCAATGGGCATACTGTATATTCTGATGTTAATGGGGCCGTTGCTCCTGGCCAGGTATTCCTTCAAGCTGTACCTGGAATCCAAGGAACAATACTATAAGATTATCCAAACCCTTACTGCCGTCATTGAGGCAAAAGATGAATATACGGAAGGCCATTCCAGAAGGGTGGCATACTATGTGGAAAAGATTGCTGAAAGAATGAGGCTGTCACCCAATCGCATTGAATCCTTAAAGGTGGCTGCTTTACTGCACGATATCGGAAAAATCGGCATAGAAGACTCCATACTCCAAAAACCGGGAAAGCTGACGAACTCTGAATGGGAAAAGATTCGGCAGCATCCGCGCATCGGAATACGAATACTGGATGAGGTTGCCTTTTCCCCCGTGATAAAAGATGCAATCCTGCACCATCATGAAAAATACACAGGTGGAGGTTATCCCGACGGTCTGGATGGAAAACGGGTTTCCCTGGATGCCTTTATTCTGGGTATAGCGGATGCCTATGATGCCATAACATCCGACAGGCCTTACCGAAACGCCCTGTCAAAAGAGCAGGCGGTTTCCATTCTCAGGGAGGAAAGAGGCAGGCAATTCCATCCCCAGGTGGCAGACGTTCTGATTGCGATTCTGGAAGAGGAAAAAAGTGATGTAAAACAAGATATGGGGACGGATATAAAGGACCTGGTACAAAATAAATATCTCCAAAGTGCGGAAGAAGCAGCTTTTACTATGGAATCCGGTGAAAATTACAAGAAAACCGATTGGTAACACAATAATCCATTCAACTAAAGAGAGGCTTTAACAACATGCTGTTTGTCACTTTGGCAGGTGCTCTTATCCTGGGGCTGGCCCGGGGAGGAAAAATAACCAATCTAACAAAAGCAAAACTGATGCACTCATGGCTGATTTTTCTCTCCGTTTTGTTTGAAGCATTGCTGTTGTTATTATCCAGAAATAATATTGCACCGGCCTTACCCATTGTTTTCACATGCATTACCCTGCAATACCTGCTGCTGTTTTTGTTTGTCTGGCTCAATCGTCATCTGCCCTATAGCTGGCTCATTGCCCTGGGCAGCTTCCTCAATGGCCTGGTAATTCTTATAAACGGTGGTACCATGCCTTTGGCTGATATCCGCTCCTGCATCGGCAATGCAGAATTTACCTACGAATACCTGATCAATGGCAGCCTGCCTATTTATCATATCATCAATGAAAATACATTGTTGTGGTTCCTGGGAGATGTGATCATAATTCCATATCCTTTTTCCGCTTTCATCAGTGTCGGCGATATTTTGCTATATGCCGGTGTTTTTCTTCTGATTCAGCACCTGGTTGCCGGAAAAAGCCATAAAAAAAAGCAGCCTGTCTAAGGCTGCTGCAATTCATGGCGTGTTCAGTCTATCTGAATTCTGTGCTGATCATCATTCTTTGCCTCTGATTTGGGCAGGGTGACGGACAATACACCATTCTTGAACCTGGCTTTTACATCTTCAGGCTTTACATTTTCTACCCGGAAACTTCTGCTCATGGTGCTGGTCATTCGTTCCTTGCGAATGTAGTTTTTTCTTTCTTCTTCCGTAATCTCATTTTTTTGTACGCCTATGGTCAGAATATTGTTGTTCAATTCCACATGAATATCATTTTTGTCCGCACCCGGCATATCGACTTCAATAGTATAGCTGTTTCCATTATCCTTGATATCCACCTTCATCTGGTTGTCAAAGCCAAATAAAGACGGGCGAAAGCTGCTGCTGAAAAAGTTATCAAACCAGGAATCCACGTCAAAAAAGCTTCCCGGCCATCTGGACGCTGCCGTATTCCTTCTGTTAATAGGTGTTAATCCGAACATATCAAATAACCTCCTCTATTTATTATTAGTAGGTTTTTACTTTGACCTTCTTTGACCTTAATTGAATTATAAACCATTTGGCGGGATAATTACAAGATATGTATTTTGTGGAAAAGGACTGATATTGTTTAATTATTGAATTTAACTCGCTGTTTCTCGCACTTGCTCACTTTTCCGCCCTGTTTTTCAGTTTTTCGAAGAATTCAAAGCAAAGGAAGCCCGCAGGCTCCCTTTTACCTCTGTTTATTCAGATATTTTGCATTCACAGCCCGTTCCTCAATATATCCGCAGCCTGAACACATATATTTTATCGTCCGGGTAACACCAGACATACCGTCATCACGCCAGCCTACAAAGGTGCCCTCACTCAGTCCCCTGATCATATTATCACCGCATCTCGGGCAGATTCTGCCTGCAACCATATTCCTTTTCCCCCTTTTATATTACCTGCATGCTCCGACTCCATGCTTCATTTTATCCACATAGATATCTACTATTATATATATTCAGGAAGAAGGAGAAAGTGCAGGGATTGGGCTCAGGCCTTCCAATCTGCCTGCTGCTATGTTAATATTTATCAAAAGGAGGTATAGGAATGAAGGAATATGGCGTTGGTATAATCGGGTTCGGCTTTATGGGAAAAGCTCATACATATGGATATAAAACAATTCCGCTGTATTACCAGGACCTTCCCTTCCGCACCAAATTAACAGGGGTGTGTACGGCGCACCGGAATACAGCTGAAAAAGCCAGGGATTTGCATGGGTTTGCATTTGCTGCTACAGACCCGGATGAAATATTGTTTAACAAAGACATTGATATAGTCCATATCTGTACTCCCAATGCTTTTCATAAGGAGATGGTAATCAAGGCACTGCAGGCCGGCAAGCATGTTTACTGCGACAAGCCGCTGACAACCAGTTATGGGGATGCACAGGAAATCCTTTCTGTTTTGAGCTCTGTCGATGTTGTACATCAGATGGCATTCCATAACCGTTTTTTCCCTGCGGTTATGCGGGCGAAGCAGCTTATCAAGGAGGGCAGGCTGGGTCGGATACTCTCGTTTCATGCCGCCTATCTCCACTCCGGTTCCGTTGATCCCCATAAGCCCATAGGCTGGAAACTGGACAGCGCCCTGGGCGGAGGCGGTGTTCTCTTTGACCTGGGTTCCCATGTTCTGGACCTGATATATCATCTGATCGGGGAATATCAAAGCATATTGGCCAGTAATACAATAATCTACCCCAGGCGGCCTGCTCCGGACGGCAGAATGGTGGATATTACAGCGGAAGATTTATGCTACATGCTGGTAAAGATGAAAAATCAAAGTACCGGTATAATTGAGGTATCAAAAATAGCTACAGGCACCGAAGATGAACTGCGATTTGTAATCTATGGTGATAAGGGAGCGGTTAAATTCAATCTCATGGACCCCAATTACCTGGACTTTTATGACAACACCAGGCCGGATAAGCCCATAGGGGCAGAAAAGGGATTCACCCGTATTCAAACGGTTCAGCGCTATCCGGAACCCGGAGGCAGCTTCCCGCCTCCCAAGCTGTCCATAGGCTGGATAAGGGGACATGTTCACTGCCTGTACAACTTTCTGCAATGCGTCCACGAAGGCCGACAGGCTGACCCTTCCATCCGGGAAGGCGCCTATATTCAATATGTTATGGAAAAAGCCTACGAATCAAATGAGAAAGCCTGCTGGATTACCTTATAGAATTGCCGGTTTCTGCTTCGCGCCTTCTGCAGCAGGGTCTTCTCTCTACCTGTCATCTTTATTCACATCAACATAAACAGCAAACACATTTTATGTTTATTTTACTGTCATTGGTTTATAATAAATGATACAATAAGCTGTATAAATCAAAGAGAGAGAAGGGGTTTATTGGATTACAAGATTATTGCCGACAGCTGCTGTGACGTAACGGAAGAAATGAAAAAAGAAACCGGTGTGGAAATAGTTCCATTAACAATGCGTATTGACGACAAGGAGTATATAGACGATCATACCCTGAATATCAAAGACTATCTGAAGGATATGAAGAACAGCAAATCTGCTCCTAAAACTTCCTGTCCATCCATACAGGATTTTTTGGACCGCTTCAGGGACAAGGACAATATTTTCGTGGTAACCCTGGCTTCCTCACTGAGCGGTACCTATAACAGCGCAATGCAGGCCAAGGCCATCATACAGGAGGAATTCAAAAACAAATTTATTCATATATTTGACTCCATGAGTGCCGTAATAGGAGAAACCATGGTGCATTTGAAGATCCATGAATGTCTGAAGAGAAACTTGCGCAATACCGAAGTAGTGGAAAGGGTCTCCAAATACATCAAGGAAATGAAAACTTTTTTCCTGCTGGAAAACCTGGATAACCTGATTAAATCCGGCAGAATCAATCCTCTCATTGCCAAAGCAGCCAATATCCTTAACATCAAGCCCATTATGGGCGACGACAATGGCAACATCCGCCTGGTGGACAAGGTCAGAGGCTATGAGCGGGCCTTTAAGCGCCTGGTGGATATCATCGGTGAAGAAGGCAGCCGACTGGAGGAAAAGGTGCTTGGCATAGCTCACTGCAATTGTATCGAACGGGCAGTAAGGTTTAAAGAAGAGGTTATGAAGAAGTATCCATTCAGGGATATCAAAGTGGTGGAAATGGCCGGCGTCAGCTCAACCTACGCCAACCAGGGCGGGTTGGTCATTGCCTTTTAAGCAAAATTATAAATAAGCAGTTATTCACAGGAGAAATGAAGTTGAATATCTGCTTTTTTTCTTATTCCCGTACCCTCCTGGCATGAACAACCAAGCGGGCATTGTCGTATTCATAAGTACAGGTAGACAGGGTAAGTATCTGGGCTTCTTCGGTAAGTTCAATATCCTTTTCAAACATGGATCTGCCTTTTATGCCTTCCAGAAATGTGATATATTCCTCATCGGAATCAAAGGCTGTCTGCCCATAGGGAAAATCCACTTCCGTTATATAAACGGAAAATACCTCCCATTCTATTTCCTCGTATAAGGTATCAAATCGAATATAGCCGTTTTTTTGGAAAAAGTCTTCCCTCTTATACTTTACCAAATCCTTGAACATGGAACCATTTCGCATATGGTGACCATAAAGAATAATATGTTTGCCCCTGCACCGTGCATCGCACCTGTAATCCATGAATATGGTGCCCGCATTTGCCCTGTTCCCATTGAAATCCCGTCTTAGGTAGTAATTATTGTCCCCGGATTGCACAACAGGATAATTGATTACCGTATTGGGTACGGTAATCCAGCCAACCAAATCTGAATTTATTTCCAGCAGGGACTTATATCGCTCCATAATACTTGTTTCGCGCGAGGAGCCTGCAGTATCAGTAATATTGTCGGTTGCAGCTGCCTCCGTCTGCAATTGCTCTTCGTATTGCCTGCGAATTTGATTATAGGCCGAATCGCTTTTCCAGCCCTCATACAAGTAGGAAAATATTTGATAAGAGGAATACAGAAAAACCCCAAGCATTATAATAACCAATATATTGCGCCATTTCATGCTGTTTACCATCCTCTTGCATAGCATTAGAAACCTAAATTTCCCGGCATTACTTATATATTATACCTTATAAAGTTGTTATAGTGACATATAAACATCATCTTTCGTATGCCTGCCTGAACAAATCCTCTACCATTTTCCTGCTGGGTATTCCCTCATGAAACTTAACCCCGTCCAGATAATAGGTAGGTACGTAGTAGTAGTCGTATTTATCAGCTATATCCGGATGCTGGATTTCATCGATTATTTCTATTTTAAGCTCTTTGTATTTGGGATTGGTTTCAAACAGCTCATCCATATACTTCCTGGCATTGGCACAATGGGGACAGCCCTTCATCGTAAACATTAGAATTTTCTTCATATTGTATCCGCTCCTTCTTTTGTTCACATCTAAAATTCATATTGTAAAGCAAGATCCCCTCCGATACATGGTCAGGATTGCTGCCATGTGCCGGGAACCTCTTAGGGTAATCTCATTGTATAAACAATAACCATTATTTTATGCTGACTAACAAAAAAGAATTCGGTAAAAATATGTAGGATTTTGTTGAAACAGCCTGGAAGGAAGTGAATACTGTAACAATTTATTGTATAATGGAAGTGATGGGAAAGACAATGATAGATATAGGGGTGTTTTTTCATGACAAGAAGAGACAAGCACAATTATTACCTGGATATTGCCGAGGCAGTGCTGCAAAGAGGAACCTGCCTGAGAAGGAATTACGGCTCAGTCATCGTTAAGAATGATGAAATAATTGCCACAGGCTATTCCGGTGCACCTCGCAGAAGAAAAAACTGCCTGGATATGGGTTATTGCATCAGGGAGAAAATGAATATCCCCAGGGGTCAGATGTACGAATTATGCCGGTCTGTACACAGCGAGGTCAATGCCATTATTTCCGCATCCCGTCGTGAAATGCTGGGCTCCATTCTTTATCTGGTAGGCAAGGAGATGAAAACAGGCGAGCTGGTTAAAGACGCCAATTCCTGTGCCATGTGCAAAAAAATCATTATCAATGCCGGCATCGAACAGGTTATTATTCGCGATACCCACGATTCCTATCGCTATATAGACGTGCAGGACTGGATTGACAATGATGAAACTCTCACCGGGGAAATGGGGTATTAATCCGCTTACACTTCCCCGACAGCTCCCTGAAAAACTCATAAATCGGCCGGATAAGCTGAAAATGCTCCATCATCACATCAATTAACCGGTTGCGGTATAACAAATCATCCATACGGTAGCAGATAAAACAGATTTCCTTTCTCTGGTACCAATCCAAAATATCAGCAGGAAGGCTTTTGTTCCGTATTCGCTTATACTTCTCCCCCTCCATGGTAAAAACCTTTTGCTTTTGATACAGCCTGTGGATTTTCATGAACTTTTCGTCCCCTTCATCTATCATGCTTCGGAGTTCATCCATTACTTCCCGGGGCATACTGTAAACTCCCATGCCGTAGCTGTAATATTCGGGAAACAGCTCAAAAAAGTAAACCGGATTCTCCTTCCAATCCTCGGAAAACCTTTTGAAGGATATCCACATATTTGTCCGATAGGGGCTTTTGTTTCTGGAGAAACGGATGTCCCTGTTGATTCTGGACACCATCCTGTGGGGCCGGATATCCAATCCCGGGTCGATGGTCAGCATCATGGGGCCCATTTCAGCTGCCAACTGCCGAAAAGGCTTGAAAACATACTCCTTATATTCATCCCGGTGCTCGTCCATCCACTGTTTGTTATTATTTTCCCTTAATCGATATAAAAAATCAATTGTATCCTGTGTAAAACCCTTGAACATTCTTCCTCCCGGTTAAATTCATATTTTTTCAATGTCTGTTTGTGCTTCGCAAACCAAAAAAGTAAAGCAGGCTTACAGCCTTAAATGATATGATAAACACAAATAAAAATAACTTCCAAGCATAATCATACCATAAAATAAAACAGTAAAAAACAAGCTTAATCGTACCAATTTTCTGCAGATTTCATATAGCAATCTCTCTCCAAATCAAATATAATTGTTATAAGCATATAAATGCAGAGTATATTATATTGATAAACCGGCACATCATTGAATTGCTTACAAAAAGATGTTAATAGGAAGGGAGAAGAAAATATGGGCATTATCAAGGCTGCAGCAGGTGCCATTGGCGGAGCATTGGCAGATCAATGGCTGGAAACCATTGAGCCGGCAGATATGGACAACAGTATACTGGCTACATATGGCACCCTGGTGCGAAAAAACGACAGACGAAGCTCGAATCGCAGAAGAACAGAAGATGTCATTTCCAACGGCTCCATCATCCATGTACCCGAAAATGTATACATGCTTCTGGTGGACGGAGGCAAAATCATTTCGGCAACGGATGAACCCGGATACTGGCAGGTAGACAATTCCCGGGCACCTTCCATATTCTTTAAATCGGATGAAGGCAGCGAGCTGCCCGGATATCACAACACCGGCAGGAGCGTTATAAAGCGCCCCGGCGGGCTGGTAAACACATTGAAGGATTCCTGGGAGCGATTCAAATTCGGCGGAACCACTCCCGTCAAGCAACAGGTGGTTTATATCAACAAACAGGAAATCCCCGATATCCGTTTCGGTACAAAAAACCCGGTGCCCTATACCGACAGGGTGCTGGTGCCCGGCAGGGTAGTGCCCTGTAAGGTTACCTCATTTGGCAGCTATTCCATCAAGGTGGGAGACCCCCTGCTCTTCTATGTTGAGATTTGCAGCAAGGCCGGAAAATCCACCCTGAACGTATCTGATTTGGCGGAACAATACCTGAACGAATTCCTGATGGCCTATACTACCGCCCTGGCCAAGCTATCCAACGATATGGTTATGGTATCGGATATTCCGGTGAAAACCATGGAGCTGGGGCAATACATGGCTGATGTTCTGGATAAGGAATGGCTGTCCAAACGGGGATTCTATATTCAAAGTGTTGGTATTGCAGGCATTTCCTTTGACGAAAAAACCGATCAATTGCTGGAGCAATACGCAAGGGATTCCATCCTGATGGACCCCAATGCCCGGGCAGCCCGGATGACGGGCAGTATCGCCTCCGGCCTGGAAGCAGCCGGCTCCAACGAGGGCGGTGCCATGCTGGGCTTTGCCGGTATGACCATGGGAATGCAGACCGCCGGTGCCTTGGGAGTTATGCCCGGCCAGCAAATCACCGGCCAGCAACCACCGCAGCAAGGCAATCAGGGTATGCAGGGCCAGCAATCACCTGCTTTATCTGTCTGGACCTGCAGCTGCGGAAACAAGATGGCGGAGGATTCCCGATTCTGCTCAAATTGCGGCAATAAAAAGCCTGAGCCAAAGAATAACGAAAAAACCTGGAACTGTACCTGCGGCCGTACATCCGATGGACTGTTCTGCCCCAATTGCGGTAAACGTAGACCCGATGACGGAAAATGGACCTGCAGCAATTGCGGCAATGTTTCCGATGGAAACTTCTGCTCCGGTTGCGGCAACAGGAAGCCACAGGATGGCGATATGAAGGAGTGATAGGATGGCCTCCCTGCAATACAAATGCCTGAACTGCAAAGCAGGTTTGGAGTTTGACCCCCCTTCCCAAAAATGGAAGTGCCAATATTGCTTCAGTGAATTTGCCAAGGAGGAGCTGGATCAGACGGATCAAACAAAGGATACTGATGAAGAGGAAATACCTGAGCTGGATGTATACCATTGCAACAGCTGTGGAGCTGAGCTCATTGCCGATCAAACCACATCGGCTACCTTCTGCCTGTATTGCAAAAATCCGGCCATTATCCGTTCCCGATTTACCGGCAGATTCAGACCTAAATACCTGATACCCTTCCATCTGACCAGGGAGCAGGCAAAGGAATTGTATCGGAACTGGATTGGCAAGCGTATTTTTGCACCCGGTGAATTTAAATATAAAGAAGAAATTGAAAAGATTA
>DUOI01000102.1 GCA_012838915.1 Clostridiales bacterium
AGATTATTTCCTGTGTCGGTTGTTAATGACCAATTAATATGTTTACCGCTGCCATTTACACCTGCAAAGGGCTTTTCATGTAACAGGCATGCTAAATTATGCTTAGCTGCAACAGTTTTCATTAGCTCCATAATCAACTGATTGTGATCTGTTGCAATATTTGCTTCTGTATAGATGGGAGCAAGCTCGTGTTGGGCAGGTGCAACTTCATTGTGTTGTGTTTTAGACAAAACACCTAATTTCCACAATTCTTCGTTAAGCTCACGCATAAAGGCAGAAACACGAGGTTTTATTGCCCCAAAATAGTGATCTTCCATTTCCTGTCCTTTTGGGGGTCTGGCTCCAAATAGAGTTCTCCCACAATACATTAAATCAGGTCTTTTTAAATACATGCTTCTGTCAATTAAAAAATACTCCTGCTCCGGGCCTACCGAAGATACTACCCGATTTGCATCGGTAACCCCAAATAATCTAAGTATGCGTAATGCTTGGCGATCTAAAGCTTGCATGGAACGTAGCAGTGGGGTTTTTTTATCAAGAGCTTCTCCGCTGTATGAGCAAAACGCAGTGGGAATATACAGAGTATTATCCTTGATAAAAGCATACGAGGTGGGATCCCAGGCGGTATAACCTCTTGCCTCAAAGGTGGAGCGCAAGCCACCGGAAGGGAAACTGGATGCGTCAGGTTCTCCTTTAACCAAAGACCTGCCTGAAAACTCCATTATTACTCGACCGTTGCCATCGGGTACAATAAAACTATCATGTTTTTCGGCAGTTACACCCGTCATTGGCTGAAACCAGTGGGTGAAATGGGTAGCACCTTTTTCTACCGCCCATTCCTTCATAGCGCTTGCTACTACATTGGCTACATCAAGTTCTAAATGAGTACCTTTGGCAATGGTTTTATGGAGAGCTTCGTATGAGTCTTTTGGTAAGCGCTCCTTCATTACTGCGTCTCCAAATACCATGCTGCCAAATATATTTGGAATATTCCTATTATTCACGATTATTCCCCCTTAAAGTAATTCGATTCCTGCTGTTTTGCAGCCTAAAACGGTATCCTGATCCCAAACTGAAACTTGAACTTCGCCTATATGAGCTTTTTCCAGTATAAGCATACATAATCTTGATTGTCCGATTCCTCCGCCTATGGTTAGTGGTAATTCACCATCGAGCAGCATCTTATGAAACATAAATTCTCGTCTGTCATCACAACCCGCTTTTGTCAGTTGTTCATCCAGAGATTTTTCATCAACGCGAATACCCATCGAGGATACTTCAAATGCACACTCCAGGATATCGCTCCAGAATACAATGTCACCGTTTAGTTTCCAGTCGTCATAGTCAGGAGCCCTGCCATCATGCTTTATGCCTGATTTTAATACATCACCGATTTGCATAACAAAGGCAGTTTTATGCTCTCTCAAGTATTTGTTTTCACGTTCCTTCGGAGTCATAGAGGGATACATATTTTCCAGTTCCTGTGTGGTAACGAAAGAAACATCTCTTG
>DUOI01000103.1 GCA_012838915.1 Clostridiales bacterium
TAAAGGCATTGTAAAAATTATAATCAATGATCCCGATGAAATGGAAACATCAATTGAATTAAGCGTAAGGGAAAAATTTGGGTTATTAAAAGTTATTGCCATACCAACTATTGATGCTGAGACAGATATAATCAGCAGAATCGGCAAAGCTGCAGGCAGATATCTTGATAATATTATTAAGGATAATGATATTATAGGCACCGCATGGGGCACTACTCTCTATAATTTTTCCACTAATGTAGTTCCCAGGGGCGATTTAAAAAACATTACGGTAGTACAATTGTGCGGCGGCATAAGCAATATAGAAAAAAACATATTTGCAAGCGAGATTCCCAAAAATTTAGCTGACATGTATAAAGGAACGCCGTATATACTTCCACTGCCTGCAGTAGTTGATAATTCCAGAGTTAAGGAGATTATTCTGAGGGAAAAAAACATAAGCAAGGTGTTGGATATAGCTAACAAAGCAAACATTGCCATTTTTACAATGGGTCCTTTTGGTTACGATGGAGCCCTCTCCAGGGCGGGATACATCAGTCATGATGATGTAGACAGATTAATAAAAAAAGGTGCTGTGGGAGATATCTGTACCCGCATTATAGATATCGACGGCAATGTATGTGATGAGAATCTCAATAACAGAACAATTGGCATCGAATTGGATGAATTAAAAAAGAAGGAATACAGGATAGGGGTTGCCGTAGGAGAAAACAGGCTGAATTGTATATATGCCGCCCTGAAAAAACAATATGCAAACGTACTGATAACAGATGAAGAAATAGCCTTGAAGCTTTTGAAATTACCTTGAAAGCGGAACAAATTTAATTTTGCTTTCTTATCAGAGCCTGGCAACCGCCTATCCGGAGCAAATTTATATTCCCAGCAGCCTTGAGGCATTATCATGCATAACCGCCTTAGCATAACGCCGGGCATCATGCCGGCTCATTAAGCCATCCTCCACCCGTTCACTCAAAACACGGGTTAATACATTGATAAATGCAAGCCTGGCACCATAGCTTTCCTCGCTTGTCCATGTGTCGCAACCCCAGATTACGCGATCGGCATCGCACACATCAATCAGCTCATGGAGCAAGCGGTGTGCAGCAATGGGTGATATGACAGGTAGCCAGCAAAGATCCGCCCATACATTTGAATAAACATGAGTAAGCCCTGCAATATCGCCGGTCCAGGGGTAGCTTCCGTGCATCAGCAGGAAGGTAGTATGTTTATTTCTATCTATCAGGGGCTGCAGCTGCATAGCATCACTGCCTTTCATTAAGCCGAGGCCGGTATGGACTTGTATCGGCATTTCCAGCTCTGCTGCTGTTTTACATATGCAGTCAAATACATATTCCTGAAATCTTTTTATATTCTCTGCATTCGGTTCTTCCTTCATAGCTTTTTGCGCCTGGTACTTGGAAGCTTCACCAAAATCCAGGGAGGTATCATAGGCAAGTGCGCACTTTAATACAGTGCATCCGCTTTGTTTTTTATCCCATATTACCTGGTTTATAAAATTTATATATTCATCTATATCAGAGATGGAGCGATTATATAATAATTGTATATTATTGCCATTATGATCTTTTGCCCTTTGATTATAGCCAAAGAAAAGGCTGTTGATGCGGTATGCCGGCATGAATAAATCCGGATGGCCGTTATCTTCTCCCGGTGACCAATATGTATCCAGCAATATTGCTTTATAGCCGCACTTTTCCCGAAGCAGGCGAATATGCCAATTCTTGTCCTGATGCCCCTGGCTTATGGCATTATCGTATAAATCCCAATTGTCAGCATTCAAATTTTCTTTAATATCATATAGTTCCATTAATGCCTTCTCCAGCCATACAAAATAACTGCGGGTACGTACGGCATTAAGCCAGGCTATGATTTCTTCCTTTGAATTCTCAGAAGGAAGGGGAGTAGCACACCAGCTGACATAGGAATTAGTTAAAACAGCCTTTAAAGTCAGTTGATAATGATCATTATCCGGTAAATGGTGTGAATGAGAATTTATAATGGGCTGGTTTTGCAAAAGGCTTAAAAATTCCTTTTTATCCATATTTATCCCTACTTTCTTTTGTAGATATTTAGAAACTTTGATTTTGAAAGTCTTCCCCCTGATTTTAACATATATTTGTCAACGATAGTCCTCCCAATCGGGCAGGAAGGAAAATTAATCAAGTTTTCCCTCCTACCCGATGGTTTTTGGTGCCGGCTTCACTGCTATTTAAAATTAAAAAATAAATTTTTAAAGAAGGATTTTTAAATAAAACGTAGAATACAATTAGTAACAAATGATAATTTATGATGAACAAATGTTACAAAAATATCAATTGTAATAACAAGCCGATAGCAGAGGGTGAGGCAAATAATCAGCTATATGGATATAAAGGAGTTAGTACGCAGCACAGTAAATGCGGAAATAGTCAAAAGCAGGCAATTTATTATTGCTGCCAACTGGAAAATGAATAAAAACATGAAAGAGGTGTTTTTATTCATTGATGAGCTGAAGAAAAGGTATACCGGCAAAAAAAGAAACAGCGTAATCCTATTTCCGCCTTACCCATATGTGATGCTGGCTCAGGAGCTGCTTAAAAATACGGATATTTCATACGGACTTCAAAATATTCACTGGGAATCTTCCGGCGCCTTTACCGGCGAGGTTTCTCCTTTAATGGCCAGGGATCTGGGTTGTCAGTACGCCATTATCGGTCATTCGGAGAGAAGGAATATCTTTTTTGAGAATGATGAAATGATCAATAAAAAAATTAAGGCAGCACTGGCCGAGGGCATTATCCCTGTTCTATGTTTGGGCGAAGATATGGAAGCGCGCAGGGAGAACAGGCACAGGGACATAATCAGAAAACAATTATATGAAGGAATGGCTGATGCGGATATCAGTTTACAAAACAGAATTATCATAGCCTATGAGCCTGTATGGGCAATTGGCAGCGGAGCAACTGCCGCATCAAATCAGATAGAAGAAATGCATGGATATATTAACAGCCTTTTATGTGAGCTGTACGGATCTGATATAGCATCCGGCATACCTGTTCTTTATGGGGGAAGTGTAAACCCAGGGAATATACAGGATCTGGCTGTGGTGAAAAATGTATCCGGATTTCTTATCGGCGGAGCCAGTCTTAAGGTAAAGGATTTTCTGAAAATAATTGAATTGCTGGAATAATAACGAACACTGATAAGGGCTGGGTTTTACTGTATGGGGAGATGAATATGGACAGGGAATACATAAAAAAAGTTGTCAGAAATATATTGATAAAAAAACAAATTGAAGATTCCGGTATATATTATGTACCTGTTGCTATATCCAACAGGCATGTACACCTTTCACGGGAGGATCTGGAGAAATTATTCGGCCAAGGATATGAATTAACCCGGGAGAGAGATATTACACAACCAGGTCAGTTTGCATGCAGGGAAAGGGTGAGTTTATCAGGGCCAAAGGGACGTATAGACAATGTCAGGGTGCTGGGCCCTACAAGGAAGGAAACTCAGGTGGAAATATCCATGACCGATTCATATACCCTCGGGGTAAAGCCGGTTTTAAGAATGTCGGGTGATATTGAAGCAACTCCCGGTATAAAAATTATCGGTCCAAAAGGTGAAATAGATATTCCCAAGGGGCTGATAGTCTCGGCCAGGCATTTACATCTGTCTGATGATGAAGCTGAGTTATATGGCTTAGAAAGCGGAGATGTAGTAATGATAAGAAAAGACGGGCCAAGGAGCATAGTATTGGGTAATGTGGTTGTGAGGACAGGGAAAGGCCATAGCCTTGAGGCACATATTGATACAGATGAAGGAAATGCTGCCGGTATAGTCAACGGAGAAATGCTGATAATGGAAAAATATTGAGAATAGATTAAAGGGAATCAGGGGTTTTTATATGGATATTGAATTGCTGGTTGAAAGAGTAGTAAGGGAAGTATTGGAAAGGCTGCCACTTCAGGGCAAAGATAATAGTTATGCGGTAGAACCGGAAATAAAAAAGCCTTTGCTGGCTGTACTGCCAAGGCATATTATTAACCTGGACAAGTATGTGGATCATTTGATAAAAACATACCAGGATTACGAATTAACGCTTATGGCGCCAAGGACATTGCATGGACGCCTCAATAAAATGGGGGCCATCGACAATTTGGTTGACATAGGTGACCAAGGCTGTACAGGAAGAATAATGGATGAGTTCCATAAGTATGAAACAATATGCTGTATTGCTCCGGGCATTAAACTTATGGAATCCATCACTGGCTTTGATGATACTGAAACTGCAGCATATATGATTATAAACTCAATACTAAATAAGAAAAAAACTGTTCTATTTGTTGATTGTTTACTCCGCAGTTTCCCGGAGAATGCGACATATGAAAAAGTGAACAAGATAATTAATAAGCTCAAGAACCTGGGAATAGCAATTGAATTCATAGGCAGACACGATCAGGCAGAGCAAAAATGTGAAGCGGAAGAACGGGAACTGATTACAGAAAAAGACATTATAAGGCTTTGGGAAGAGGGGATCAAAGAGATTATTATCAAAAAAGGAGCTTTGATTACTCCCCTTGCAATTGACAAGGCAAATGAAACGGGTATAGAGATTCATATTAATGAAAGATAGGTGTTGCTTATGACAATTTGCAAAGTTAAAGGTAATGTTGTCAGTACAAACAAAACAGAGAAACTCATGGGATTAAAATTAATGCTGGTTCAGCAGTTCAATATAATCACCAAAGAAGAGGAAGGCTCTGTTTTTGTGGCTGTTGATACTGTCGGGGCCGGCGAAGGTGAAGTTGTTATGCTGGTCAGGGGTAGTTCCGCAAGACAAACTGCTCATACGGAAAATAAACCGGTGGATGCTTCAATTGTCGGCATTATTGATTCCATAGAGTATGACGGGAAAATTGTATTTAAAAAATACAAATAAAGCTTAACCGATGTTAAGTAGTAAAGGGGTATAGCTATGCATATTGATGAAAAAACAATTCAACAAATTATCGATGAAACATTGCAGAAGTTTTCGGGCGAAAGTTTTCCCCGCAGGGAGGCAGAGGTCGGTCAATACAAGAACAGTACCGATTCGCCGGGCTGTTTTGATGATATTGATGAAGCCATCAGTGAAGCAAAGAAAGCCCAGAAAAAGCTTGCTGCAATGAGTATGGAGAAAAGAAAGAAAATTATACGGGCAATGCGGGATGCCGCCATGAATAATGTAAAATACCTGTCTGAGCTGGCACATGGAGAAACAGGTTTTGGCAGGGTTGCGGACAAAATAATCAAGAACAAACTGGCTATAGAGAAAACTCCCGGTATAGAGGATCTCAGCTCCCAGGCATATACAGGGGATGACGGGCTGACATTGGTAGAGGGAGCACCCTATGGAGTTATCGGATCTATTACCCCATCTACAAACCCTTCGGCAACCATAATTAATAACAGTATCGGGATGATAGCTGCAGGCAATGCCGTAGTCTTCAATCCGCATCCGGGGGCAAAAAACGTATCCATGGAAACCATAAGAATACTTAATCAGGCAATACGTGAGGTTTGCGGCATTGAAAATCTGCTTTGTACTGCCAAGAATCCTACCATCGAAACCAGCAAACGGATCATGGAACACAAGGATATCAGGCTGCTGGTTGTGACGGGCGGGGAATCAGTTGTAAATGTTGCCATGAGGAGCGGGAAGAAGGTTATAGCTGCCGGGCCGGGTAATCCTCCCTGCATAGTTGACAATACGGCCAACATAGTTAAAGCTGCCTCTGACATTGTGAAAGGGGCCGGCTTCGATAACAATATACTCTGTATTGCAGAAAAAGAAGTATTTGTCTTCAGGAATGTTGCAAAAGAATTGATAAACCTGATGGAGGATAACGGTTCATACAGGGCGTCAACATCGGAGATAGACAGATTAAAAGAAAGGGTGCTTATTAAGAATAAGGAAGGCAAATATGCGCCCAATAAAAAATATGTCGGCAAAAATGCAGGTTATATATTAAATGAGTGCGGAATTAACACAAATGTTGACTATAAAGTGATTATTGCAGAGGTGCCGAATGAGCATCCCTTTGTTTCAACTGAAATGCTGATGCCGGTTCTGCCAATAGTAATTGTAGACAGCCTGGAAGAGGCAATTGACAAGGCGATAAAGGCAGAAAACGGGTGCAAGCATACCGCAATCATGCATTCTGAAAATGTCAGGAATCTGACCGAAGCAGCCCTGGCCCTGGACACAACGATATTCGTAAAGAATGCTCCTTCTTATGCCGGGTTGGGGATTGAAGGTGAAGGGTATACAACCCTTACAATTGCAACTCCTACAGGGGAAGGCCTTACTTCAGCCAAGAATTTCACAAGATCCAGAAGATGCACTTTATCCGGTTCATTTAGAATCATTTGAGAAGCCTGGGGGTTAATTGATGAAAACTTTTATAGAGAAGATCAAAGATGCAGGAGTAGTAGGAGCAGGAGGAGCAGGCTTTCCCACACATATAAAAATTAATAACAAAGCAGATGTAATCATTGCAAACGGAGCAGAATGCGAACCCCTTCTCAGGGTAGACAGGCAGGTAATGGAAAAATATCCTGACAAGCTGGTCAAAGGGCTGGATACTGTAATGCAGATTACAGGCGCGAAACGGGGCGTAATCTGTCTTAAGAAAAAGTATGAAAAGGCTGTAGAAGCACTGGATGCCATTGTTAAAAGGGAAAAAAACATAGAGCTGCATCTGATTGATGATTTCTATCCGGCAGGGGATGAAGTGCAAATGGTATATGAAGTGACCGGCAAGGTTGTAGCGCCGGGCGCCCTGCCCATATCTGTCGGAGCAATAGTTTCTAACGTAGGCACGCTGGTGAATATATGTGATGCCGTCTCCGGTATACCGGTAACAGAAAGAATTGTAACCGTGACGGGGGAGGTAAGGAATCCTGTAACTCTGAAAGTGCCGGTAGGCACCTCCTTTGAACAGGTAGTCAAACTGGCTTCGGGTCCTGAAGATACGCATGGTTTCAGCCTGATAATAGGAGGGCCTGCAATGGGCAGGGTGGAGAATGACTGGACGGAGGTTGTCACCAAAACAACCGGTGGTGTTATAGTGCTCCCGGAAAGCCACAGGGTGATTGTTAAGAAAACTGCGCCACTGGACCGGGATTACCGGCTGGCAAAATCCGTATGCAGTCAGTGCAGCTTCTGTACTCAGCTGTGTCCGCGCAATGTTCTGGGCCTGAACGTACAGCCCCACAAGGTAATGAGAGCAGTCGGCTACAGCAATACAGAGGCAATAGGAGACATAAATGCAGTGTTCAGCTGCTGTGACTGCGGGCTCTGCACATTCTATTCCTGCGATATGGATTTATCACCCGGAAGAATGGTAACTACTGTAAAACAGGCTCTGACTGCTAAGGGAATAAAACCTGATAAGACAATACCTTACGAGGTCAGCCAGATGCGGGATTATAAAAAGGTACCTTCCGGCAGATTTATTGAAAGGCTTGGCTTAAGCGTATATAACCTGGAAGCTCCCCTGAGGGATGAGCCGGTCAAGGTTGATAGGGTTAGAATCCCCCTGAAACAGCATATTGGTGCTCCAACCGTCCCCACAGTGAAAAAAGGCGATAAGGTAAAAAAGGGAACCTTGATTGGCACCGTAGACGGAGATGCGGTAGGCGCAAATATACATGCCAGCATAAACGGTGTTGTATATGAAATAACCGACCATCATATAGAGATTAGGGCGTAAGGTAGGAGGGAAGCTTGTGGATGCTTTAGGAATGGTAGAGGTAAACAGCATAGCAGTCGGCATAGAGATATCAGACGCCATGATGAAGAGAGCTGAGGTAAAACTGTTACTGGCTCAACCAATCTGCTGCGGAAAATATATGGTAATTATTCAGGGCGGTGTGGCAGAGGTTCAAAATTCTGTGGATTCCGGGCTGAATATAGCAAAAGAGTATTTAGTAGACAGTTTTGTAATAGCTAATGTTCATTCTCAGGTATTTACTGCTATTTCAGGTGCATCGGCTGTAGATGGAGTCAATGCGGTAGGAGTCATTGAAACTTTTTCCCTTGCCTCCTGTATATTGGCCGCAGATGCGGCTGTAAAGGCAGCGGATGTGGATCTTATGGAGATAAGACTGGGAAGGGGGATGGGAGGAAAATCCTTTGTTTCAATGACCGGTGATGTAAGCGCCGTCAATCATGCTGTGGAATCAGGCATCAGCCTGGAGGAATGCAATGGGATGATAGCAAATACCACAATAATTCCATCACCTCATATTGATGTAATGAAAAGTCTGTATTAATGAAAACAATTTGAGAGGAGATTTACTATGAAGAAGGAAGCATTGGGAATGGTAGAAACCAGGGGTCTGGTAGGTGCTATTGAGGCGGCAGACGCAATGGTAAAGGCTGCAAACGTAACACTGATCGGCAAGGAAAAAATAGGAACCGGGCTTGTGACGGTAATGGTAAGAGGAGACGTTGGTGCAGTCAAAGCATCTACCGAAGCAGGAGCTGAAGCTGCAAAACGCGTGGGTGAACTGGTATCCGTTCATGTAATTCCAAGGCCTCATGGAGATGTGGAGGGAATTCTGCCTGAATAATCAATACAAAAAAAGCTGTATAAAAACATGTGGATGGAGAGAAAAAAGCATGCTTACCGGTAAAGTAGTAGGCTCGGTGGTTTCAACGGTGAAGGACAGCGCATTAAGGGGAATAAAACTGCTGATGGTAAGTCTGGACAACACCGATGAGGTGGTGATTGCAGCAGATCTGATAAAAGTTGCAGGAGTCGGTGATCATGTATACCTTGTAACCGGCAGAGAGGCAGCAATAGGCATGGGTGAAGGCCTGATACCCATAGATATGGGGATTACAGGTGTTATAGACACATATAACAATGAATAACAAATAAAAATCAGAAATGACTGGAGGTAATTAAGATTATGGAAAAAGAAGCATTGGGAATGGTGGAAACCAGGGGTCTGGTAGGCGCTGTTGAGGCGGCAGACGCAATGGTAAAAGCTGCAAACGTAAGACTGATTGGCAAGGAAAAGATAGGAGCCGGGTTTGTAACGGTAATGGTAAGAGGGGATGTTGGAGCAGTCAAGGCATCCACGGAAGCAGGTGCCGCAGCTGCAAAACGCGTGGGTGAATTAGTATCCGTCCATGTAATTCCAAGGCCCCATGAAGATGTGGAAGGTATTTTACCCGAGATGCCGTAAAACTGCTTTCCTGACAATTTTGAAATGGTTTAATTTATCGTTGGCAGGCGTAAGTATTCTGAAAAAAACTGGAGGGGAGATTGAAATATGATAAAAGAAGCATTGGGAATGGTAGAAACCAGAGGTCTGGTAGGCGCTATTGAGGCGGCCGATGCAATGGTAAAGGCTGCAAACGTAAGATTGATTGGCAAGGAAAAGGTGGGTGGAGGACTGGTAACGGTAATGGTAAGAGGGGATGTTGGCGCAGTCAAGGCTTCCACGGAAGCGGGCTCGGCAGCTGCAAAACGTGTGGGTGAGCTGGTATCCGTTCATGTAATTCCAAGGCCTCACGAAGATGTTGAAGGTATTCTGCCTCAAAAGACAAAGGCTGCAAGTCCGGCTAAAGGAAAATAACAGATGAGAACTGCATTGGTTGTAGGTAATGTGGTATCTACAATAAAGCACTCTACCCACCAGAGCCTGAAACTAATGATTGTGAGACCGGTAGATGAAAAGGGCAGATTTACAGGAAAGGAAATGGTAGCTGTGGATACTGCCTGCTCAGGCAGGGGTGATTATGTGCTTCTTGTGGATGACGGCGGTGCATCCAGGATTGCGGTAGAAAACGATAATGCTGCTATAGATGCAGTTATTGTTGGAGTGCTTGATTATATGAATGTTAATAAAGGATAAAGAGGGTGACATAACTTGGACTTGGAAAAAATTATTGAAACAATAACAGAGGAAGTATATAAAAAGCTGGTTGCCGAAGGCGGGGGTTTAAGTACTGCTACCGCAATAAAAGATGTATACAGACCCGGGGCCGGTAATGCTGACAGACTCCGGGCAGCGATCGATCACACTTTATTGAAAGCTGATGCTTCGGCAGAGGAAATAACCCGGCTTTGCAAGGAAGCAGCGGATAACAGGTTCGCTTCAGTGTGCATTAACCCTTCCTATGTTCCGCTGGCTTCAGAACTACTGTATGGAACAGGGGTAAAGGTCTGTACAGTAATAGGCTTTCCTCTCGGAGCAACATCCACAAAAACAAAAGTGCACGAAACGAAGGAAGCCATTGAAAACGGCGCCAGCGAGGTTGATATGGTTATCAATATCGGAGCGGTGAAATCCGGTGACTATGATCTTGTAAGAAATGATATAGAGTCAGTAGTGTTTGCAGCTAAAGGCAGGGCATTGGTCAAGGTTATCATCGAAACATGCCTTTTAACCGATGATGAAAAAGTCAGGGTATGCACAATAGCCAAAATGGCAGGGGCTGACTTTGTAAAAACATCAACGGGCTTTAGCACCGGCGGAGCAACCATTGATGATGTCAGATTAATGCGGCGGGTTGTCGGACCGGATATGGGTGTTAAGGCAGCAGGTGGAATAAGGGATTACGAGACGGCAGTTGCGATGATGGAAGCCGGTGCTGACAGGCTGGGTACCAGTTCCGGAGTTGCAATAGTCAATAATAATAAATCATTATCACAAAAAGGTTATTAATTGGAGGAATTTATATGGCAGGCAAAATGCGGGCGGTACAGCTTTTTTCTCCTGGTGATGTACGGTGTGTTGAAGTGGATATACCGCAGATTCAGCAGAGTAAGGATGTAATTATTAAGGTTAAATCGGTTGGTGTATGTGGATCTGATATTCCCAGGGTAATGAGCAAGGGAGCATATAGATATCCAATAACGATAGGCCATGAGTTTGCAGGCCAGGTTACTGAAGTGGGGCCGGATGTTAATAATGTGAAGCCCGGCGACAGGGTCACTATAATGCCGTTAATACCTTGTGGCGTATGCAAATTCTGTCAAATAGGCGAAGCCGTTGTATGTGATAACTATGATTATTATGGTTCCAGAATCGACGGTGCTATGGCAGAGTATATAAATGTTTGTGCAGATAATATATTAAAGCTGCCGCCAGGAGTGGACTATGAAGCAGGCAGCATGACAGATCCATCGTCTGTAGCTTTGCATGCAGTCAGGAAAGCAAACATCCTGCCCGGACAATCAGCAGTAGTGTTTGGCCTTGGTGCAATTGGATATTTGACGGTACAATGGCTTAAATCTATGGGATGCAATACTGTTATTGCAGTGGATATATATGACAATAAGCTGAAGCTGGCAGAAATGCTGGGCGCTGATTATTGTGTAAACGGAAAAACCCAGAATGTTGTGGAGACAATTATGGACCTGACAAATGGTTTTGGCGTCGATGCATCCATAGAGTTGGCAGGCAGTAAGATTACCCAGATTCAATCAATAGAGGCAGTGAGGAAACTGGGTACTGTGGTTTATTGCGGCATATCATATGATGATCTGCTTCTTCCAAACAATGTTTTGTCCAAGATTTTAAGAGGCGAAATAAAATTAAAGGGTTCATGGAATTCATCCATAGCTCCTTTGCCAATCAATGAATGGGAGAGTTCCTTAGCCGCGATGAAGAGCGGTAAATTAAGAACAGATCCCCTGGTGACTCACAGGTTCAGGCTGGAAGATTGCCAGGAAGCCTTTAATATGATGTATAACAAAACCGAAGTATTTACAAAGGTGCTGTTTAAGCCGGAAGACTAAAAGATGACATGGAGTTGAATAAAATGTTAGCTTACGTATATGAAGGTAATGGCAGGCTGGTACTCAAGGATATGCCCAAGCCCAGTGCAAAGAAGGACAGTGTCGTAATAAAGGTAAATGCATGTTCTATTTGCGGCACTGACTTCAGAACATATATACATGGCAGTAGTAAGATTAATCCCAATACTATAATAGGTCATGAAGTAACAGGTACCATAGTTGAGGTGGGAAGAAGCGTTGCCGGATTTTATGAGGGTGATCGTGTTCATATTACTCCCGCTATAGGGTGTGGTTATTGTTATCCCTGTAAATCCGGACATCCCAATATGTGTGACAATTTGGAAACCATAGGTTTTCAGTATAATGGAGGCTTTGCTGAGTATATGGAAATACCCGCTAAAGCCTTCAGTGCAGGAAATGTTAACAAACTGTCCAATCTTATTGAAGACGTGGAGGCTGCAGTAGCTGAGCCTATAGCCTGTGTTCTCAACGCACAGGAGTTCCTGAACATCAAGAAAGGGGATTATGTAGCTGTATTCGGTGCCGGCTTTATAGGGTGTATGCATGCTGAATTGGCTTTCAACAGCGGCGCCGAAAAAGTTATTATGATAGAAGTATCCCAGAATAGGATCGAAGAGGCCAGGAGATTGGTAAATAGAATAGATATTATCAATTCCTCCGCCGTCGATGTATTTGAAGAAGTGAAGAGAATAACTGACGGCAGGGGAGTGGATGTTGCCATAACTGCCTGTTCGGTAGGACAAGCTCAGGAGGATGCTATACGAATGGCTGCAAAAAGAGGCAGAATAAGCCTGTTCGGAGGCATCCCCGGCAATAATGCGAAAGGTTTCCTGGACAGCAACGAGATACACTATAA
>DUOI01000104.1 GCA_012838915.1 Clostridiales bacterium
GACGCAAAGAAATTTCTTTCCTCTTCACCTTCTATGCTTGCGATATCCAGGTATCCTACGGGCTGTTTTTGTGTAATAAGAGTCTTAGCCATGGGTAAAGCTGCTGTCTTAAATTTCGTTCCCGGGTAAAAAGGAGGTGATTTGCTCTCAATATCTTTTACATACATATTGAGAATCGTTGCAATTTCATAACCTGCGTCGAGCTCAAATAAATATGCATTGTCAAAATTAAGCATTTTGGCAATCATTCCAAACATTTCATCGACTTTCTCTTTGGCATTTTCGGTATTGACCGAAATAAAGGTGGTTGAAATTTTTTCAAGCATTTCCTGTTCTTTTGTAAATCTTTGATATCCCCGCAGCTTTGAGTCATATTCACTTGTCAGATATCGCACAGCGAAATAGGAAAGTATAATAATAAATATTCTTTTCAAATATTGAGCGCTATCGATAACGACAAAAACCCTTGGGTGAGTTATCCAAACAACAACTTGAGTTATCAGGGTTGCGCCCAAAAAGAGAAATGTATGAATATTGCTATTTAGAATGACGGTACAGAGAAGAAATATTGTATACACCGCCCATACTGTTATTGCTCCCTTATTAATGTCGTTAATTATGAAAAAAGTCATGCCCACTATGCTTGCTATCAGAAAAAGGGTATTCTGAATGATGTGTTTTTTTGATATAAGCGGTATAAATCTTAAAAATATGCCAAGAATCAACACAACTGAAGCAAGCAAAAGCTCATTTGCTAAATTTTCTCCCGCAATAAAGTATCCTACAAAAAAGGATCCCACGGCACCAATTGTAAATATGGATGCTACCGTTTCAAACAAACGCAATCGGCTTTCTTCCAGCAAAATGTCGGAATCCAAAGGTAAGAATTCTGTATTGGTTCTTTCAAAAAGTATGCCGAATTTTCTTAATGCTAAAAACAGAGTTGCCACAGAAACTATCATAAATATAATAACCATTTGAGGGAAAATGGTGATTCCAATAATGTTAGGCAGAGTTTCAGTTGCTATTCCCAAGAAGAAGGGAAGCAGTATGGATATTAAGAAGTATGTTGCCTGCCGTTTCAGAGGGGTATGAGATTTAATTTTTATCCACCAGCGAATCAGCAATATAATACTTGTAATTGAGAATACAGAGTAGTATGCAATAAACCAAATTCCCCCCATATTAATGGGAAGCATATTTACCCAACCGAAATCGGTTTGCACCATTTGGTATTGTTTTTCCACAGCAAGAAAACCAAAGGGCGCAAACAGAACTACATTTATAAAAGCAGGCAAATAAATTAGAGCGAACATCATTCGCTTATTTAATCGACTTTTAGTTTTTGTCAGAATCAGTACAAAGTGGAGAAAAAGGCTGTAAAAAACTCCCCAGCCAAAAACAGACACACACCTCCAAAACGCACTTGCTTCCGCCGTAGGTGCTGAGGCTGCGATGGAGAATGTAAATGACCAAACCGCCATTGAACCTGTTGTTATTAGAAACAGCCTGTTGGTTCTGCTTTTTGCATTGGAAACTATTGCATATATACCAAAAATCATGTAAAAAAAACCGCATATATAGTACAAAGTTGATACAAGTAAGCTATACTTCATAACCTGATCTCCCAAAGGCAAGATTTTCAAATCCCTGCTTTTATAAGTATCTTTTTAAGCAAGTATATCATTTTTCCCATGTTTTTATAAAGATTTGAGGTCCCACATACATTTTAATACCACCATGATTTTAATACCGCCATGTATTGATATCAATGTCTTTTCCTGGCCTGTATTATTGTGCATCATTGCATGATGCAGGCGTACTGAAATTCGAGTAAGTATATTCGCCCTCGCCATTAAAAAGCGCAAAGCCGTTCTTACCTCGGTACTTGGCCTCGTACAATGCGTCATCAGCGCTTCTATAAAGTTGCGTGAAAGTCACGCCCTGCTCCGGGAACATAGCAATGCCTATGCTGGCCGAAATACAGAAGGCAGCCTCATTGAGACGGTAGACATTGAAAAAAAGCTCACCGATCTGCTTTGTCTTGGCTACCGGGGCTTTTTTATCTGTGCAGTGAGCCATGAATACAAAGAATTCGTCTCCGCCAAGACGCCCAACAATGTCGCCGGTACGAAAGATTTTGCTCAGCCCGTCAGCCAGCCGGGAGAGCACGAGGTCTCCCTCCATATGGCCGAAGTTATCATTGATAGCCTTAAAGTTATCCATGTCGATAATAAGTAACGCGTGCATGTCATGTGCAGGGTCGGAGGCATTGAGTGTTTCGCGGATGATACCCTCACAGGTAGCTCTGTTGTAGAGACCCGTAAGCTGATCCCTCTCAGCCAGCCTTTTGAGAACGGTCTCTTTTTTGCGTGAGAAAGAGCGTCGTATAAGAAGCAGAGAGAACAACATTATAAGCGCTATAGTTCCGGCGATATAGATAAGTATGTCAATATTGTCATGAAGCAATTCCATAAAAGTCAGCGTTCCCACATAGTTTCCCAACCATTTTTTCGAGAGTGCGGACAGTGTTCCATCAATAGAGACACTAATGATAGCGTTGTTAACCTCCTTAAGAAGTCCGCTCTGATCAGGGTCAACGCCGATGCACACATAGTTGTTCAGAAGCGTGGGGCCGACTGCTTCAATGTTGCTGTCAGGCAGAGAGGCTATAGCGCGCCGCCCTACTGAATAACGCACGATTGCGTAGTCGCATTCACCAACTTGAATTGATGTGAAAACCTCGGAAATCGACGCGTATTCTGTTGTATTATCCATAAGCCGGTAGGGCTTTATAAAGCCGAAATGCAGCCGGTTCCCTCCAACACAGCCAGACGTTTCCCATAAAGCTCGCCAATCTGGGTGTAGGGAGTAGTGCCAAAAGCTACGAATTGGTCGTTGACCAGCGGAATGGAAAGCAATAGGTCGGAGGATTCCTTAGAGGAATACGCTGCAGTTAGGACAAGATCTGCGCTACGGTTTTTTACCGAAGCAAGAGCCTCACTCCATGGCATAAGCGACAACTCGACATTGTAGCCCATCTTGTCCGCAAGCTCATAAATCAGCTCCACATCGTGTCCGCTTGGTATGGAGTTGTTGTCATAAAATGTATAAGGGTCATAATCGTAATCGGCGGATATACGCAGAGTGCGTGAATAAATGTTGTTTGGTTGTTTTTCGATTTCAGGGTTTTGAATTGTCATATTATGACGATACAGAATTAGAAGCGCCGCGGCGCATACGACCAGGACAATCAATATGAAAGCCAATACAAGCATCACGGCTTTATTAAGTTTTTTCGGAGGTGCAAGCACCTCATCCCTTACCTCATCCCTTCCTTTTTTAGCCTTACTTATACCACATCGCGATCGAAAATAACAGGCTTTTTTGTTAAAGAAAAAGAACGGTAACTTTCTTTCAAAATTATAAGGTACAATAAATCGCGCAAATTGAAATAAGCACCCGAAAAAAGGGGACATAAATATAATTTCACTTATATGCTTACGGCTGAGTTGTATATAGTTGTATAATATGTTAATATGCAACCATATAATTAATAAGGAGATGCAATATTTATGAGTACGGCAATAAAAATATCAAAAAAGATTGCAGACGAAGCAAAAATTTCTGCAAAAATATCAAGGAGATCTATGGCTGGTCAGGTTGAATACTGGGCTTTCATTGGTAAAATTGCAGAAGATAATCCCGACTTATCTTTTTTAGTAATAAAAGATATTTTACTTGGAAGGCAGCAGCTGAAAGAAGGTATTGGAACCCCTTATATTTTTGGAGAAGGTGATTAAGAATTAAAATTATTCAGTCGCCTCTCTTTGGAAAACAAAAGAAGAAACTTCATAAAAGCCAGATTAAATTACTGGATAAAGAGATAAAAAAAATAGCCACAAGCCCGGAAATCGGTCAGGAAAAAAAGGGAACTTTAAGCGGTGTCAGGGTTTATAAATTTCACATTGAAAAACAGCTTTTCTTAATTGCCTATGAATTGGATAATGATATTTTAAATCTTATAATGATTGGCAGCCATGAAAATTATTATAGAGATCTTTCTAAATATTATAGTTAATAAATTATTTTTTAAACCGTCTCATTGCATGGGACAGGTAATCCCGGTCATGAGTGCAGCAATAATAGCAGGGACGTTGGTTTCAAACAAGTTCATTAAAGAATATAAACAGGGACAGATTCCAGAAATATATTGCTGTTCTATTATGTGTTGTCGGAATGTATATGCCGATTTTGAGGGCATAGGAGAAAGGAGGCTGATGGAAAGATGAATTATCAAAAGCTATTGGAAGTCTTATTTAAACTAGATGTAAAAACTATGATAGGAGTTTTAATCTGGGGAAACTTAGCATTGGCTTTTTTGACATTAAGATACTATTTATATCGTGGACCGGATCATGAAAAAAATCTGATACAAAGATTTGGAATTGCCAAGATATTACAGGCAATCGCCTGGATCTTATTATTCTTACGCGGAGATATAAGCGACATAGCTTCAGTCTACTTTGGCAATATACTGCTCTTTATTAGTTTTTACCTGGATTCATTAATTGTTCTAAGAATAAATAAAAAAACAAAAATAATATGGTTTAGATTGCAAAGCATTTTGTTAGCACTATCCATTATCTTGTTTTTGCTTTTTGAGATTATGCTTGGTACGGGAAATATTAGAATTGCGACTGCCTCTTTAAGTGTTTTTTGTATTCTTGTGATTCCGAATTTGCTAAATATCGCAAACAATCTGAGTAGCAGATTTGAAAAATTTATTGGATTAATCAGCTTGTTTTTTCTTACATTGCTTCTGCTGAGAGCATTAAATTCACTACTTAATAAAGATATAAGTTTGTTTACCAATAATTTTCTTCAAATTGGAACATTCATCTTGTTAATTTTACTTATGTTTGTAAGCGGAATAGGGTTCTTGCTCATAATGTACGAGCGTTCATATGAATTGTTGAGAATAAGCTCTAACTTGGATCCTTTAACCCAAATTTATAATAGAAGATATTTTATGAATAAGGCAGAAGCATATTATCAAAGGGCTTTAAGAGAACAGAAATCATTATCTTTTCTCTTTACTGATATTGATTTTTTCAAAAAGGTAAATGATAGCTATGGTCATTTGTTTGGTGATGAGGTATTGAAAACCATTGCAAAGGTAATATCTGAGAATGTAAGGCCATTAGATCTATGTTGCAGATTTGGAGGGGAGGAATTTTTAATTCTCTTGCATGAAACAAATAATGAACAAGCTGTATTAATAGGAAACAGAATACGTGAAATAATACAAAATTTGGTGTTTGAAGAAAATCGCGAGTTTAAATGTACTGTCAGTGTAGGTATTTATTCCGGCATACCGGATAGTAGAAAGAACATACAGCATTTTATTGATAATGCGGATCAAGCTTTATACAAGGCAAAAGAATCAGGAAGAAATCGTGTAATTAGTTTATAGGATTTCGGAGTTTGGCCATAACGACATAATAATGTTCAGGTTTAAAAGAAGCTTGGATGTTACTGATAATTCTTTTTAAGGAA
>DUOI01000105.1 GCA_012838915.1 Clostridiales bacterium
AAATAACAAAAGACGGCGTGAATTTGGATGAGGAAGGTTTAGCTGCACCGGGTGCAACCTGGACATATCTGGTGGATGATAAACCCCTTGAAAACAATATTCAGACAGTGCTGCTAAATCCCATGGCGATGATCTTCAATTTTCCCATTTACCTGATAATGCTGCTGTATCACAGCATTACCAAGGGAAAAGGAAGTAAAGAAAAGAGAAAGTCAGAGTAGAAAATCAGAAAAAAGCCCCCAAGCTAAACAACAAGGGGGCTTTACAGTAACCTTTTTTTATGACAACTTCATTATCTGATGATTCTTCTGCATTCCAGATAAAACCTCTTTTCGTGGGCTTCTCCCATGGAAAAGGTTTTTCTGGGCAGCACTCCGTCTACAATAACGGTTTTGAACAAATTATTTTTGTTCATGATGGGAAGAAGAAATCCCATATTGCCTCCTTTGGAGCCCAGCTCCGCCGTTACATCTTCCCCATGGATATAGTCAATGGAAACATCTTTGTTCCTGTTAAGATAATCATCCAGAAATTCCTGCAGAGTGCCGACTTCCAGGTTTCTTTTTGGCCGGCTGATTTTTAAAATACCCCATTCCCCGGAACACATATAGGGGATCAAGTGGACAGGTGGATCCCCGTTATTTGCTTTTCTTAACAGAAGAGCCTTATATTTTTCTTTCATTTCCTCCTTGGAAGAAAAGGATTCGTAATCAAAGCCCTGTCCCGCAGCAGCATAGTACTTCTTCATAGCCGTTAGTACCTGTACCGGATCTGCCTGGAAAAGAACCCGATGAATGGGTTCAAATACCAGGGAATCGTCGTGAACATTTATCAGCTCTACCATAGCAAAGCGGGCAGGATGATCTTGTTTTTCTTCTTCACTTAGGCCTGTTTTCAGATTATCCCAGCATTCCTTTGCAGTAGCGAAGGAATGGTTTCCGTCTCCCATGGCAAAGAGCAGAACACCTTTGTCTTTGCCTACATCATATTTTTTCTGAAAGGTTTCCGGGTCAGCCAATTGGGCAAGGGCATGAAGAACTTTTTTTATTGCTGCGGGTTTTGACACCTGATAACCTCTGATTCGCCCTCCCTTCATCATCAATTCAAAATCGTATAATTTTTCAGCCTCCGATATTTCCTCAGAGATTGGCTCAATCACCGTTTTCCCGGGATCGTCAATCAACACCATGATATGTGGTACTTCCAGCATTGCATCCTGCCGGATAGCAATTCGGGGAGGCAGTCGATTCAGCACAGTTCCTTCCGTTGCACGAATCAGGGTTTGAGAACCTTCATGATAATCATATTGCTCCAGATCCAGGGCGACCATCAGACCTCTGCGTTTTCCGGTACGCAGAGTACGTTCAACATAAACCAGGGATGGAGGCAATTGTACAAGAACATCTTCATCCATATACCGCCGCATGGCATTGGAGATATTGGTTATTCGCTGCTGCCTGTCGTCATCCTCCAGATAAACCTCGGGGAAAATCATATGCAGGGTGGAAGGGGACTCTGATACATATTCTTCAACAGAATGCCAGTAGGAAGGCTGCGAAGTGTATTGGTCACAGGCTACCACCGCCCATTTTTGCAAATCAACCTGCCTGTTTGGCAACAAGATTTCGGGAATTTCCACCCCTATGGTACGCAGTGACTTCCTTAAAGAATATGCTTCCTGGCTATTTGCAGTATAAGGCCGCTTTTTTGTGTTACTGTTATTGTCGTTCTCAGTTTTAAAATTATCCGTCATGCTGTTCAAATGCCTCCAAACCATTGAGCTGTATAATGTAAATCATTTATATGTTTTAAATATACCCTTAGATATTAACATAGATTATAGATGTTTTCTTAAACTCCATACGTTATATACACCAATTATCCAACGTAGCATAATGATATGTCAAGGATTCTAAAGATAATTAGCAAAATATATTCATCACTTTACAGCCAGGTTTAAATAATTGCATATTCTTCCTTTTTCAAACCTAAAGTCTGGTATAATAGGAATAGAATCAGCAATACAAAGGAGAGAAAGCTATGCGGGCGGTAGATATCATTTCGAAAAAACGTCATGGTGAAGCTCTGTCCAGGGAAGAGATCAACTTCTTCATAGAAGGCTTTGTAAATGGAAGTATTCCCGATTATCAGGCATCAGCTTTACTGATGGCTGTATGCTGTAATGGGATGGACAGTTGGGAGACGGTGGATCTGACTCTGGCAATGGCGAATTCGGGCGATAAGGTGGATTTATCCCGAATAAGCGGGATTAAGGTGGATAAACATAGTACAGGCGGGGTAGGGGATACTACTACATTGATTACCGCTCCTCTGGTAGCAGCCTGCGGTGTGCCTGTAGCCAAGATGTCAGGGCGGGGTCTGGGCCATACCGGAGGGACTCTGGATAAGCTGGAATCGATTCCGGGCTTTAAAACCGACCTTTCAATGGAGGAATTCATTAATGCGGTTGAATCCATAGGTCTTGCCGTAATTGGCCAAAGCAAGGATCTGGTCCCTGCGGATAAACTATTATATGAACTTCGGGATGTAACAGGTACAGTGGACAACATACCTTTGATTGCCAGCAGCATAATGAGTAAAAAAATAGCTTCCGGCAGCGATGCCATTGTGCTGGATGTAAAGGCAGGCAGCGGTGCATTTATGCGGTCTGTGAATGATTCCTTTTTATTAGCTGATGCAATGGTTAAAATCGGGGTGAGAGCAGGCAGGGATGTTATGGCAGTAATCACCGATATGGATCAGCCTCTGGGTATGGCAGTCGGCAATGCACTGGAAGTAAAGGAAGCTGTAGAGGTGTTGAAAAACAAACGGCAGGGACCGCTTAAGCATATTTCCATTTATCTGGCCGCCAATATGCTGCTGACTGCAAAAGCATGCTCAAGCCTGGACGAAGGGCTTATTATGACAAGTGAAGCTTTGGAATCGGGCAGGGGGCTCAATAAGCTGGGTGAAATGATACAGCGCCAGGGCGGAGACAGGGACGTTTTGGATGATTTCAGCCTGCTGCCCGGTGCGGAACATATCATTCCGGTAAAGGCCGATGCCGAGGGATATATTTCATCTATAGATGCAGAAAAAATCGGCTTATGTTCCCTGCTGACCGGTGCAGGAAGGTCCAAAAAGGAAGATGACATTGATCATGCTGCAGGGCTGATCATGCATAAGCGCGTAGGCGACCCGGTGCATGAGGGTGACATTTTGGCAGAATTGCACATCAATAAGCTTGATATGTTTGAGGAAGCTTCTCAAATGCTTCGAAGCGGGATTCATATTCGCAGTGCCAGACCCAAATTAAAGCCGTTGGTTATGGGGATGGTTACCAAACATGGAATCAAAAGGTTTGATTCAGAAGAACAGCCAATATAATGAATAAAACCGGAATAACCAAGTGTGTGGCAGTAAATAACAATACGGAGGAACAATTATGAAACTTACAGTATTGGGGAAATACGGCCCGTACCCGGCAGCGGGAGGAGCCTGTTCAGGTTATCTGGCAGAACAAGACGGTACCCGGGTGCTGGTTGACTGCGGCAGCGGTGTATTGTCCCGATTACAGCAGATTTGCAATATACAGGATTTGAGCGGAATAGTGTTATCTCATCTGCACAGCGATCATATGGCGGACATGCTGATTCTAAGATATGCTTTGGAAATCGGGAAGGCCAGGGGTATCATAAATATTGAATCCATACCGGTCTATTTACCGAATGCTCCTGCCGATATATACGGGCTGGTTACTTCGTCACCGGTCTTCAGGCCTGTTATCATACAGGATGGGTTGCAGGCGGACATTGGTGAGATTTCTTTTACCTTCCGTGAAATGTCACATCCGGTTCAAAGCTTTGCCATGGCTGTAGAACATTCGGGAGGAAAGTTGGTTTACACCGGTGATACAAATATGAATACAAGGATTGGTGACTTTTCAAAGGGAGCTGATTACCTGGTAGCTGATACAGGCCTGCTGGAGAAGGATAAAACCGATCAGGCTGCCCATCTTACAGCCGATGAAGTGGGGAGAATCGCTGCCGATGCAGGGGTAAAAAACCTCATCCTGAGCCATATATGGCCGGGATATGCAGAGCAGGATATAATTAATGAAGCTGCTTTACATTACAGCAGTCCAATTATGGCTGAGGAAATGAAAACTTATATTCTGTAAATAAGTTGCAGCACACAATTTCGGATATATGAAGCTGACGGACAAGGATGATAATATATGACTGAAGAAGAATATGACAAATTACTTGGCATTGAAACCGGCGGGTTCGGTGAATGGATATATCAAACTGTGCATTACAACAGATATGAAGCCACACCATACGAAGCATTGGATAAATTCTTTGAGGAGTATCAATTTACTGAAAAGGACAGGGTGGTGGATTTCGGATGCGGCAGGGGAAGGGTTGCATTTTACATACACAATCATTTTCATATACCTGTGACAGGTGTGGAGGTAATGGAAAAGACATATGAACAGGCAATAAGGAATAAAGCTGCCTATATGAAACTTAATCAACATATAAAAGCCCCCATCCATTTTCACTATGGTGCCGCAGAAGATTATGAATTGGAGCCTGCAGATAATCGGTTCTACTTTTTTAACCCTTTTTCAATCCAAGTATTCAAAGAGGTAGTTGGAAACATTCTCGGGTCAGTCAGGGAAAATAAACGTTCCGTAGATATTATCCTTTATTATCCGATGCAGGAATATGAAAGATTCCTAAAAAACAGTACGCCCTTTCGGTTGATTAAGCAAATAAGATTACCGGATAAAGAGGATGATTATGAGAAATTTTTGGTTTATCGTTATTCTTAAATAAAGACAAAAATGAAAATCAGGCAGGGATTCGGCCCTGCCTGATTTTTAGCTCTGTAATGAATGTGATTCTATATTAAATGGTATTATAATAGGTTCTATAATAAATGTGGTTCTATAATAAATGTTGGGGTAATCTAGCAGGAAAATATCATAACCTGCTGATTTGAATCAGCCCTCTGCATCCGGGTCGGCGCCTCCCGGCAGCCCTGATTGCTTTGGCCTTAAAGTAAGGGTGATTATGCTGCCGGATGCAGCCTTGGTACCGGCCTGCAATGACTGCACATAAACCTTATCTTCCATGCCCTCCTTATACTCAGTACCCTCCACAAACCTGATGTCGAAAGACTTATGATAATTCTTTGCCCAAATGTCCGCTTTGGTCAGATTAGTGAAATCAGGTACTATCACCTGTACATTGGCAGGGGTATACTTAAGAGTAATAGTGGATCCTTCATTTATTTCCTTGCCGGCGCTGATACTTTGGGACCAAATTTCGCCGGGCAGCCTGCCGGACTTGCTTTGCTCCACAAACACGGGCACGATGTTGAGCTCTTCACAAATGGCAATGGCTTTCTCCCTGGTTATGGCAGCATCGTAACCGGAACCTGCAGGCGCTACAAAATCAGGAACATAAACCACTTTGCCGCTGGATACGGTTATGTTTATTGTAGCACTAATGCCGATTAGGGTATTGGCCTTACTTTGGCTCAGGATGGTTCCCGGCGGGGAATTGCTCTTGGTATTGGTCACCTTGATCCGGATGGAAGCGCCGTTATTATTCAACTCCTTTGCCCAGGCCTCAATGGCATCCCTGGTCTGACCAACAAAGGAAGGCAGGGTAATTCTGTTGTCTATGGAATAATTGAGCTCCACTACCTGCCCTGATTCATATACGGTACCGGGCTTGATGCTTTGGGAGATAAATGCACCGGCGGGCTTGCTGGAATATCTTTCATTAATGGTTATGGCAATACCCAGTTCTCCGGCCACTGAGGGGGCAACCTCCTTTGCCAGTTCAGAAAAATCAGGGATGGTTATCATTTTTCCCTTGGATACAATCAGGGTGATTTCCGTGCCTGCCGGAACTTTTTCCTCGGCTTTAATACTTTGAGAAAGGATTGCGCCCAGCGGGGCAAAATCATTATATTGCTCCTCAACGGTTAACACAAGGCCGTTTTCTTCAGCAAAGACATACGCCTCGGAGACAGACATAATCTTGAAATCCGGCATTTCTACGACAGCCCCTTCGGTTTCTTCCGGCCCTTTGGATATAATAATATAAATCGGGCTGTCTCTTCTTATCTCATTAACAACGGTGTCGTCATTGATTTCGAACCGGATAACCCTTCCCGCTTCAACAGTATCGCTGTATTCCGTGGTGATGCGTACCTTTGTCATAAAGTTTTCGGCAGCCCAGGCGTCGATCTCCTGCCTGGTCATGGACATGAAATCAGGAATGGGCAGGGTAACGGACAGGTCATGCCCTGCTGATATGGTGAGCTTTACAAACTCACCTTTTTTAATTCGGCTGCCCGCAGCTACGCTTTGGGATATCACTCTGCCCGCTTCAAACTCGTCATTGAATTCCTGCTCGGTTTGCAGCAAAATACCGTTGTTTCTGGCCCACAGCTGAGCATCGTTTTCCGTCCAGCCGGTAAGATCAATCATCTCTATTCCGCGGTTCAGCAGCAGTACCAGCCCGACTATAACAATTACAAGGATGGCTGCTCCGGCGATGATAATTGCCTGTCTTCCGGTTTTTGCCGCGGCCTTGGCAGGTTGGCCGGACGACTGTTTTTTCTCCGGCTTAACAAAACCGCTCTTTATTTCATATGCCAAATCAGGCTGCTCCTCACCGGCTGCGGCTTCGCCGGTGCCTTCGATTTTCCGCTCATCCGCCTTCTTCTTATATTTTTCCAGAAAGGGATTGTTGGTATTATCCATTGAATTTTCTCCTTAATTTACAATATCTCTCTTTTGAAACACGATGGATGATAAAACTGTACACAATGCAGACAAGGCTAACAAGAGAATTATACCATAAGTCAGGTTTATATTTACAGGCATGCCTCCGCTGATACCATGGGATACAGTGGAACCTTGAGTAAAATAAGAAGATAACTGCATGTATGGTAAGGGAGTATAGGCAAGCCATTTTGCTGCTCCCCTATAGGAAACAGCGGCCATGAATATTATGCTTGCTATATATACGGCTATGGGGATAGCAATGGAAACTGCCACATTCTTAATAATTACGGAAAGCATAAAGGCGACGGCATAGCCAAATATTATTGGAACAATGCATGCCAGCATTTTTGGCAGATAGTAGGCAAAGAATCCAATCTCACCGGACAGCGTATAATTGGGGAAAGCATAATCCGTGAAACCGAAGCAGATTCCGTTTGTTAAGATATTAAGCAGACTGCCGGTTACATAAACCACCATGCAGATTACCAGGGCAGCAAGAAACTTGGCCGCCAGAATCTTTG
>DUOI01000106.1 GCA_012838915.1 Clostridiales bacterium
ATGTATTTGTTTGCCGTTATCTGTATGGTGCCATTGCTCTGGATGATCCGCACCGCATTTATACCTGCCGGTGATGCGCTTAATCTCTTGAAATTAACATGGCCGACAATAGAAAACTTTAAAAGGATATGGGAAGCAGCGCCCTTTGGGCAGTATTATGCGAATACTGTTATTGTTGTTTTCGGTACACTTGCTGTTCAATTTGTTCTTATTACTCTTGCCGGATATGCATTCGCAAGATTGGATTTTTATGGGAGCAAAGTGCTGTTTGTGTTATTTCTCACACAGCTGATGATTACACCAGATGTGTTAATTATGCCTAATTATCGTTTTATGGGTAAATTGGGGCTAATTGATACGAAGCTGGGAATTATGCTTCCATTCTTTGCGTCCGCTATGGGAACGCTTATGATGAGGCAAACAATAAAGACAATTCCTTATGAGCTTGAGCAAGCGGCAAAAATTGACGGATGTAGTCTTCCGCGTATGCTGGTGCAGATTTATGTTCCATTACTGAAGACTGCATATATTGCCTTTGGACTTATTTCAGCATCATACCAGTGGAATAATTTCCTATGGCCGCTTGTTATGATAAACTCAGTGAAAAAAAGACCGCTTACACTTGGGCTTGCTATTTTTGCCATGACCTATGAAACAGGAGCTCAGTGGAGTGATGTATGTGCTGCGACATTTCTTGTTGTTGCTCCATTATTGATTGTATTCCTTTTTTTCCAGAAGCAATTTATAGAAAGCTTTGCCCATTCCGGATTAAAGTAGCGAGGAGAATCATATGATTAGTGTAAGTACTTTTGTATTAAGCGCACTGGATATTTCGAATTACATACGCACTCTTGGAGAATTGAGCCGCTTGGATACCGGAATTGAGCTTTTTTTTGATTTGCTGCCGCTTTATAAGACTTCCCTGCTTAAAAAATATATAAAAGATTTTGTGGATAAAACCAGGGTAGGTATGCATTGCCCTATGTCAAGGTGTGAGATTCTGGCTGAAAAAGGAACGATTCTGCTGCAATATAGTCTTGATAGACATGAAGAATGTTTTGAATTGGCTGAAGCGATGAATTCACGGTATATGGTGCTGCATACAAATGGCATAAAGAAAATGGATGCACGCGAAGTATCTTATAAAAAAGAGCTTTTGCAAGAAAGAGTAATGCTTCTGGCGGATATGGCGAAAAAATACAACTGTGAACTTTGGGTGGAAAATGTAGGTTTCCATAAATGCGGCAATATAGTTGCGGATCTTGAATTTTATAAGAATCTTATCTTAAACAATGATAATATTTATTCCTTGATTGATATTGGTCATGCGCATGTAAACGGTTGGGATATACCTGTTCTGTTCAGAAGCCTTAACAAAAAAATTCATGGTCTTCATATTCACGATAATTTCGGAACCAATGATCAGCATCTGCCTGTTTATCAGGGAAATATCAACTGGGAACCGATTTTCGACTCATTTCAATGGTTAAAGAACAACTGTGAGATGATTCTCGAATATGCTCCTCAAACACCTCAAAAAGATGTTGTAAAAGGAATTGAAATCATCCGCACCAAATACGAGGATTTATGATTTAGGCTTATTCGGCTTTTATTGTTGGAGGTTCTGCATGATATAAGAACACTTTTGTGCTTTTTTTATCGTTATCGAATTATTTCGTTCCTGATTAATTTATAATAGAGTGAATGTTACTTAGTTTTTATAGTCTTAAGAAACTACTTTCATAAAATCATCCTTTCACTTGACATTTCTTTTATTAAAACATATGGAATAAAAGCAATTTCAAATACATCAGGCGGCATAAGTGAGCAGTTATATTTAATATATTAACTTCGGTTCTTTGGTGACGCCGGGCGACATGCTGCGGGAATTATGGTACAAAAGTTCTTTAGTGATTTTTTCAGTTATTTGAACAGTAAATAGTAAAAAGGTCCCAGCGGTATAGGACAATAGTTCTATTGGTTAATAGGACATTTAGATGATATAATAGGAAAAAAGGTACCATTTATGGTTAAAAAAAGTCAGAAATGTAAACTCATTCTTTGCCGAAAAGTTAAAGGAGAATATGTGATGGCTCAAAGACTGCACGAAACTAATC